>JANOCW010000411.1:0-1951 GCA_031412375.1 Gemmatimonadaceae bacterium | reverse complement strand
GATCGCCCAGTCGGCGATCGCGTCGCTTCCATCCAGCATCGCCTCGGTTTCGCGAAATGGCGAGGCAACGCTCCCCGTGTCAAGGTGATCCCGCCCGATCACGATCGGCGCCGAGAGCTCGCCCGCGGCGACGAGGTCGTTCAAGGCGACCCCGAACCGGGCTCGCTCCCCCTGCCCAAGCCAGCAGATGCGCGCAGGCAAGCCCTGGAACTGCACGCGCTCCCGGGCGAGCGTAATCCAGCGGCGGAGGTGTTCGTCGTGCGGAAACAGCTCGAGAACGAGGTCGTCCGTCCGATGGATGTCCGCTGGATCGCCCGACAGCGCGACCCAGCGAAATGGTCCCTTCCCTTGGCAGAACAGCGGCCGAACGTACTCGGGGACAAACCCGGGAAAGTCGAAGGCGTTCACCACGCCAGCGTCGAGGGCGACGGTGCGAATGTTGTTGCCGTAGTCGAACACCACCGAACCGCGCCGCTGCAGCTCGAGCATGGCGCGGACGTGCTGGACGATGGATGCCGTGGACGCGACGATGTACGCAGCCGGATCCGAGGCGCGAAGCTCCGCGGCAGCGGCGAGAGTCAGCCCACGCGGGATGTATCCGTTCAGTGTGTCGTGAGCGCTCGTCTGGTCCGTGACGACATCCGGAACGATATCCCGAGCGGCGAGCGCCGGCAGCACATCGGCGGCATTCGCGATGAGCGCCACCGAGAGCGCGGCGCCGCGAGCGCGGGCCTCGTCGACGAGCGCGAGCGCCTCATCGAGCGAATGCGTCATTCGGTCGCAGTAGCCTGTTTCGAGGCGCTTTGCAGCGCGGGATTCGTCGACTTCGATCGCTAGCACGGCCGCGCCATGCATCGTCGCGGCGAGGGGTTGTGCGCCACCCATGCCGCCCAGCCCAGCCGTCACCACGAGACGGCCGGCCAGCGAACCGCCGAAGTGACGCGTTGCGACCGCGGCGAAGGTCTCGTAGGTCCCCTGCAGAATCCCCTGCGTGCCGATGTAAATCCAGGAGCCCGCGGTCATCTGGCCGTACATCGTCAGCCCTTTTCGCTCGAGCTCGCGGAAAACATCCCACGTCGCCCATCTGCCGACGAGATTGGAATTGGCGATCAGCACCCGCGGCGCATGCTCATGCGTGCGAAACACCGCCACGGGCTTCCCGCTTTGCACGAGGAGCGTTTCGTCATTGCCAAGCACGCGCAACGCTGCCACGATGGCATCGAAGCAGGCCCAGTCACGAACCGCGCGCCCCGTTCCACCGTACACGACGAGATCATCCGGGCGCTCCGCGACTTCGGGGTCGAGGTTGTTCATCAGCATGCGAAGCGCAGCTTCCTGCTGCCATCCCCGACAGGACAGCACGGATCCCCGCGGCGCGCGCACGGGACGCGCGCCCTGCCGATGCGCGGAGGCCTCGACGTGAACGCTCACTGGATGTCCTGGCTGGCGAACCGGCCCGTGCCGACCGCCTTCGCGATGGCCTGGATGTCGGGGCTTAGCACGCGATCCCTGTCGAGATGACGCACGAGCGACCGGACACCCTCGTGAGCTGAACGAATGGGTCGGCTCGACCGGAGCGGCGCACGAAAGTCGAGCGCCTGTGCCGCGCACATCAGCTCGATCGCGAGGATGTACCGGACGTTGTCGACGATGCGCCTCAGCTTCCACGCCGCTCCCATCGACATCGGGACGACATCCTCCTTGTTCCCGTCAGTCGGAATGGTGTCGACGGTTGCCGGATGCGCGAGCACCTTGCACTCGCTCGCCAGCGATGCCGCCGTCACCTGGGCCATCATGAAACCGGAATTTGCGCCGGCGTCCTCGACGAGGAAGGGCGGCAGCCCTTCGTTGAGATCGGGATTCACGAGGCGGTCGATCCTTCGCTCGGCGATCGTTGCAAGGTTGGTTAGCGCAATCGCCAGGACGTCGAGCGCAAGGCCGACGGCCTGGC
>JANOCW010000410.1:0-23879 GCA_031412375.1 Gemmatimonadaceae bacterium | reverse complement strand
CGACGTCGCTCGCGCCCTCAGCCGCTGCGCGATCGACGAGGACGGCGAGCTCCTCGAGCAGGTGGGTCATCGCATCAATCGCAGTGGTGCCCCGCAGCTCCGTGAGGGTCTCGGCCACCGATCCCGCCTTCGGCTGCACGGCGGCGAATGCGAGGTACGTCCCGCTCAGCCTCGCCGGGCGCGTCACCGGAGCTGGAGCTGCAGGTCGGGGTGCCGCCTCGATCTCCGGAGTATCGCCCGCCACGGCCGCTTCGAGCGTCGCCCGCACCGTTGGCGACGTGAGACCCGCGAGTGCAGCGGAGATGGCGCGCCCAGTTCGGCCCGGCATTGGCGCCTCGGCGAGCGTACGAGCGACAGTAAGGAGGTCCGCCGGGGCAGCGTTGCCGCTCACCATGAGCTGCGTCACGCCATGGCCGATCATCTGCGTCGCGAGGTCGTCCGCGCCCTCGACATCATGCGGGAGAGGGCTGCCGTTCGCGTGAAGCGCGCGGTCCTCGAGGGTGAGCATCACCGGGCCATCGCGCGAGGCAACGACGGCCCCGCGGAGGGCCGCCTTCTGCGCCGCGACGTTCGTGCTCTCGTGCAACAGCACCCGAAGGAGCTGCGCGAAATGTCGAGGGAGCGTGATGGGATAGTTCATGAACCACCGGGGGGTATGCGCGCTGCGCCGATAAAAGACTGGTCGCACTCGCCTCCCGCAACCT
Source organism: Gemmatimonadaceae bacterium (assembly GCA_031412375.1). Classification (GTDB taxonomy): domain Bacteria; phylum Gemmatimonadota; class Gemmatimonadetes; order Gemmatimonadales; family Gemmatimonadaceae; genus JANPKQ01. The sequence goes on along the minus strand of JANOCW010000410.1, from coordinate 23,175 downwards.
CCCCTGATCCAACAGGCACCCGAGGGCCTCGCTACGTCACCCCGGCGGGGGACTTCCGCAGACGCACGTGGGTCGCGGTGATCAGCTCTTGTGGCGGAAGGTGATCCGTCCGCGGCTCAGGTCGTATGGCGACGCCTCGAGCGTCACGCGGTCGCCCGCCAGCACGCGAATGCGGAAGCGGCGCATCCGGCCCGCGATCGTCGCGAGCATGTCATGGCCATTCGTGAGACGAACGCGGAACGTTGCATTGGGCAGCACTTCGGTGACAGTTCCGTCGAGCTCGATCGCTTCTTCCTTCGCCATAGACTCCTTATGTAGATGAGTAGCCGCATTCCGGGGCAGCGCGAACAGCCGCAGACACCGCACCGTCTCGATGAACGGAAAAAGGGAACCGAGGCGTCTGCCGGGTTCCCTCGTCGCTCGCGCCCGCGGAATGAGCATCGCGGACCGGACGGAACGTATTGCCAACCCGGGACAGTGTCAACGCAGCGCGGGCTCGGCGCACCGTGGAATCGCGTTAGCTTCCGGCGCTGCCGCCGACTCTCCCTCGACTTCGCCATGACCCTTTCGACGCTCGAAACACCCGCTCCAATTGTCGATCTCGACCGCATGGAGCGCAATCTCGACCGCCTCGCGGCGTATGCCGGTGCGCACGGGCTCGCGCTGCGCCCGCACACCAAGACCCACAAGTCTCCCGTGGTCGCCGGTGAGCAACTGCGCCGTGGAGCCAGGGGTGTCACGTGCGCGACGACTCGCGAGGCAGAGGTCATGAGCGAGGTCTGCGACGACATCCTCGTTGCGTACCCGCCCGTGGGCGCGGGACGGTTGCGGCGGCTCATGGCGCTGCCGGCGCGCGTGCGCCTGACGGTCGCCCTCGATTCGGTGGAGGCGGTCGAGGAGCTGGCCCGCTCTGCTGCCGCAGCTCGCCGGTCCGTCCGCGTCTATGTCGAGGCGGACCTCGGCATGCACCGGGTAGGAATCGGAAGCGCTGCGGGCGTCGCGTCGCTCGCGCGCCTCGTCGCGTCGCGCCCACCACTCGAATATGCCGGGCTGGCCTTCTATCCGGGTCACATTCGCGCTGCGGTGGAGAACCAGGATGCCGCGCTCGAGCAGCTCGGGCAGGATCTCGATGGGATCATCACGGCGCTTGGCGACGCCGGCCTTGCTCCTCCAGTCGTGAGCGGCGGCTCCACCCCGACGATGATGCGGACCCATGAGATCCCGAAGGTGACCGAGATGCGCCCCGGCACGTACGTCTACAACGACCGCTCCACTGCTGAGGTCCGGGCCTGCGCCTGGGACGATTGCGCACTGACGGTGCTCGCGACCGTGGTCAGCACCGCGGTGCCAGGCCAGGCCGTCATCGATGCGGGGTCCAAGGCGCTCGGGCGCGAACCCCTGCGCGCCGAGGGAGGCGAAGGGTTCGGCGTATTGCTTGGCCATCCCGAAGTATTCGTGCGCGCCATGTCCGAGGAGCATGGCATCCTCGAGCTCGCTGGCTCGGCGTGGAAGCCGCGCGTCGGAGACCAGGTACGCGTCATCCCCAACCATGTGTGCATCGTCGTCCATCTCAACGACACCATCCATGGATTGCGCGGGGACACGATCGAGAAGAGCTGGCCGGTGGCCGCGCGCGGCCGCTAGGCTACCGCCGCTCGAACACTTCGGTCGGTTCGAAGTTGAACAGGAGCGTCTTGACCTCGAGCGCAATGTTCCGGAAACGGCTCGCGGTGTCCTCGGAGATCGGGACCTTGGTGAACATGATCACCGCGAACAGGTCCCCTGTGCGCAGCACTCCGCCGAACCCGAGCGCGGATCGAACGGCATAGGGAATCACGAAGTCGGTTTGCGCGGGGATCGCGCTGCTGCCCTTCGCCTCCGCCACGTGAAACACGTTGTATGTCTTGCCCGCGAGCGAGGTGGCGAGGGTCGGCGGCGACACGACTGCCGCAATGTCGAGGCCGAACTGCCGGATGAGCGATGCGATCATCGGAGCCCCCTCGACCATCTGCACGCTTACCAGCGGAATGACCCGGTGACCGCGCGACTCGCTCCGGCTGTTCCACGCCGGCTCATCCCCTGCGGTCGCCAGCATGGTGAGGCACTTGAGCCCGGCCTTCGCTTTCGTTCCGCCGAGAAGTCCGCGCGCGAAGTCCTGGTCCTCCGGTCCAAGCATCGAAAACGAGTGGGTCTTGTAGAAGCGAACGAGCGCACATGCCGACCTGTTGGTGGCGGGGTCGACACACTCCGTATGCAGGTATCGCGTCGTCCGCTCGGCGACTGCCTGCACCGTGTGCGCGCCCTCGGAGGCCCGACGCAGCCCGCGACCGCACTGGAGCATCTCGGCGAGTCCGAAGTTCGTGAGGTCGAACGGCACTGGTGCTCCTGGTGGAGTGGGGTGATCGATGATCACCTGCGGGACCGTCACCCGAAAGGGGGCGAGAACGAGTGACGACGCCCGGTCTCATCCCTGGCGGAGCGCGATGAGCGGGTCCACGCGGCTGGCGCGGCGCGCTGGCACATAGGCCGCGACGAGCGCGGTGGCCGCCAGCAGCAGCGCGACGGCCCCGAAGATCAGCGGGTCCGTGGGCGTGACGCCGAACAGGAGCCCCGACAGCGCACGCGTCGCTGCCACGGCCGCGACCGCCCCGATGGCGATACCGGCGAGTGCGAGAGCCATCCCCTGCCCGACCACCGTCCGCATCACCGCACCCCGCTGCGCGCCGAGCGCCATGCGGATGCCGATCTCCGGCGTGCGTTGCGCAACCGTGTACGACAGGACCCCGTAGATGCCGAGCGCGGAGAGCAGCAGCGCCGCGCCCGCAAACAGCCCGAGCAGCGTGCCGACGAACCGGGGACGGGCAAGCGTTCCCCCGAGCAGGTCGTCCATGGTACGCACGTCCTCGACCGGGATGTCGCGGTCGACGGACCAGACGGCGTTGCGCAATGAGGGAATGAGGGCAGCCGGGTCGCCTGCGGCGCGCACGAGGAGATACATCTCGCCGAGCGGAAACTGGGCATGCGGGAAATAGGTCGCGGCGTCGGCCGCGACCGCGAGGCCAAGGAACCGTTCGTCCCGAATGACGCCAATGATCTCGAAGGAGCCCGGCATCTCCGGCCACCACGGGCCGCGGTCGAGCCGCCTTCCGAGCGGGTTCTCGCCGGGGAAATGCTGTCGGGCGAACGCGTCGTTGATGATCACGACGCCCGGCGCGCCGGCGCGATCAGCGGCCGTGATGTCGCGACCACGGAGCAACTGCGCGCCCGCAGTGCGCAGGTAGCCCGGCGTGATCGGTCTCACGCGAGCCTCTGGCTCATGACCGCGAGCGGGAGGTTCGCGCCCGGCGATGGTGAAGCTGCTCGTCCACCCCGGACTCAGTGGATGCTCGAATGCGACCGCTGCCGCGCGCACTCCCGGGATCGCCTCGACTCTTGCCCGCACGGCCTCGTAGTAGGCGAGCACCTGGCCGGGGGTCGCGTAGCGCGCCGGCGGTAGCTGGAGGTGCGTGACGAGCATGCGCTGCGGATCGAACCCCGGATCGACGTGCTGAAGGCGCGCGACGGTGGCGATCAGCAGGCCCGCTCCGATCACGAGCACCATCGCGAGCGACACCTCGGCGACAACGAGCATCTGCCGGACACGCCGACGGACACGCGTGGCGGTCACCGTGTGCGAGCCGTCCTTCAGCGGTCCGTTTGCGTCGAGACGCCCAAGCTGGATAGCCGGAATGGCCCCGAACGCGATGCCGGTGAGGAGTGACACGCCGAGCACGAAGCCAAGCACTCGCAGGTCGACGCTGATCTCGTTCGCGCGTGGAATGCTGCTTGGCGCGGCCGCCACGAGCAGGTCGACGCCCCACAGCGCAATGGCGAGTCCCAGGAGACCGCCGGTGACCGAGAGGAGCACGCTTTCCACGAGGAACTGTCGCGCAATGCGCCCACGCCCGGCCCCGAGCGCGATGCGGACAGCGACTTCCCGCTCGCGCGACGCCGCGCGGGCAAGGAAGAGGCTCGCGACGTTCGTACAGACGATGAGCAGGACCGTGCCGACGGCTCCAAGGAGCACGAGCAGCACGGGGCGAATGCCGCGCACCGCGGATTCGCCGAGCGGCTCGACACTCGCCGTGCGCTTCGCATTGGACTCCGGATGCGCGATCTCGAGTGCGCGGAAGATGCGTCTCGCCTCGACTGCAGCCGCGTCCCGCGTCGTTCCGGCCGCGAGGCGCCCGACGACCGCGAGGTTGTGCATTCCTCGTTCGAGGGCGGCCCCGCTCGGGATCAGCGGCACCCAGAGTCGGGCCGCCGCGGGGAACTCGAACTCTTCGGGCATGACGCCGAGGATGGCGTGCGGAACACCATCGATCGTGAGCGATCGTCCGACCGCTCCGCTGTCCGCCCCGAGCCGGGTGCGCCAGAGGTGGTGGCTGATGACGACGACGCGGGGCTGTCCCGCCCCTGCGTCACTGTCGCTGAACGCGCCTCCGAAGGTCGGGGTGACACCGAGGGCGCGGAAGAGATTTGGCGTGACGGCGGCCCCCGGAACGGGGACGGGCTCGAGAGTGGCCCCGGTGAGGGTGACGACCGATTCGCTGAACGCCGCGAGTTCGTCGTACGCGCGTGCCGACGCGCGGTAGTCGACGAAATCGGGCCACGAGCTCGACGAGGACACCTTGCTGACATCGCCGTCCGTCGGAGTGCCCCGGAGCGCCACGAGCCGCTGCGGATCATCGAAGGGGAGTGAGCGAAGCAGGACGGCATTGACGACGCTGAAGATCGCCGTCGTGGACCCGATCCCAAGCGCGAGGGTGAGCACGACCACGGTCGTGAACCCGGGGCGGCGGAGGAGCGTGCGGAGCGCGTACCGAATGTCGTTCGCGAGCATGGGAGTCTCCGTGAGTCTTCGTCTCAGGAAGCAGGCGTCCGGGATGCACCCGAGGGCGCGGAACGTGAGGGCGATGCGGGTGGCGTGCGTCCGGGCCCCGCGCTGTTCGACGTCGTGCCATCGATGCGCCAGCTCGCCCGTCCATTCGGCCACCCATTCGGCACGGCGGGAGAACGGGACGACGGCGGACATCGCACTGATGATCGCGCGGCCGGGGATGTCGGCTCCGCCACGGTCCGGGATCGGCTCTTTCGTGGGGTCGTCCATTCTCACGCCGGGGCGGGTGACGGTCGGCCCGGGGTGTCATCAACGAGAATGCCCGAAATCCTCGGATATCGATCGAGCGCCTCGAGCGCGACGGCGGCCCCGGCCCCCGTCAGCTCGTAGTAGCGCCGAGGTGGTCGCCCCTCGTTCCGGGCGATCGGGGCGCTCTCCCACCGTGACCGCACCAGGCCGGACTCCTCGAGGCGCCGGAGGATGGGGTAGACCGTCCCGCTGCGCAGGCCCGTGCGGTCGCTGATGTCGAAGCCGTAGCGCAGGCCCTCACGAATGGCGAGGACGACCAGGGCGGTCGGGTAGGTGATCCGAGTGGCGGACATGGGTACCTATGTAGAGAATCGGCATAGGGTAGTCAAGAGGTGGAATGGAGCACACCGGGACCGCGGGCGTGTTGAAACGCATCTTTGTGATCGGCGGGCGAGCCCGACTGGTGACGTAAACCCATGTCTTCCGTCTATTAACGGTGCCCCGCGAGCAACGGGGGCGTCGGCCATTGCCGTTGCTATTCTCACGCTTCCGCCCCCTCCCGCGTGCACTCGATTCTCCATGGCGTAGTCAGGCGCACCACCCGGCTCGCGGGCACGCTCGCGATCACGGCGATCTGCGCGACATGCGAGGCATCCAGTCTCATCGCCCCGGCGGGAGTCGCGAAGATTGCCCTGACGTACGGCGGCGACACGGTGCTGTCCGTCGGTCAGGTGATCGCGCCCCAGGTCGAGGTCACGCTGGACGGCGAGCCGCTGACGGACCCGAAGCTCACCTACGCGTCGTCCGATACCCGCATCGTCGAGATCACTCCAGAGGGAAAGCTCTACCTGCGCCGGCTCGGCACGGCCGCGATCAGCGTCTCGCTCCGGAGCTCCCTGATGCCCGCGCTGCCCCCGACGACCACCTGGAACCTGCACGTGGTCGCCGAGTCGCTGAGCGTGAGCGCGACGACCGTGAGCTTCACGGCGCTGGGGGCAACCGCGGTCATCGCCGCATCGGCATACGATTTCAACGGGATCGAGCTCGAGGATCCGCCGCTGCGCTGGGAATCTTCGCGCCCGGAGGCCGTCGCGGTGACCCAGCGCGGGATCGTGACTGCCAAGGGAGCAGGGGTCGCCGAGATTCGCGCGATCCTCGGACCCGACACGGCCATCGTCAGCGTCAGCGTCGCCCAACTGCTCGCGCGCTACACCCTGTCGCACGACGACGTGACGCTCGAGGCACTCGGCGACACGCTGCGCGTCACGGCGACGGCGCGCGATGCCAACGGCGGCCTCATCGAGCCGTCGCCGACCTCCGCGCCCGTCTGGACGAGCCGCGACCCATCGACCGCCGATGTCACCCAGGGAGGAAAGGTGACGGGCCGCCGGAATGCTTCCACCTGGGTCGTCGCACAGCGCGGAGCGGTTGCCGACAGCGTGCGCGTGAACGTCGACCAGGTCTCGGTGCGCGTGGTGATCTCATCGACCACTGGCTTCGGCATCAATGCCGTCGATGGGCAGCTGCAGCTCACCGCGCAGGGCTTCGACCGCAACAGCAATCCCGATGTCATCTCGATGCCGACCTGGTCCTCGCTGAACCCGGCGGGGGCGCAGGTCGATCCGACCCTCGGCACCGTCACCGGCCGCGCGACGGGAGATCACCAGATCGTCGCCGTGGTAGACAACGCCGCGGACACGGTCATCGTGAACGTGAACAACCCGCCGGCATCGCTCGTCCTGACCCCCTCCACGCTGGCGATGACGAGCGTCAACGATACGGCACAGCTCACCGTCGGGACGTTCAACTCGCGCGGCGCCCCCGTCTCCGCGGAGATCGTGTGGCGCTCCACCGATACGACCGTCGTTCGACCGATCAGCGGGTCGCGTGTCGAGGCGCGCGGAGTAGGCACTGCCCGGGTCATCGCGTCGACGACCGCAACCATCGATGGGACCACCCAGGTGACCCTTTCCGATACGACGACGGTCACGGTCACGAACGATCCTGCGGTCGTCTCGATTCCCGACACGGATCTCGCGCTCTCCTATGTCGCGCAGACCTCGAGCCCGGCGATCACCATTCGAAACGCGCGCGGGGATGTCCTGCCGCGCACGGCGGTGTCGTGGGTCAGCGATGACCAGTCGATCGCGACCGTTTCCTCCACCGGTCTCGTGACCGCGGTTCGTGTCGGTACGACAACCGTGCGGGCCACCGCCGGTGCGATCGGCGACCTGATCCGCGTCGTCGTCACGAACGACCCGGCCACGATCATGTTGAGCGGCACGCGGGACACCGTGACGGCGGTCGGCAGGACTGTCGGCTACACGGGCGAGGTCCGGAACCAGGGCGGAGCCCTTCTTGCGCCCTACGCGATCCTGTGGCGCTCGACGGCCGCGGGCATCGCGAGCGTCTCGACGGCCGGCGTCGTGACCGCGGTGCAGTTCGGGACTGCGATGATCATCGGCGAGGCTGGAACGGTCGCCGACACCATCACGATCGTGGTGCGCAACCCAACCGTGCTCTGGGTCGACAATTCCATTGTCGTCAACGAGCGGTTTGGAACGCTCGGCCGCCCCTACGCGAAGATTCAGGACGCGGTGGTAGCCGCGGACGCCGGTGACACCGTGATCGTGCGGCGGGGCTTCGGCTATTCGGAATCGCTCGCGCTGAGCCGGCGCATCACGCTCGTCGGCGACTCGGCGGCGTATGTCGCGGGAGGCCGGAATCCGGCGCTCCTCCCCGCCATCGCCCACGACACCGGCGCGGCGGGCATCGCGGCCACAACCACGGCCCAGCTCGTGATTCGCTACCTGGCGATGACGCACTCGCTCGACGGCCCTGCGATCAACACCAGCGGCGCCGACGTCCGCATCGAGCACTTCTACGTGAACCCAGGACCGTCGGCGATCAAGCTGGGACGAGGCATCCTTGTTCGCGATGCCCCGATCTTCGCGGTCCTCGCCGACATCGGCGTGCGGAACGTCCGCGGCTACGGCATCCGCCTCGAGCGAGTGACCCAGGGTCAGGTCGATCGCGCGGTCGTCACCGGTGTCGATTCCGTCAGCGGAACGCGCGGGGCCGGCATCGACGTCTATCGTGGATCGACCAACGAGGTTCGCACCGCCACGATCCGCGAGACCCAGGGTCCGGGCGTGCTGCTCGATTCGACCTCGAGCGCGTCAGTGCTGGACAGCGACCTCGCCGGTCGCAGCATCCTCGTCCGGGTCAGGGGTGTGGCGGGCGGGATCACCGCCATTGATCGCAATCGCTTCGATCTGACCGTCGTCCAGGGTGCGACCGACACACGCGGAAGCGCCAACGATGGCCGCTCCGGCCTGGAGATCGTCGCGTCGTCGAACGTGCAGGTCCGCCAGAACGCCTTCACCGAGTCGGGCACTGCCCTCATGGACGGCATTCGCCTCATCTCGGCGAAGGGCGGCGGCGCATTCCTCGGCGTCACGCTGTTCCGCAATCGGTTCACCGGCGGTCGCTACAGCGTGCGCTCGGAGCGGTCCTCGTGGACGATGACCGAATCGCGATCCGACGGCGCCGTGACGCCCGTGTTCGCAACCGATGCCGACACGATCCAGCTCATCAGCGACACCCTCGGAGTTTCCTCGGGTGATGCCTGTCTCAACTCGACGGGTGCGGGCGCGCGCCTCGACATCAGCGGCAGCCTCTTCGCGCAGTGTGGAACCAGCGGAACCCTTGGCGGACGGGCGATACGTGCGACGGGGACGAACGCCACCCTCACGGTTCGATCCACGACGATGGGCGGACCGAACCAGACCGCCGTGCACTTCAGCGGGCGTGACCTGACGCTCCGCGGCAACGTGATGAGTGGGCGCGGTACGCGCACGGTGACTGGCTTCATCGCCGCCGGCGTGATCGATGCGACGACCACGGGCATCACCACCATCAGCGGCAACACGATCGCCGACTACCCTGGCCTTGCCGGCGCATCCCTCAACGTCACGACCATCGCGGTCGATAGCAATACGTTCGCGAGGAACGCGACGGGAATCGACTTTCTCGGCTGGCAGACCGTCGTCTCCAATGACAACGACCTGTACGACCACGAAATCATGGGCGTTCGCAATGGGCGCAGCCTGTCACTCGCCTTCGGCGGCAACTGGTGGGGCGACGCGCGCGGGCCGCGGCGCACTGTCGCGCCGGCGGCCACGGGGGACAGCGCCGGGGCGCTGGTGAACTTCGGGACCGTCAACACGGTTCCGCTGAACGCGGGAAGCACGGCGTGGGCGATGCGCAGCATCCGCGGGAGCGGTCAGACCGCTGTCCGCAAGACCATCCTGCCGACGGCCTTCACCGTTCGCGTCATTGATGACCAGGGACGCCCCGTCGCCGGTGCGGTGGTGACCTTCACCGTGACCGACGGGGGCGGGAGCGTCTCCAACGCCACCGCGACTTCCGATGCAAGCGGCCTCGCCGAGACGACGCTGACGCTGGGCCCGAGCGCGGGCGCGAACGCGGTCCGCGCGTCGATCACCGGCGCAGGCACTCCCACATCCGTCACCTTCACGGCCACGGGAAGCTGATGATGGTCAACTGCGGTCAGTGCGGAAAGGAGATCGCCGAGGGTGCTCGTTTCTGCGTGCACTGCGGCGCACAGATCTCGGATCCGCACGCGCGCACCATCCTGGTCGAGGAAGACGAGAGTGACCTGCTGCTGCGCAACCTGAGACGGGAGCTGGACGGCGACTACCAGGTCGAGCGGGAGCTGGGTCGTGGTGGAATGGCGATCGTCTACGAGGCCGTCGATGTGCACCTGGGGCGCAGGGTGGCGCTGAAAGTCCTGCCTCCGGAAATGGCGATGCGCCGGTCAATGGCAGAGCGGTTCAAGCGCGAAGCGAAGATGGCCGCCGCACTGGATCATCCGAACATCGTTCCAGTGTACCGGGTCGGGCAAACCGGCGGGCTGCTGTACATCGCGATGAAGTTCATCAGGGGCCGGCCGCTCGACTCGATCCTCCAGACCCAGGGCCCGCTTCAGATCGCGGTCGTCCTGACGATCCTCCGCGCGGCAGCGAGCGCGCTCGCCTACGCGCACGAGCGCGGGATCGTCCATCGCGATGTGAAGAGCGCGAACATTATGATCGACACCGATGGCCGCGCCGTCGTCTCCGACTTCGGCATCGCGCGGGCCGTCGAGGACCCGACGATCACGGCGACTGGGACCGTCGTCGGGACACCCTACTTCATGAGCCCTGAGCAGTGCGCGGCGCGGCGCATCGGTCCGCAGAGCGACCAGTATTCGCTCGGGGTCGTCGCATTCCAGATGCTGATGGGCGCGGTCCCCTTCAACGCCGACACGCTGCCGGGGATCATGCACCACCATTTCTATACGCCCGTGCCGAACCTCCGCCTCGTGCGGCCGGAGATTCCGGAGGCGCTCAACGCCGTCGTGATGCGGATGCTGGCGAAGAAGTCGGAAGACCGCTTCGCGAGCACAGCTGCACTGGCGAGCGCGATCCTCGACATTCCACTGGGCGACGCGGGACGGCGCGAGGCGGAAACGATCCTGCGCGACCTCGCGGGTGGCGCCAGCGCACCGCGCGTCGCGGTCGACCAGCTTCCCCCGCTGCTCAGCGGCGTGCGCCTGACGCCGGTGGTGATTCCCATCATCAAGCGGCTGCAGGTCCGGATGACGCGTCCGGTTCTCGCCCTCGCCACCGGAGCAGCGCTGGCCGTCGCGGGGCTCGGCGGACTCTTGATGCTCGGGCGCGCTGCAGCGCCCGATGACCTCACCGACGGCGGGCGCAGCGCGATCGCGATCGAGTTCGGGCGCTACCGCCGGAACCGGGCGCGCGACAGCATCCGGATCGCAGACTCCCTCGCACGAACCGTCGCACGTGCCGAGAGCACCGCAGTCGCCAATCGCGAGCGCACATTCGGGCGTACTGGCTCCGCCCTCGCGACGCTCGCCGGCACAACCGGCTCGCTCGAGCCGACCGCACGCTCGCAGTCGGCGCTGAACATGGCGCAGGCGGGCAAGGTCAGGCTCCGCGTGTATCCACCGGCGGCCCAGATCTACGTCGACGACCGGCTGCTGGGTAGCGGCGTCGTAATGGATTCGATCCTGCCGATCGGTTCCCGCCGCCTCCGTGTCCAGGCACAGGGCTTCGATTCGCACGAGACGACATTCGAGATCAGCGGCGGGCAAACGACCTCGCTCGGCTCGATCACGCTCAAGCCACGGGACGGTGGCACTTGATGACCCTTCAACGCTGGTTCGGCGCGGCCTGTATCGCGATGATCACGGCCGCGGCTTCGTCATCGCGCGCCCATGCACAGGGCAACACCGATGAGGCGCTCTCCCAGGGCATCACCCTCTACGAGAGTCTCGAAGTGGAACGCGCGCTCGTGCTGCTGCGCCGCGTGATCTCGCCCAGCTCGCCCTTCGAGGTGTCGCGCGAGCAGCGGGTCACCGCGTACAAGTACCTCGGTGCAGCGCTGGCCATTCTCGGCCAGCGGGATTCGTCGATCGTGTACTTCCGCGCGGCGCTGGAGCGGGATCCGTTCCTCGACCTCGACCCCGATCGCTTCACCCAGCAGGAGCAGGCTGCGCTCGGCGAGGCGCGGAAGCGAAGCTTCGCGGCGGCGTTGCGGCCGCTCGTCGAGTCGCGGTGGGATCCGGCGCGCGAGGAGATCACGTTCTCCGCCGTCACCACGCACGAGGCCGCGCTTCGCGTCGAGATCCAACCCGCCGATGGACGCCCCGCCGTCGCGATCCACGATCGCGAGGGGGATGGTGTGCGTGAAGTCACGTGGAACGGTGTGCTTGGGACTCGACTCGCCGCACCCGGGCTCTACGAGCTGCGCGTGATCGGGAAGAGTCTGTCCACCGGGCGCATCGATTCGACGTCCCTGCCCTTCACGGTACGCCATGACTTTCCGGCGCTCGAGGACACCCTCCCCGATCTCCTGCCGCAGGAGCTGCTCCCCGAGCGACGGCCTCCCTCGGCGGGTCGGACGTCGCTGCTCAAGGGCCTGGCAGTCGCCGGCGCGACTCTGTTGCTGCCGACCGTCGCCGGCAACTCGCACCTCCGCGACGGCGGCCGGGGGATGGCGACGATGGCGGCGACAGCGGCGGTCGGCGCCGGAGTCGCGGGCCTCGTGATCACCAAGCGGTCGCCCGGCATCCCGGCCAACGTCGCACGAAACAACGAACGCCGTTCCACGCGAGCCGGCGTCAACGCTGCAATTGCGCGCCGGAATCAGGAACGCCTCGCGCTCACCAAGCTCGTTCTCGTTCCAGGCGCCCCACGGTGATGATCGCGCGATGGATCGGCGTCGCTGCGGCGTTGGTACTCGCCGGCGGGGGGGCAGGAGCGCAGCGTCCGATCACGCCCTTTGCGACCGGTGCGATCGTCGAGCATCGTGTGACTACCACCGGCGAGGTCGAGCGGGTGGTGGGTGCGGTATGGGGCGCGGGCGCATCGATGGTGATGTCGGATTGGCTCGGTGTGCGCGGACGGATCGCCGGCGGCAGCCTTAGCGCGCGCTCGGTCGACGGCGAGGGCCGTTCGCTCTCGGAGGCTGATCTCGTCGTCACGCTGACCCCCGACCGGTGGATCTCGCTGGATGCCGGCACCGTCTTGCGGACGATGGCCACGCCGCTGGTCCGCCAGCGGTGGGTGGAGCTCCGCGCAGGAAGCGAGGTGGGGCTGGACCTGATCGAGGGCGTCCTGCGCGGGACGGTGCGCCTGTCCATCGCCCCATGGGTGTCGGTGAGCGGGCAGCCTTCCCCGGACCTGGCGATCGGAGCGGGCAGCGGGCTCGAATTCACCGACGGCCGTCTCGTCGCCAACCTCGCGTACTCGCTCGAGCGCTATGACTTCCCGGCCGCGGGCAGCGCGCGGCGGCTGGAGCAGCACAGCACGCTCACCGCGCGCATCGGCTGGCGCCTGCGCTGATCGAGCGTCGCGGCTGCGCTGCGCTCGCGAGCAGCCCGTGGGTGGCGCCCTGCGTGGTATGAGCGCGCCGGAGCCGATAGAGCAGCTGTGCGTACGCCACGTCCGTCGCCGTCACGCGCGAGACGCTGCCGTACCGTGGGCTCGAGGCGGACTGCCAGCTGGTGGAATGCCCGAACCCGAGTGCGTGCAGAAGCTCGTGGCTCACGAGGTGCGCGTCGCCGAGGTAGTTCGCTGAACGGAGGGCGACCGTGGCTTCGTAGATGGCACCATGGCTGTCGTACGTGACGTAGGTGATCCCGGCAGCTGCTGCCGCGGGTTCGACCATCACGATGATCCTCCAGATCTCCTCGACGGCGGGCGCATCCCGCGTCGGCTCGAAGAGCGAGCGACCGAAGTCCGCCTCGAGCTGACGGGCAGCGCGCCAGAACGCCGCGCTGTCGGCGCTGCTCACACCTCCGTGCGCCCGCAGCGACACCGGAACGGGGAAGAGTGCCTCGGGCCAGGCGACGGGAGTTCCGAATCCATCGGGTGATGAGCGCGCGACTCGCCAGTAGCGCGTCCGTTCCCACCGCCCCGCGAGTGCAGCGTCGACATGGATGGGAACACGCAGCCCCGAGTAGCTGCCCCCGTCGATGGTGACATGGGTCGGAATGAGCAGGATGCGTAGCTCAGGCAGGGTGTCCGCTCTCCCGAGACGGGTGAAGCGGCTGGCAGGCGGACGCGCCGCGTCGAGACGAATGACCGCACGGTGATAACGACGCTCGGTTCCGTCGGGGGTGTCGATGCCGAGCGTGACGCCGCGACAGTCCATGTCCGCCATGGAGAGGGCGAAGGTGCCCGCATCATCGACGGCGACCGAATCCCTGCCTGCTTCGGACGTCAGGTACGCGTACAATCCGATGGGTGATCCATCGTCGGGCAGGACGACAGCGCCGTGCACCACGGCGCCGAGCGCCGCGGCGCCCCGCGACACATCTCGTGCAGGGTGCTCGCGTGGCGCGGGAAGCGTCACCGCGCCGGAGAGCATCAGCGCCGACAGCGCGCCGGAAACCCCGCGCAACGCCCGTGCTCCTGACCGCGCGCCCGACTGCAGCGAAGCGCGCTACCGCTCGCCGCCTGGCGGGCGTGACGCACCGCTTCCAGGGGTTTTCCGGGCCGGCACGACCGTCGCACGCGTCCGTGCTGGAATCTCGATCTTCACCGCCGGCGGAGGCCGGATGACGGTAGTCGCCGCGAGCGACGGGGCGAGCTGTTCCAGTTCCCTGCTCAACGCCTCGAGGTCGGCCTGACGAGCTTCGAGTTCGTGCGCGAGGTCAGCAGACGCTGCCTCCGCGCGCGCTGCGGTTTCAGCATGCCTATCCTCGCGCGACCGGCGCCGCGACGTCCTGAGCTCCGTCGATCCCATCTCGCCCCGCACCGTGAGGATGAGTGCATCGCCGCCGGATCCCGGGTACGCGCTGCCCAATACGACGGTCTGCTCCATTGGGAGGACGACGTTCGTCTTGAGCAGCGACGCGTGCCCCGGGCGTCGGAGCTCCACTTCGAGATCCACCCCGCCGTCCACGACGTCGTTGATGCGCACGCCGAGCTGCAGCCCCAGGTCGCCCGCTTCCGACTGAATGCTCTGCTCGACAACCCGGCGTTCCGAGGCGCTCACGACCGTCTGCGCAACGAGCTGATACCCCTCGAAGCGGAGCAGCTCGCGCAGCGCGTTCCCGACCGACTCGAGTGCGGGGTCGATGGAACCCTTCGCCGTGGCGCGGACGACCTGGAACTGCAGCGACACGTTCTCGGGCGAGACATCGCGGTCCTCGAGCAGGCTCTGCACCTGGCGAACATTGTCGCGCCGGTCGCGAACCGTGATCGTGTTCAGCGCATCGCCCGACCGGAAGAGGCGACCCTCGCTGCTGAGATACGGCTGCGCGAGCGCTTCGGCCTGCGCGCTCGTGAGATAGTCGAGGCTGATCGTCGCGACTTCATCGGCGTGACGGCCGATGCAGGCAGAGCCAAGGCTGGCGACAGCCAGACCGAAAAGACATCTCGTGAACGTCATGGAATGAACTCCCGCCCTATCCAGGCAAAGGTGATGGTGGGATCGCTCGTCGTGAGCACAATGGTGCCGGTTCCAGGAGTCGCCGTAATGCGGACATGGGTCACCGGCTGCTCGGTCTCGCCGAGGGCGACGGGTGGCAAGCGGTCGCGGCCGTAGACGATGTAGATCGCGAGCGCAGCCGCAGCCGCCATTGGGAAGAGTGCAGCCGCGAACCGCTGCAGGCGCTCGAGCCGGGGATGGCGCACAGGGACAACGTCGCCGGTGGTCGCCAGCACCCCGTCTGCCGCGGCGTCGGCCGACACCCGCGGTTGCACGAGTGACAGCGCGTTGCCGAGCCGTGCGTGCTCGGCGAGCAGGAGCCGCGCCGTTTCGCCGCACCGGCGGCAATCGCGTACATGATCGGCGAGCTCCGTGGGCGCCACCCCCGCGAGCTCGTCCGGCGCAGCCTCCAGGAGATCGTCACGGTACGTCGTGCATTCGGTCACTGGAGCGACTCCATCAGCGCGGGGTGATCCCGGAGAATGCGGGTGCGAATGGCGCGACGCGCCTTGCACAGGTTCGCGCGCACGGTGACCTGCTCCATGTCGAGCATCCCGGCAATCTCCGCCGGCGTGAACCCCTGGAAGTCGGCGAGGTCGAAGATCAGGCGTTGCCGGTCGGGCAACTCCTCGAAGTAGTGCTGAACGAGCGTCAGGGTGTGCTCGAGGTCGATGCGGTCGACTGGCGCGAGTCCAACACGCTCACCTGGGGTGAGCAGCAGCTCCCGATCGAGCGCCGCCGCACGACGGCCGCGCACGCGGTGCAATTCGAGGGCAGCGTTGTGCGTCACGCGAAAGAGCCAGGTACGCAGATTCCCACCATTGCGCAGCGTGGCGAGACTGTCGTGGACCTTGAGCAGAACCTGCTGGGTGACGTCGTCCGCATCATCACGATCTCCAGTGCTCCCGAGCGCCCATCGATAGATCGTCTCGTGAAAGCGGCGAACGAGCAGCCGAAAGGCTTCCGCGTCCCCCCCGCTCGCCCTGATGACCAGCGCCCCTGTTCCGGCACGGTCCGGGCTCGGCGATTCCGATGAGTTTGCCTGCATCATTGGCTCGACCTGAAGATGGTACGAACCCGCCGACCGTTTACTCCGATCGCGGATACGCAAGGAGCGGACACCCGCTGGGCGTCCGCTCCGTGCGATCAGGGGCCGACCCGCGCCCCGCCGTCAGGACATCACACGAAGAACGGCGCCAGCACCAGCATGATCGTCGCGAGCAGCTTGATCAGCACGTGAATGGAGGGACCGGCCGTGTCCTTGAACGGATCGCCGACCGTGTCGCCGATGACTGCCGCCTTGTGCGCATCGGAGCCCTTCCCGCCGTGGGCGCCGACTTCGATGTACTTCTTGGCATTGTCCCACGCGCCGCCGCCGTTGTTCAGCAGCGTCGCGAGCAGGATACCAGCGACCGTCCCGATCATGAGGAACGCGGCCACCGCCTCGGCGCCGACACCGAGCATGCGGAAGATGAGCCCAACGGCGATCGGAACACCGACGGCAATCGCGGCCGGGAGGATCATCTGGCGCAGGGCCCCGCGGGTCACGATGTCCACGCAGCGAGCATAGTCGGGCCGCTCCGTCCCGGTGAGGATCCCCGGGTGCTCACGGAACTGGCGACGCACCTCGTCGATGACGTAGCTCGCGGCGTTGCCGACGGCGCGAATGGCCGTCGACGCAAAGAGGAACACCAGCGCCGCGCCCAGCAGCCCACCGATGAACACCGCAGGCTTCGAGATGTCGACACTGGTGAACGTCGCGCCGTACTCGCGCGCCGTGTCGATGTACGCGGAGAAGAGCAGGAACGCCGCGAGTCCCGCGCTGCCGAGCGCGTACCCCTTCGTCAGCGCCTTGGTGGTGTTGCCCGCCGCATCGAGGCGATCGGTGCGAAGCCGGACCTCTTTCGCCTCGCCGCTCATCTCCACGATGCCGCCGGCATTGTCGGTGATGGGGCCGAAGTTGTCCATGGCGAGGACGTAGCCGGCCGGGGACAGCATGCCGATCGTCGCCACCGCGGTGCCGAACAATCCGGCGTGCTCGAGTCCCGTCGATTCACCGAGCGCATACGAGCCCAGCACGGCTCCGGAGATCATCAGTACGGGGAGCGCGGTCGACTCGAGACCCACGGACAGTCCGGCGATGATGTTCGTCGCCGATCCGGTCAGCGACTGCTGCGCGATGTGCCGCACCGGCGCATAGCGATGCTCGGTGTAGTACTGCGTGATGAGCACGAACCCGACCGCCGTCAACAGTCCGATCGTCGCGCACGAGAAGAGCGTGAGCCATGCATCGCCGGTCTCGGGCGTGCGCAGCAGCCAGTAGCACGCGCCGAACATGCCGCCGAGCGAAAGGGCAGCGGCGGTATAGAAGCCCCGATTGAGGGCGGCCATGGGGTCTTCGTCTTCCTTCATCCGGACGACGAGCACGCCGATGATCGACGCGAGAAGCCCGAGCCCCGCCGCGACGAGCGGGAACAGGATGCCATTCGCGCCGAAGGTTCCGTACAGCGCGATACCCAGGATCATCGCGCCGATGTTCTCGGCCGCAATGGACTCGAACAGGTCGGCGCCGCGGCCGGCGCAGTCACCCACGTTGTCGCCGACGAGATCGGCGATCACCGCGGGATTGCGCGGGTCATCCTCGGGGATGCCCGCTTCGACCTTGCCGACGAGATCGGCGCCGACATCGGCGGCCTTGGTGTAAATGCCCCCGCCGAGCTGCGCGAACAGCGCCACGAAGGAGGCGCCGAACCCGTAGCCCACCATGAGCAGCGGCGCGACTTCGTTGGTGGTGCCGATCGCCCGGAGTACGGCGAAGAGTGAGGCCACCCCGGCGACCGAAAGGGCCGCGACGAGAAGCCCGGCGACCGCTCCTCCGCGCAGGGCCGTCTCGAGCGCGGCGCCGGTGGATTGGCGCGCTGCGGAGGCGACGCGAATGTTGCTGCGGACGGCGACCCACATGCCGATGATGCCAGACACGCCGGAGCACGCCGCACCAAAGAGAAACGCAACGGTGGTGTACAGGGCGAGCGCGGATGCGCCCGGACCATCGCCTCCCGAGTCGCCGCGGAACACGGCATACAACAGGTAGACCGCGGCCGCAGTGACCGCGGCGATGATCGCGATCGTCCGATACTGGCGCCGCACGAACGCCTCGGCGCCTTCCTGAATGGCAGCGGCGATGACGCGCATCGCCGGCGTACCGGTGTCGCGCGCCATGACCTGACGTGCGAAGAGTCCGGCGACGACCGCACAAAATCCCGCCGCGGCGAGCACGAACGCGAGCGAGTTGCGCTCCGAGGCGGGGAGGTTGCCCGTCAGCAGCGCAGCAACGCCCCCCCCGAGCACGGCAACGAGGATTCCAACGAGCACGATTGGGGCGACGGATGAACCGGCGGGGGCCGTCGGAGCGTCCTGCGCCGGCCCGTTCGGAAGCCTGCTGGCTGGCGAACGGGTCGGCTTTACGGCTGGCGTGGTCACGTGGTGTCCTTAGCGGGCTGGCCGGCGCGGCGCCGGGTTCGACGTGGGGCCGGTCCCGCCAGCGGAACCGCCCGTGCTCCCGGTGCCACGACCGCCCGCGGCGATCTCTGCCCGGTTGAGCAGGCTGTGATGACGGCCATACAGGAAGTAGATCGCGATACCGATCGCCATCCAGATGATGAGCCGAAGCCACGTATCGAGGGGGAGCGCAACCATCATTGCGAAGCAGACGAGGATGCCGAGGATCGGCACGAGCGGCACCATCGGCGTCTTGAACGGACGCTCGCGGTTCGGCTCCTTCACGCGGAGGTACCAGACGCCGCCGCAGACGATCACGAAGGCGAGCAGCGTTCCGATCGACACGAGCTCACCGAGCAGGGAGATCGGCAGCGCCCCGGCAACGAGCGCGCAGATGACGCCGGTGAGGATGGTACCGACGTACGGCGTGCGGAAGCGCGGGTGCAGCTTGCCGAACAACGGCGGCAGCAGGCCGTCGCGCGACATCGTGTAGAAGATGCGCGGCTGCGCCATCAGCATGACGAGCATCACCGAGCTCAATCCGGCGATCGCTCCGATCTTGATCAGGTCGCGGAGTGCGGTGTAGCCGGTCGCTTCGATTCCAACCGCGATCGGCTCTGCCACGTTGAGCTGGCTGTACGGCACGATCATCGTCAGAATGCCAGACACGAGAATGTAGAGGATCGTGCAGATCACCAGCGATCCGAGAATACCGATCGGCATGTCGCGCTGTGGGTTCTTCGCTTCCTGCGCTGCCGTCGACACGGCGTCGAATCCGATGTACGCGAAAAAGATGACACCGGAGGCGCGCATGATGCCGGCCCATCCGTACTTCCCACCGCCTTCGTTCGGCGCAATGAAGGGCGTCCAGTTCTCGGCCGCGACCGAGGGATTCCGGAGGAGGTAGTAGCCGCCGGCGAGAATGAAGGCCATGACGACGAATAGTTTGATCGCGACGGCGGCGTTGTTGAACCGGGCCGACTCCTTCACCCCGATGACGAGCAGAATGCTCACCAGCGCGATGGCGATCGCGGCGACGACGTTGAACACGCCGGTGGCCTGAGGCAGCGTGGCGAAATCCACGCCTTGGGTCGTCAACGACTCGCGGAGCTGATCCGTCACCTGGCGCCACGACTGGTCCGGCAGCTGCACGAGGTCTATCCCTGGCGCATTGAACCACTGCGGCGGGACGTGCACCCCGAGATCGCGCAGGAAGGACACGACGTACCCCGACCAGCCGACAGCCACCGTCGCCGCACCGAACAGGTACTCGAGAATGAGATCCCAGCCGATGATCCAGGCGACGAGTTCACCGAGCGTCGCGTAGCCGTAGGTATACGCACTCCCGGCGATCGGGATCATCGAGGCGAATTCGGCGTAGCAGAGGCCCGCGAAGGCGCATCCGATACCGGCGATGATGAACGAGATCACGATTGCGTTGCCCGCATACTGGGCGGCGGCGCTTCCGGTCAGGACGAAGATTCCCGTTCCGATGATCGCTCCGATACCCAGCGAGACGAGATTCAGCGGGCCGAGTGCGCGCTTGAGGGAGTGCTCGCCCTCGGTGAACGCGTCGGCGCGCAGGGCGTCGATGGACTTGCGGGAGAATAGGCTCACGTGCGTCTCCTGACGGGAAGTGCGTCGCGCAGCCGCGGCGGCGTGCCGGGTCCGGACGACGTGTGCGTGGAACGACGGGCAGCGGTGGCCACGGGGGAAATCTCGGTTATCGATGGTTGTAAGCGCTCGACGCCAAGGCCCATGGGGAGGGACCGGCGGGAGCGCGGCGAACGATTCGGATCCCCGTGCGGGGCCTATGGATGTCTGTGAGCGGCAGGCTACCGCGCCACAGGAGAAGCACTCGCGCGAGACGGCGCCGCGCGACGACTGCGACGCAAGTCCATGCCAGCCACTGGCTAAGGCCCGCTATTCTAATGGCTGGGTCAGGGGAGTGCAACGAGGTCGGGTCGTCCGCGTGCCACCGGAGCCGGGATCGCCCGACAGCCCGGGGCGTCGGCGGGCTATGGCGGCCCCACAATCGGACCTCTCGCCCGGTCGCCCGTTTCGCTGGAAAGCGATCATGGATAGGCTTCGCGGACATCCCGGCACCGAGGCACGATGCACCCGGCTCCGGCGTTCACCGGCGAGTGCGACCGTGACGGTCCGGACGCGCCGACGTCATGCAACTACTAACGTTCAGACCGGGCAGCACCTGATCACATCTCACGTGACGATCGCATGAAGACCATCCTCATCGTCGAGGACAATGAGGACAACCGCCTGATCTACAGTCAGTACCTCACGCACGCCGGCTTCCGGGTGCTCGAAGCCACGAACGGCCTCGAGGGGGTCGAAGTCACGCGTCGCGAGCGTCCGGACATCGTGCTCATGGATATCTCGATGCCGGTCATGGATGGCCTCACCGCAACGCGACACATCAAGGCGGACGGCGAGCTGAGCGCGATCCCCGTCATCGCGCTGACGGCGCACGCGATGGCATCCGATGAAGCAATGGCCCGGGACGCGGGATGCGACGGATATATCTCGAAGCCGGTGATGCCCAAGGACGTGCGGGCCGAAGTCGAGCGCTGGATCGGGGCGGCGTAGCGGAACCGCCTCAGCCTGCGGCCAGCTCGGCAACGCGCTGGAGCATGGCTCCCACGTGCGCGCCATTGGTTCGCGGGTTCATGATGGTGACCCGCAGGACGCGCCGGCCGTCGAGGACCGTTGTCGTGATCCAGCCGTAGCCCGAGCGATTGTACCGCTCGCGGAGCTCCGCATTCAGCGCGTCGAGCGCTGCCTCGTCGGCGCCACCACTTCCGATATAGCGGAAGCAGAGAATGTTCGACTCCGGCTCGTGCAACGCCTCGAAGTCGCTGCGCTCGCGGATGGCCGACCAGAGCGCGTGGGCCGTCGCGCACAGGTCGTCGTGGATCGCGGCCAGCCCCGCGCGGCCATGGCGCTGGAGCGCAATCCAGACCTTCAGCACATCAGCACGACGTGAGCACATGAAGCTCCGCCGCCCGTGGTCCCGCACGCGCTGGTCCGCTCCGTCGCCGAAGAGATAGGGCGCGCGCTGGGCGAATGCGGCGTCGAGGTCTGCCGCGTCGCGAACGAGGAGCATCCCCGCCGACAGGGGCATGAGCATCATCTTGTGCGGGTCCCAGGCGATGGATCGGGCACGCTCGATCCCGCGGAGCCGGCCGCGGTGGGCAGGCGAGAGCAGCGCCGACGCGCCGTGCGCGCCGTCGACGTGCATCCAGAGGCCGAGCGCGTCGCAGATGTCGGCGACGGCCTCGAGATCATCGAAGGAGCCCGTCGGCGTGGACCCCGCCGTGGCGACGACCGCGATGATGGGGATGTCCCGCGCTCGCAGCCCGTCGACGGTGCCACGCAGCGCGGCGGGATCCAGTCGATGATCCCTCGACGGGACCGTGACGAGATTCGACGTGCCGACGCCGAGCACTCCGGCAGCGCGCGCGACGGCGTAATGTGCGTCGGCACCGCAGACGATTGCGGGGTGTCGCTCGATGCCGCGCTCCCACGCCTCCGGGAACAGGGCGTTGCGCGCTGCAAGCAATGCGGTCAGGGTCGCTTCGGTTCCGCCGCTGGTGAACGTCCCGCCGGCGCGCGGGCCGAGGCCGGCGAGGTCGCACATCCACTTGATGACCTTCGTCTCGAGGATCGATGCCACCGGCGACATCTCCCAGACGGCAAGAGATTGGTTGAGTGCGGCGACGAGGGCCTCCGACCAGATCGCCACTGGAAGCGGCGGAGCAACCTGATGCCCCATGGCCATCGGGTGGTGGAGCCAGTTCGACTCAGGGATGACGTCGCTCACGATGTGCGCGACCACGTCGGAGAGCGGGCGCCCTGTCTCGGGCATCGGCCCATCGAACCGATCGGCGATGTCGGCGGCGGCGAGTCGCGTGGACACCGCATCGTCGCCGGAGACGGCGCGAGCGAGATACGATGCGATGGCGTCCGCGAACAGCGCCCCTGTCTCCACCGTCATGTCCGCCGCAAGGTCGTGGAGCATCTCGTCGTGCGCGTTCATATCGGTGCAGACCCGGTCGATGGACGTCATGACCAGGCGCAATATAGACTGGCGGCTTCCCGTCAGCGGGACGCCCGGTGATAGTACCTGCTCGACCGTTTCCGCTGCATCCCCGACGACTTCGCATGCCCTACCGCATCGTCCTCACCACACTCGGATCGTCCGGAGACGTTCACCCGTACATCGGCCTCGCGCGCGGACTGGCGGCGCGCGGCCATGAGCCGATCATCGCAACAAGCGCCTACTATCGTGCGAAGATAGAGGCCGCGGGCATCGCGTTCCGGGCGGTTCGGCCCGATATCGACCCGACGGATGCCGCCACGGTTGCGCGTATCATGGACCCCATGCGCGGCAGTGAGTTCGTCGTTCGGGAGGTCGCGCTGGGGAACCTTCGGGAAACGCATGCAGACCTTCGTGCAGCGACCGACGGTGCGGACGCGCTCGTGACGCATCCTCTGACGTTTGCCGG
>JANOCW010000409.1:0-12397 GCA_031412375.1 Gemmatimonadaceae bacterium | reverse complement strand
TGCGTCATCCTCCTGACCGGTCTTGTGATCTTCTCCGCCGACGATCAGCACGTCGGTGCCACCCACTGCGCTCGCGGTGCGCACGTAGTGGTAGGGATCGGCGGTGTCCCAGTACAGCCCCCTTGGCACGGAGCCGCGCGGGATCTGGCACCCGATCACGAACGTGCGATACGCGGACTGCTTGGTGTGCATCTTCACCCAATCGTTGATCGGGCTGTTCGTGGCGAACACCATGGCGTCGGCCGTGACGGTCCTCCCGTCACTCGTCTTCACCTGCGGACGCCGCGGCCTGGCCTCGAACTCGGCAACGTGGGACCCGGTGTGGATCGTCCCGCCGTTTCGCGTGATGGCGCGCGCGAGCGCGGAGAGATACTTCAGTGGATGAAACTGGGCCTGTCGCGGAAAACGAAGCGTCGGCCCCGAGTCGAATGAGATCTTCGGGATGCGTTCCGCCCGCGCGACGTCGGTGAGGCCGGCGCGATGCGCGGCCTCGAGCTCGCGCGTCAGCTCGTCGTCCCGGCTACCCTCGGCGAGGAAGAGATAGCCGTCGACGCGTTCAAAATCACAGGCGATTGCCTCCTCGCGCACGATCGCCTCGATTCTGTCGATCGCTGCACCATGGCTTGCGCCAGCGATGCGGGCACCGCGCTCGCCGTGCATGTGTTCCAGCCGGTAGAAGCGGTCGTCCACCGCATTCGAGATGTGCGCAGTTGTTCGCCCCGTCTCCCCGCCACCGACCGGCCCATCATCCAGCACGATGACGCGCTTGCCGGCCTTCGAGAGCATATACGCCGTCGTGATGCCAGCGATCCCGGCTCCGACAATGCAGACGTCGGCCGTTGCATCCTCGCCGAGTGGTGCGTAGGCGGGCATGTCCGCCGTGGCCATCCACAGCGATGTGGTGTCGCCGGAGTCGCTTTGCATGGGAATGCGGTGATGAGGGGGAGTGTCCTGTGCGGGAGCGGGCGAATGCGGCGGGAGCATGCCAGTTTCGTCCTTCACCGAACTTACACGCGCGCAAAAAAAGAGCGCGGGGCAGAATCGATCTCTGCCCCGCGCTCCCCCGGCCGACCCGAAACTACCGAATCGGGCTGTCCATCGTTGCGATGATCGCGGCCGCGTCGCGGCTCTCGACGACGAACACGACGCGACGGTTCAGCTCGGCGCCCATGTCATCGCGCTGTGCACCCGGCGCAACCTGGCGGCTCTCGCCATAGCCGATCGCCCGGAGCAGGCTCGCATCGAGGCCAGCCTGGGTGAGGTGGCCACGAACCGACTCAGCCCGGCGCTCGGAAAGAACGCGGTTGTACGACGCCGATCCGGCGGGATCCGCGAAGCCTTCGACCGTGATCTTCGAGGTCGGGTAGTACTTCTTCACGACCTGCGCGAACCGATCGAGTGCGGGAGCGTCCTCGGTGCGAACGGCCGCTTCGTTGAACGCGAAAGTCACGGGCAGCATGAACTGCATGCCTTCCTCCACTGCAGTGATCTTCGCATCGAAGTCCGACCGCATGCCCTGAAGCTCCGTGCGGAGCGCCGCAATGTCGCTGCGCAGCGTCGTCAGCTCACCGCGAACCGCATCGACATCGCCGCGGACCGTCTGGAGGTCGCGCATCTGCGCACTGTCGGCCTGCACACGAGCCATCCGCTCTCCCTCGACGGCGCGTCGCAGCGCGCCCTTCGTCGCGCAGCCGGCTGCCAGGGGCGCGACCAGCAGTGCTGCCGCGATGGTCTTGATCGTTCCATTCATACCGTGACTCCGGCGTTTGCAAGGTTATGTCGTGGTGACGCTTACCCTACAGTGCGAGAACTGTACCGTGCGCGTCAAGTTTGTGATCGCGGTCACGGAAATCCCGCGGGCGCCTTGGCACCGCATTTGTGATTTCAGTCACCAGCGCGTAAAGGGGGCACGGCCGCCGGCCGGGCCCCCTTCACGTGATCTGCCGACGCCCGGTAAAATGGTCCCGGGCAACGAGTTGCCGTTTTGGAGCCCCGGCGGCCTGTGGATCGAGGCCGGCGCCGGACCCAGTTCAGCCGAGCTTCTGGAGCGCGCTCAAAGCGTTCTGCTCGAGGAAGGTCGCCATCGCGACCTCCTGATCGAGGTTCTTGCCGAGCAGCCGCGCGCACTCGTCCTGGCCCAGGACCTTGGCAATCGCGATGGCGGAGCGATAACCCGCGATCTCGTAGTGCTCCACACGCAGCCCCGAGCCGAGGTCGAACGCCTCGAGCATCTCCTTCGAGGGCTCGTCTTCCTTGAAGGAATCGTGCTCCTCCTTGAGGCCGATCGCCGCATCGCACTTCTCGGCCCGCGGCTTCAGCCCGACGGACTCGAACGCCTGCCCGAGGACCTCGATCTGCCCTTCCGTCTCAATGGCGTGCTGCGAAACACGCTCCTTCATCTTCGGATCGCTGATTTCCTTCGACATCTTCTTGAGACCCTTCAGGAACGTGCGCTCGGCGTACAGCAGGTCGCCGAGTTCGTGCTTCAGAAGCTGGTTCATGTCGTTGATGGGCATATCCCTTCTCGCTGCGTTGAGGTGATTCGAAGGGCGGTGCGCCCCCGCGCCCGCTCGCCTGCAGGGCAGGACAGGGCAGAAGTCATGCCCGGCATTGGCGAAAAAAACTGCCGCGCCGCGCCGACCCGCCTCACGGCTCCCGCCAGTGAAATCCGTCGCCGTCGAGCAGCGCATCCGCGTCCGGCGGACCCCACGTTCCTGCGGCGTAGAGCGGCATGCGCGCTGGAGGATGCTTCTCCCAGTAATCGAGGAGCGGATCGGTGACCTTCCAGGCGGCCTCCACTTCGTCGGTTCGCGTGAACAGCGTCGCGTCGCCGATCATCGCATCCAGCAGCAGCGTCTCATAGGCGGGCGATACGGCCGCGCCGAACGCGTCGGCGTAGTTGAAGTCCATGTCCACCGGCGTCACCTGAATGGTCGGATCGAGCGCACAGGCCGCGCCGGGGATCTTCACCTCGAAGCGGAGCGAGATGCTCTCGTTCGGCTGGACTCGCATCACGAGCACGTTCGCGCTCGCCCGTTCGCGTGTCCCGTGCCCGAACATCAACAGCGGCGGCGCCCGAAACTGGATCGCGATCTCCGATACCCGCTTCGGCAACCGCTTTCCTGAACGGAGGTAGAAGGGAACTCCCTTCCACCGCCAGTTGTCCACGTGCAACCGCAGCGCGGCGAAGGTCGGCGTCACCGACTCCGGATTGACGTTGGCTTCCTGGAGGAAGCCCGGAACAGTCTGGCCACTCATGCGCCCGGCGACGTACTGCGCTCGCACGGTGTCCGTGGCGATCGTCTCCGGCGTCAGCCATCGCACTGAGCGCAGGACCTTCACCTTCTCATCCCGTACGGCATCGGCGCTCATCATCACGGGAGGCTCCATCGCGGTCAGCGTGAGAAGCTGAAGGAGGTGGTTCTGGAACATGTCCCGAATCACCCCGGCCTCCTCGTAATACTTGCCCCGCGATTCCACCCCGACCGTCTCGGCCGCCGTGATCTGCACGCTCGCGATGCTCTGTCGATTCCAGAGCGGCTCGAAGATCGAGTTCGCGAATCGCAGGACGAGGATGTTCTGGACCGTTTCCTTGCCGAGGTAGTGATCTATCCGGTACACCTGGTGCTCGGCGAGTGCCTCCAGCACGAGGCTGTTGAGTTGGCGCGCGGTTGCGAGGCTCCTCCCGAACGGCTTCTCGATGACCACCCGCACCCACGGCCGGGTCTCGGCATCGGCAATCTTCGGGGCGAGGCCGCTCGCCGCGAGCGCGCGTACGGATGCCTCGAAGACGCTCGGCGGCACGGCGAGGTAGAAGAGACGGTTTGCACGCTCCGGACTGAGCTCGGCCTCGAGCTCGAGAAGCTTCGCACGAACGGCCTCGTACGTCGCAAGGGCAGTCAGGTCGCCGGCGACGAAGTGGAGCCTGGCGGAGAGACTCTCCCAGGTCTTCTCGTCCACGCCCTCGCTGATCTCGTCCGACTGGCCGAGGGCCGTCCGCATGAGGCCGCGAAACCCGTCTTCTCCGATCGCCTCGCGTGATACGCCAAGCACGCGGAAGTCACTCGCAAGGAGATCCTCCTTCGCGAGCTGGTAGAGCGCGGGCAGCAGCTTCCGCCGGGTGAGGTCACCGGCCGCCCCGAAGATCACGACGGTGCACGGATCCGCGCGATCGGGACTCGGAATGGCCAGGTGACCCCCGGAAGGCCGCGCGGTGACGGCGACCGGGACCGGTACGGCTGTCGGAGCGCTCACTTCGATTGCACCGCGTGCCCGCCGAACTCGTTCCGCAGCGCGGCGATGACCTTGGCGGAGAAGGACTCGGATTGACGCGAGCTCAGTCGGGCGAGCAGGGAAAGCGTCAGCACCGGCGCCGGAATGTCGAGGTCCACGGCTTCCTGGACCGTCCACCGCCCCATCCCCGAGTCGGCGACGAAGCCTCGCAGCGATGCGAGGTCGCCTTCCTTCTCGAAGGCGTGCTCGGCGAGCTCGTTGAGCCACGATCGTACCACGCTGCCGTGATTCCAGAGGGCTGCAATCCGGTGGAGATCGAGGTCGAAGTGCTTCGACGCGTGCAGGATCTCGTAGCCTTCGGCGTACGCCTGCAGCATTCCGTACTCGATGCCGTTGTGGATCATCTTCACATAATGGCCAGCGCCGGAGGGACCGAGGTGCGCATAGCCGGATTCCGGTGCGAGAGTTCGAAAGATCGGCTCACAGATGGAGAAGGCGCGCTCGCTGGCGCCGAGCATCAGGCAGTAGCCATTTGCCAGGCCCCAAATGCCGCCGCTCGTTCCGCTATCGACGTACTCCAGGCCGTCGGCGGAGAGTGCCGCGGCGCGGCGCATCGTGTCGTGATAGTTGGAGTTGCCCCCATCGATGAGGATGTCGCCCTTGGCGAGGTGCGGCCGGAGTTGCGCGATGGTCTCGTCCACCGGTGCGCCGGCCGGAACCATCATCCAGATGATGCGCGGCGTCGTGAGCCGTGCGCAGAGGTCGGTCAGGTGCACCGCGCCCTGGGCTCCGGCGGCCACGGAGTCGGCGATGGCGGCAGCACTGCGATCCCACACCGCCACCTCGTGCCCACCCTTGAGCAGCCGCTCCACCATGTTGCCGCCCATCCGGCCCAGTCCGATCATCGCGAGCTTCATCGCGCTCCATTGTCGAGTTGAGTCCGCACAGGCCCTGAGCGGATCTTCGGCTGAGACAATCCGAAACTCCGAACGAAGTCAAGGCGCGGAGCTGCACACCTATCGGGGTGGGGGAGGGCATGCGAGTTGCTCCCTCCGGCCTCGTTCACGAAGGGACACCCACGCCGAGGGAATCATGGACCTGCTCACCTGGCTCATCGTCGGACTGATCGCTGGAGTGCTCGCCTCGTTCGTCATGGGGGGCGGCTTCGGGATCATCGGGGACATCATCATCGGGATCGTTGGCGCTTTCATAGGGGGCTGGCTGTTCAGCCGGCTCGGCGTCGGTACCCCGTTTGCGGGCCTCGCCGGAACGATTTTCGTGGCGTTCGTCGGGGCGGTAGTACTGCTCTTCGTCATCCGGCTCGTCCGGCGAGCCTGAGCAATGCCGCGTCACCCTCCGCCCGCTGGTCGGGAGGGTGACCCGCGCCACAAACTGCGTCTTGCGCCAACGGCCAGGACGTTGTACCGTTATGGCGGCGATGCACGCTTCGAGCGTGGACAAGTTCCGATGAATACATAGGGGCCTGGCTTTCGCGCCGGGCTTTTTTGTTTTTATCGCATCGCCATGCTGGTGGGCATATCGTCCGTCAGCACAGGAGCGCGGCACATCGCGTCAGCACGGACCCACGGTCTGTACGGCGTTACCGGACTCCGAACAACAATTTTTTGATCAGGGGTACAGAATGCGTACGACCGGCAAAGTGAAGTGGTTCAATGACGCGAAGGGCTTTGGTTTCATCACGCCCGAGAACGGCCAGAAGGACTGCTTCGTCCATCACTCCGCCATTCAGGGCAGCGGCTTCAAGACCCTCGCCGAAGGCGAGCGCGTCGAGTTCGACATCGTGCAGGGCCAGAAGGGTCCTGCCGCCGAGAACGTGACGAAGCTGGGCGGCTGACGTAGCCGGCCGCGGCAGTATCCCTGCCACGGCAAGACAGCCGGGTCGACTCAATCGGCCCGGCTGTTCGCTTCTCCTGCAGCACTGGCTCGACCCCAGGTAACTCTCACACTGGAACCACCATGATCGAAGTCAAGCTCGACGAAAACGACCGCCTCGACTGGGCGCTCAAGGTGTTCAAGAAGAAGCTGCTCAAGGCCGGGATCCTGAAGGATCTTCGCCGGCGGCGGCACTATGTGAAGCCGAGCGAGGCGCGCCAGCTCAAGGCAGCAGCCGCACGGCGCCGGAAGCGGACCGCTGCGCGCCCTGGCTGATCAGAGCGAGGCGGTCAGCTAGGATATTCGGGCGCCCGTACCGGGTGCCCGCTCGACCGCCTTCCCGACCGCACCGTCAGTGGCTCAGAGGCCCGGCGGCATGAGGCTCGGTGTGTCCACAGGCATCTCCGCTCGCGCCCCGGTCAACTCCGGCGCCGGCTTCGCCGATGCGAGCATCCGCCGAAGCTCGTCCTCCTCGGCGCTGACCCAATAAAGCGGAACGGGCGTCAAACGGCGCTTCTCGGTGGCCGACTGAAACGTCAACCACCCGCCCTGCAGGGTGTTACGGACGTCAGTGCTCGGGAAAACGTCCCAAGCCTGCCACTCTTCTCCGCTCGAGTCTTGGAACGTCCGGTGAGACATGGGGAATTGCTCTCCTCGCGATGCATGGGCTCATTGGTCCGCTACCGGTATTGCATAGCGCGAGCCGCGGACATCCCGCCGTTCACAATCAGGGGACCGGCGCTCGGTTGAACTGCCATATCGCATCGTCGAGCGCATTACGCGCGCGCCCGGCCTCAAACCCCCCGAGAAGGGCGGCTCCGAGCCCGACGGAGAACCCCACATACTCCGCCGACGTGGGATTCACTCCGTTGCCAAATATCTCGCCACGAAAGTAGCTGAACAGGCCCGCGCCGACGACGAGCAGGATCTGGGAGCGAGTGCGGTGAGCCTTGAATTTCCGCGCAGGCGCCGCGGCGGATTCCACCCGGCTCAGAAAGTCCGCCGCGTCACTCCCCGTGAAACCGATCCTGACCGCGCGCTCGCCCGACGCACCACGAACGAGCTGCTCGCCGAAGATCTTCGCCTTGTAGCGCACCGCACAACTCTCGTAGGAGCACGCCGTGTCTGCCGGCTGCTGCGATGATGCCGTTGCGGGCAGGGAGGCGAGGATGGCGATCGAGAGTAGCGATGCGATGCGCGACATGGTCGATCCCGCGGCAGGGTGAAAGGTGGACGACTCATCGGACGCGCGCACGCAGCCGTGTGACGCACGGCACCGCCAACGTGGCTCCGTGACGCGTTCGGGTCAAGCGCGAACAGGACGCGTGGCGATCTCGTCGGGATGGTGACCGGCGGCGCAGGCATCTCGTCGATGTCATGATGCATTCATGTCATGTCATGCGCGCGCTGTGCGCCGTTGGGATTGTCGCTCTTCCCTCGTCTGTCCTCGTCGGGTGCGCCATCGCGCCGGCCGAATCGGAGGCACCGTCCGGCCGCCGAATCGTGCTCGTGAGCGTCGATGGCCTTCGCGCGGATGCACTGGCCCAGATGCCAACGCTGTCTGCGCTGCGCGTGCGGGCGCAGTGGACGGACAGCATGCTCACCGTCGTTCCATCGCTCACCGTCCCCGGCCATCTCTCGCTGTTCAGCGGGCGCGACGTCACAGCCCTCGGCGTGACGACGAACTCGATCGACCAGGCTGCGGCCATCGCACTGATGGTGAATGGCGCAACGTCGCTGTTCGAGTGGATCGGAGCGGCCGGCGGCCGCACGGTGGCGATCATTGGTGGGCAACTCGTTCCCGAGCACCAGTTGGCAACGGCGAGGACATTCTTCGGCCTCGACGAGCTTCACGCAGCTCCGGAATCGACGCGCTCCATCATCGACCAGGCGATCGACGTTGCGACGAGCGTGGATGCACCCGACCTGTTGTTCGTTCATGTGAGCGCCGTGGATGCCGTCGGTCACCTCGCCGGTTGGATCGGATCGGACGGTGCCCTCACGCCGCAGTATGTCGTGACCGTGCGCGACGTGGATGCCGAGCTCGCGCGGCTCATCTCCATGATCGAGTCATCGCTTGCGAGCGGAGAGGTGGTCCTCGCCATCACGGCGGATCATGGTGGCGGACAGGGTGAAGGGTGCGCGGATGGGATGCCTGCGGTGCGCGAGCACTGTACGAGCCAGGCTGGAGATCGCCGCATTCCCTACCTGCTCGTCGGTGCGGGGATCGCACCCGGCCGGCTGACCGGCACGCCATCCATCACCCAGATCGCACCGACGCTAGCGAACCTGCTGCGTGTGAAGGCCCCATCGCACGTTGGCACGGCACTCTGGTTCTAGGCCGCGGGGACGACGGCTGCAGCGGCGAATCGCCTGACGATATCTCCCGCGGGCTCGATGGCATCGATCGCCGCAACGCTCTTGCCCGCCTGCCAGTATTCCTTCGCTCCCTCGGACGTGTCGAGCGACGCACGCTTGAGCTGCCAAAGGGAGCGGAGCGCATACATGGATCGCATGTAGTGTTTGGTGCGCCGGTGGCGAAGGAGCCACTTCGAGATCGGGCCTGCCGCGAGCCCCATCTTCTCGATGTAGGGCGTCCTGATGACGGCGACCGGCACTCCCGTGATACGCTCGCTCAGGACGATGTCGTCCTCGCCGGATCTCACGATCGCTGCCTTGTACGCACCGCTCGCGCGGCATTCGGTCGTCGCGATGAAGCGCGTCCCCATCTGGACGCCTGCGTATCCCAATCGTAGCGCAGCGACGAAGTCGTGCTCGTCGCCGACCCCTCCGGCGCAGACGAGGGGCAACCCGAGATCCGCGAGCTCGTCAATCAACGCCTCTGCGGTCTTCGGCCCTGCATGGCCACCAGCCCTCCGGTTGACGGCGATGAGCCCATCGACACCGCCATCGCGGCCCTTCTGCGCCCACTTTCGTTCGGTGACGTCGTGGTACACCACGCCACCAACCGCGTGGGCCTTCTCGGCAACCCAGCGCGGATTCCCCAGCGATGTGACGAAGAAGCGAACTCCTTCCTCGAGGGCGATGTCCACCCACCGCGTCATGCGCTCATGATACGACTTCGACGATGCCTCGATCAGCGCATTCATGCCGATCGGGTTGGGCGTGATGCTGCGGATCAGCCGCAGCCCGGCCCGGAAATCGTGCCCGTGCACGTAGGTGAGGGAGATCGGTTGGACGACGCCAATCCCCCCTGCCGCCGAGACCGCGGCGACGAGCTCGGGATTGCTGCACGGATACATCGCGCCGCAGATGAGCGGGACGGCGATGCGCGTGTGGTCGGTGAGAGGCGTTCGCAGGGCGGGTGGCGAGACCGCCCCCGCTGCGACATTCGCCCGCTCGACCCGCTCCGTCATCGCTCGGGGCTCAAGCGCCATCGCGCCGTCACCCGCGCGACGACATCGCCGTCGGCATCGCTGATCTCGGCGTGGACTTCATGGTCGGTCGGCTCAGTCACCCGCGGAATCGTGCATTCGGAGATGGCGACCAGGCGTCCCCGCGCCTTCTTGAGATAGTCGGTGCCGAGGTAGGTGACGATCCCGCGCACGGTGGGCGGCAAGCCGCTCAGCATCGCGAGTCCACTCGCAACCTCGCCGAGGTTGACGAGTGCGACCGCATGCACCGATCGCAGGTGATTGCGCACGCGTCGTCGGTCACGCAGCTCGACGCGCGCGTAGCCCGGCCGGATCTCGAGCACGCGCGCGCGAATCGAGCCCGTGTACGGGACGATGCGCCCGAGGAGGATGCTGAAGAGCCAGCGTCCGCCGGGGAGCCGGTGGAGTCGCGCCCAGGCGCGAAGCAGCGACGCAGTGGGTGATGGCGCCATGACGTGATGATAGTTGTTGACCGGGCACCGCGTGCTGGTCGCTCGCTCGCAGCTTGCGGCTCTTCAGCTACCCGCTGGCACCTCGTTTCTTCCAGCTCCATCCCACACCAGAAACAGCTCGTCACTTGAAGGCTGGAAAGCTCACCGGTTGCAGCTCACAGCCGCGAGCTGCATCACTTGCACGGACGCTCGGAAAAGCAGGTGCCGGCTGCAAGCCGAAGAGCCGGGAGCCACCGGCGACGTCCCATGCCCGCCGTGCAGGCTACGCTTCCGCCAGGAACTGCTCCCTGAAGAATCCCACCGGGATCGATCCCATCCGCATCAGCCGCTCGTGGAACTCCTTCGCGGCGTACGCGTCGCCCTTCTTCGCGCGATACGCCTCGCGAAGCTCGACGATGGCATTCTTGCCGAGGTTGTAGGTGATGGCCTGGGTGGGCCACTTGGAGTAGCGGTAGATGGCGCGGTTGGCCGAATCGCAGATGGCGCGCGCTGCGGGATCGCTGGTGGCGCGGTCGCATGCGCGTGGATAGAAGGACACGTGCTCGGTGAAGTAGTTCACCGCCTCATCGAACGACATGCGCCCGGTGTGAATCCCTACATCCACCCGCACGCGAACCGCTCGCAGGAGCTGCGCCTGCAGTTCGTAGAGATGCTCGCCAGCGGTGTAGAAACCGTACGGCCGGCCGGGTGCGGCCTCGGCCATCAGCTCCTCGCTGTACAGACCCCAGCCTTCCATCGCCATCGAGTCCGCCCACATCGACGATGAGTCCTCGACCGCGCCTGGTGTCAGCCACCGGATCGTCGAGATCTCGTCAGCATGCTCCGTCATGTACTTGTATTCCCAGTCGTGGCCGGGGAAGCCCTCGTGAATCGCCGTTGTCGCCACCGACGCCCTGTTGTTCTCGCGGAGTGCGGCGGGATCGTTGCCGGTCGGCGTAAGATAGAATCGCCCGGCACCCGACTGCTTCAGTGGCGGCGCCGGATAGTAGGCCGCGTCGATCGTGCTGCGAAGCACCGGCGGCGTCGCTACCAGCTCCAGCTCGTAGCTCGACGGGATGTCGAACAGCGCCTGCTCGCGACCGTACGCGACCGCCCGGGAGCCGGCCTCGCGGTACCATGCGAACATCTCATCGTCGCTCTTCGGCGACTCGGCCGAGAGGTGCTCCATGACCTGGCGGACACTCGCGGCTGCAGCCGCTGGTGTGGTGAACGAGAGCGGGAGCGACGCATCGCGGGCGACGATCTCCGCGACCTCCACGATGCGCTGCGTGTACTTCTGCACTTCCTGTGCGCCATGCGCATACAGCATCTCGGCGCTGCGCGGATCACGCAGCACGGTGTGAACGCGCCAATCATATTCCTCCGGCGTCGCGGCAAACCGGTTCGCGGGTTCCTCCGCCGAGAACGATTGCGTGAGGGTGGTCGCGAAGCGCTCGTAGGCACTCGCCGCGGCGATACCGGCCGTCTCGATCCGGTCGCGGATGGATGGCGCGAACGAACGGTCTCCGAGATACCTCCGGGCGGACCCCGGCAGGGTCGCGCGAAAGTACTCCATGTTCGCCCTGCTGCCCGCAATGCCGTCGCGCTCGATCATGCGCGCGTCGGCGATCACGCCAGCCCGCTTGCCACTGAGGAGATTGTCGCGCGCGACGTCGAGATAGGCGGGGATCGCCACGAGTCGGCTGATGACGTACTCCCACTCGGCTTCGGTGCCGAGCAATCCATCATCGGCGCTTCCCATCTGCTGGATCTGCCAGTCGATGCCGCGGAAGGGCTCGGCCACGTAGCTGTCGACGGCGCGCAGGTGATAGCGCCGGACATCGATATAGCGGATGAGGTACTCGAGCTGGGCGCCCATCACCTCGCGGTCCACGCGCATCGCCGCGGAGAGCGCCGACGGATCGGTGGCGCGCACGGCGTCGCGCATGTCGCGGTAGAATCGCAGCTCGCTCTCGAGCGATGCTGCGCTGTAGTCGCGCAACTTTCCATTGATGTCGCGCAGCTCGGCGCTGTAGCCGTCGCCGCCGAGGAAGGTGGACGTGACTGGATTCAGCTCGAGATGACGAAGGAAGTAGCGGTCGCGGATGTCCGCGAACGAACGGTCGGCGTCCGTGCCGCGGTCGCGCCGGCAGGCGGGCAGGACGCGGAGGATCCCGAACCCTGCAGCGGCCAGCGCCGTGCGGCGGACGAAGGTGCGGCGATCCACGTCGATCAGCGAAGCGGGAGAGAGTGCCTGGTCACCAGCGCCAGGTAGTCGGTGTAACCACCGCTGCCGTACTCGGTGACGAAGCTGTCGAGTGTCTGGAGGATCTGCGTGCTGAAGTAGCCCGGGACCCACTGCGGGTGGGCATAGCTGTAGGGCCCGTTGAAATAGCTGCGGATGATGACGCTCCGCTCGCTGCGGGGAAGGGTCTTCGCGTTCTC
>JANOCW010000408.1:0-2200 GCA_031412375.1 Gemmatimonadaceae bacterium | reverse complement strand
GCCGCACGCGACCTGCCTGGCCCTGGACGCGTGGCCCCTCGTCGGAGGCTGGGGTGGAACGCGGCGCAGGACATCCGGTGCACGCGATCAGCGCGGCGCCGGCCGCCGCGGAGCACAGTCCAGCGCGGAGGGCGAAGATGGAGGGCACGAGAGTCGCCGGTGGTTGGGGTGTGACACTGCGTGAAAGAAGGTCGTTGTTCCCTGCGCGACCTGCACGTAGGTTATCGCGCACCGCGCGCACGCGCACCTGCCGGAATGAGCCGCACCTCCGTGCCACGAGGACCGCAGATGTGACGCCGACTTGCCGCCGGGGTGGCCTGATCGAACAACGACCCGCTGCGCCGATACAATTCGCCCGGGCATACCGGGCGCGTGCGGCCGCAGTGGCCTTCGCGCTGCCGTGCGCGCTGAACGCCTGCGGTGCCCGCGCTGCGGCCTCCTTCCCCGCTGCACCACCACTGCCCATGGCGGCCTCCCAGGACGTGCAGACTCGCCTTTCCGACACACTGCAATTCCTCCTCGACCGCGCGATCCGGGACAGCGCGTTTCCCGGGGCAATCGTCGTCGTGGGATCGCGCGCCGGCAATCATGCCACGGTTGCGGCAGGTCGCCTCGACTGGAACGAATCGACCATTCCCGATGAGCACACGCTCTGGGATCTCGCGTCGCTGACGAAGGTCATTGGAACGACAACGGCCATGATGCGGCTCGTGGGCGAGGGGCGCATCAGCGTCGATGCTCCGGTGCAGCAATATCTGCCGCAGTGGGCGGTGGCGGGCGCCGAGCGGGTCACGATTCGCCATCTGCTGCTGCATACTTCCGGACTTCGCGCCCATCGCCCCCTCTACACCGAAACGACCGACGCGACGGGCGCGCGCGCCCTAGTCTACGCAACTCCGCTCGACACGGTGGCCGGCGCGCGCACCCTTTACAGCGACCTGGGGATCATCCTGCTTGGCGACGTGATCGAAAAGGTCACCGGCGAGGGAATCGACGGCTATCTGCGCCGGATGGTGTTCGAGCCGCTCGGAATGCGCGAGACGATGTTCCGCCCGCCGAGTGACCTGCTACCACGCGTTGCCCCGACCGAAATCGACCCGTGGCGCGGACGTCATGTTCGCGGCGAGGTCCACGACGAGAATGCGTACCGGTTGGGGGGCGTCGCTCCGCACGCGGGATTGTTCAGCTCCGCGCATGACTTGTCGCGGTTCGCGCGAATGTACCTGAACGGCGGCGCGCTGGATTCGGTCCGCGTTCTCGACCCGGCCATGATCGCCATGTTCACTCGTGCGGCGGATCGTTCCTTCTCGACGCGTGCGCTCGGTTGGGACACCGCGGATGGGCGGAACTCGGCCGGGTCGCTGATGAGTGACCGCGCGTTCGGGCACACCGGCTTCACGGGGACATCGATCTGGATTGACCCGTCGGCGGACGTGTTCGTCCTGCTGCTGACCAACCGCGTCAATCCGACGCGGGCCAACATGCGGATCGCCGGCGTTCGCCGGTCGATCGCGGATGCCGCATTGACGGTGATCCGCGCCTCCGCGCCTCCCTCGCCATCCGTGCCATGACGCTGACCACCGTCGACTGGGCCATTGTCGTTGGCTACTTCGTGATGACGGCCGCCATCGGGTTCTATTTCACGAAGCGGGGCGGCGGGAGCATGGCCGAGTATTTCATCTCGGGACGCAAGGTCCCGTGGTGGCTTGCCGGTGTGTCGATGGTCGCTACGACGTTCGCCGCTGATACACCGCTGGCCGTCACGGGCATGGTCGCGAAGAACGGCGTGGCCGGCAACTGGCTGTGGTGGAACATGGTGATGAGCGGGATCCTCACGGTCTTCTTCTTCGCCCGCCTCTGGCGTCGCGCCGGCGTGATGACCGATGTGGAGCTCGCGGAGCTTCGGTACGGGGGGAAGCCGGCGGCACTGCTTCGCGGCTTCAGGGCGATCTACCTGGGCGTCGTCATCAATCTCATCATCATGGGATGGGTCACGCTCGCGATGGTGAAGATCCTGACCATGACGCTCGGCGTCGAGCCCTGGGTCGCGGTGGGCGTGTGCTTCGTCATCACGGCCGCGTACTCGGTGGCCGCGGGCATGTGGGCGGTGCTCTGGACCGATTTTTTCCAGTTCCTGCTCGCGATGGCGGCAGTCATCGCCCTCGCGGTGTATGCCGTGGATGCCGTCGGCGGCATGGCT
>JANOCW010000407.1:0-5480 GCA_031412375.1 Gemmatimonadaceae bacterium | reverse complement strand
GCAGAAGGAGTTCAGGTAGGACAGGGCGGTAGGGCGTTTACGGCGACATGGGTTATGACGGACGGCGTTAGGGGTACGTATGTGACGGCGTTAAACAGTCAACGGCGTCAACAGCGTCAACCGGCGTCAACCGCGTCAACGGCGTCGGGGCGATTGCCGGCGGCGGACCGATGCGGGGTGGGACAGAAGGCGTGCGGCTCTTGATCGCCGCGACGGTAAATCGTGGCCATGCAGGACTTCAAGAAGCTCCGCGTGTGGCACCTCGCCCACGAGCTATCGCTGAAGGTCATCGAGGCTCTCCCTCCTCGCCGAACCGGGGTGGTCCCCGGGCTTCGCGCTCAGGCGGTTCGAGCGGCCACCTCGGTACCGGCGAATCTCGCTGAGGGCTGCGCCCTCTCGACGCGACCTGAATTCCTCCATTTCATCGAGATCGCCCTGGGCTCGCTGAACGAGCTCGAAGGTCATCTGCTCACCGGCCGCGATACCGGCGTCCTCGACGGCCTCCGCCACCTCGAGATTCAGAACGATCTCGACCTCGTTCGCCGCATGCTGCTCTCGCTCATGCGTACCCTCCAGCGTCATATCGCTGAGGACGAGTCACGCCGCCTGGAGTCCGTCGACCGCCCCCGCTGAACGTGACGCCGTTGACGCCGTTGACCGTTTAACGCCGTCACATACGTACCCCTAGCGCCGTCAGTCATGACCTATGTCGCCGTGAACGCCGTCCAGCCGCGAGCCTCGCAGCGGCTTGCGCGCTGTAGGCGTCGCGCCCGCGCCGAAGGCCCGATCGACGAGCTGCTCGTACCGGGCATCCCCACGTATGGGGCGGAGCTGCGGATCGATGCGAAGGAACGCTCTCGAGTGCGACCGCTCCTCGACTGCTCGCTCGAGCCACCGTAGCGCCTCGGTCTGGTCGCCGAGTGCGAGGTGCACCTTCGCGATCTCGTACGAGGGGACGTACGCGCCGGCGAGCGAACGATCTTCGATCTCACGAAGGATCACACGGGCCGAATCTCGCGCCGCGTCCGACCGTGACCCGGCGAGAATGTGAGCGAGGCTCAGGCGCGCGAGCTCGTTCCGGGGTGAGAGCTCGACGGCACGACCGATCCATTGGCGCGCTTCCCGAGGCTGACCGAGCGCATCGAGCGCCCATCCGCCCCACAGGTGAGCGAGCACGTAGTTCGGGTCGAGCCCCAGCGTGCTGCGGCATTGCTCGAGCGCTCCGGTGTATTTGCCGGCGAAGTAGAAGCTCCAGCCAAGCGCGGCATTCGCGATCAGCGATAGCGGATCAGCCTCCTGGGCGCGCCGCAACTCGCGCTCGGCCTCGTCGAACCGCCCGGCGACGGTGAGCAGGTTGGCGTACCACTGGTGCGCCGTCGAGTAGCTGGGGTCGATCGCCAGCGCGCGCTGGAACTCCGCCTCGGCGCGAGGCCAGTCGAGATGATAGTAGGTCAGGATGTAACCGAGCGTCGCGTGCGGCGCGGCGAGCAGCGAATCGATCTCCAGCGCCCGTCGCGCCGACGCCTCCGCCTTCGGGTACGCGTCGCGCGGCGCCCGGTAGTCGTAGAACCCGCTTACGGCGTATGCGTCACCGAGTCCCGCGTGGGCGCGGGCGTACGTCGGCGCACGGTCGACCGCGCGCTGGAAGTAGTCGATGGCGCGCTCGAGGCCGTCCCTCGTGCGCTCGTGCCAGGCGAACCGTCCCCGCAGATAGAGGTCGTATGCCTCCGAGTCGCGCGTCGATCGCTCCGCCGTCACCGGCCCCGCCGTCCTGATCAACGCGCCGCTCATTGTCGTCACGATCGCGCGGGCGATTTCCTCCTGGATAGTGAACACGTCGTCGACCTCGCGATCGTACGCGTCTGACCAGAGACGATAGCCACTCGCCGTGCTCACGAGCTGCGCGGTAATGCGCAGCTTCCGCCCCGACCTGCGCACGCTCCCTTCCACCACTGCGTCTACGCCGAGCTTTCGGCCGATCTCGCGAACGTCCAGCGCCTGGTGCTTGTAGGCGAACACCGATGTGCGTGAAGCGACCGCCAGTCCCTCGACAGTGCCAAGGGTCGTGATCAGCTCGTCCGTCATCCCGTCGCTGAAGTACTCGTTCTCAGGGTCGACGCCGACATTGGTGAAGGGGAGGACGGCAACCGACCGCATCGGATCGCCGGGCGCCCGCGGAGCGGGATCGATCCGGCCGCGGCCGCTGAGCCAGACCGCGAGCAGCGCGACCGCAACGGCGCCCCCGACCGCGGCATGAACGAGACGCAACCGCCGCCGCGGACGCGAGGGCGCTGGTGCGTTCGCCATCGCACCCTGCGCGGGCGCAGCCGACTGAGGAAGCGCGGGCGTAGCCGACCGGGGACGCGCGGACGCCGGCTCCGGACGCGCGGGCCCCGGTTCTGGTTGCTTCTCGTTGCGGAGTCGTTCAGCGAGCTCGGCGATGGCCGGGTCGGGATCGAGCTCCAGCTCCTGCTTCAGCAGCATCTCGTGGACGCGGGCGTGCTGGATTGCGGCCGCGCGCTCGCCGGCGTCGGACATCGCCTGCATCAGGCGGAGCGCGACTCGAGAGTTGTAGGGATCGTGCGCGGCCAATCGCCGCCACCAGCGCACCGCGACAGTGTGCTCGCCGCGTCCCGTGGCCGTTTCGCCGAGCACCTCGAGCGCGCGAGCGAACGCCGCGGCGAGCCGTACGCGCTCACTCTCGATCCATCGCTCGAGCTCCGGCGAGTCGGACAGGAAAACCCCGTCGAGGAAAGGTCCGCTGTAGATGGACGTCGCCCCCTCGTGATCGCCCCGCGCGAGTGCGTCCTCGAAATCCGCGAGGTCGGTCGGCAGGCACTGCGGATCGAGCTGAAGGTCATCGCCGGTGGGGACGATGACGTCGCCCCCCAACGCACTGTTGATCCGGTAGACGGAATCGGAGAGATAGTGTCGTCCCGTCTCGGCGTCTGCGTTCGGCCACAGAAACGCAATCAGCTTGTCGCGGCTCATTCCGCGCCGGTGCGCCGTGGAAAGCAGGGCCAGCAGCGCCAAACGCCTCCGTTGGACGGCGCGACCAGTAACCGGCCCGCCCTCAGTCGCGATCGAAAGGCCGCCGAAGACGATGAGGCGCTGCACAGGGCGAATGGGGAGGGTGGCGAGACTGGGGCGAGAGCGGGGCGATCCCTCTGCGTCATACTACGCGCGCCGGGTCTCCCGGCAAGGCTGCCGGCCCCACGGACCGGATCGACCACTCACCGGAGGTAATAACCATGCAGTACTCACGATCCCGCGTCGCCGCGTCCCCGATGGTCACCTTCGTCTGGCTCGCCGCACTCGTGCTGGGCGGCTGCGACAATTCGGCGCCAGCTACCGCTCCCGGTCTTCAGGCATCGATGGCGCACGGGCCGGCGATGCATACGGCCCATCCGACCGGCGACGTCATGCGGGACATCGCGCGTCTCCGCGAGCGCACTGCGAAATTCCATCGGTTCGACGCCGCCGTCGATGCAGGATGGAGCGTACAGATCACGGAGTGCTTCGAAAATCCACAGCTCGGCGGGATGGGCTTCCATTATGGAAACCCCGCGCTGATCGACGGAACCGTCAACGCGCTCGAGCCCGAACTCCTGCTCTACGAGCCGCAGAAGAATGGACGGCTCCGCTTCGTCGCCGTGGAATACATCGTCCCGTTCACCGCCTGGAGTGGAGCCGAGCCTCCGGAGCTCTACGGCCAGTCGTTCCATCGGAACGAGGCATTCGGGATCTGGGCTCTCCACGTCTGGCACATGCGCGAGAATTCACGCGGGATCTTCGCCGACTGGAATCCGAAGGTCTCGTGCCGGTACGCACCGTGAGGCCGGTCCTTGCTCCCCAATCGCTCGATTCATCTCCCTGCTCACCAGCCAGGAGGATACCTGAATGCCGAAATACCTGATCGAGCGTGACATCCCCGCAGCGGGGAAGCTCACCGCCGACCAGCTACGAGGAATCTCACAGAAGTCGTGCGAGGTGCTGCAGGCGCTCGGGCCAGACATTCAGTGGGTTCAAAGCTACGTCACGGACGACCGGATCTACTGCGTGTACATCGCGCCGGATGCGGAGATGATCCGCGAGCACGCGCGATGCGGCGGGTTCCCCGCCAATCGCATCTCCCAGGTGCGCACGGGGATCGATCCGACGACCGCTGAAATGCCGGTGGCTGGCGTCGCGAACGGATAGTAGGGCGCGGCGGTGCGGGATTACGGAAAGGTCAAGAGCCTGAACATGAAGAGCATGAAGCGTTCATGAAGCAATGCGAAGAGGGGCAACTGCTTTCCTTGCATCCTGGGGGAGAGACTCTGCCGCCGAGACCCCAACAAGGGCGGTTGTCCTTCTTCATGGATCTTCACGGACCCCTTCAAGCCCTTCATGTTCAGGCTCTTCGCGACCCCTACCGTTAGGGTTCGGCCAAGGAGAATCCCCAGCTCCCGGCGGCCGGCGCGGCGCCTTCGTTCGCATTCCGGGTCACCGAGCGGCTGGCATCAACGCCCCCGGCTCACTGACTGTGTTGACGCCGTTGACCGTCTACCGACGTCACAGACGTACCCTAGACGCCGTCTGTCATAACCCATGTCGCCGTAAACGCCGTCGCCTACGGCCCCGAGACTTCGATCAGTCGAACGATCTGTTCGACCCCCACGCTGTCTCCGGCAGCGGACGAAGTTCGACGAAGGCTACGGCTGCCGGCCTTTCGCGGCGGCGTACACGGCACTCATCGCCGAGTCGGCCGCGATCTCGTACATCATCTTCTGGAAGCTGTCGCGTGTGTGGCCTGCCGCGCGGAGGATCGAGTCCGCACCTGCGGGGTTGGCCGCAATCGCGTTCGCGATCGACGCTGCCGCCCGGGCGCCATCGGCGGTGGACGCGGAGGCCGTGACCGCGATCGCGGT
This sequence comes from Gemmatimonadaceae bacterium, assembly GCA_031412375.1. Classification (GTDB taxonomy): domain Bacteria; phylum Gemmatimonadota; class Gemmatimonadetes; order Gemmatimonadales; family Gemmatimonadaceae; genus JANPKQ01. Next base: position 570 of record JANOCW010000407.1, on the reverse strand, counting down.
GTCGGCATCGTTGGCCTCACGGGCGCATCCAACCGTCGTCAACAGGACTGCGGCCGCAATGCATGGCATTCTCATCGTCGTCTCCGACTAGCGGTTCGGTGGAACCGGGACGCCACGTCCCCGTCCGCGGGTGTCCTGTGTCCGTGGATCACGGACTTCGGGCTGGCCCGGCCGCGATCCGCCGCGCCGGCCCCGCCCGCGCGCGGTGTCAGCGTTGCCTCGGTCCCGGTCATCGGCGCCGCGCGCCGCGTCGCCCCGTCCTCGTCCCCGTCCTCTTCCCAGCCGCTCATGCTCCGCGCGGATTGCCGCCGAGAGCTCGCGACCTCGCTTGCCGGCTGCGAGCTGCGACTGGACGAACGCGCCGAAGTTCTCCGTCGCGCCGTGCTCGCGCCGAACCACGCGAGTGGTGTCGATCACTGCGGTCGCTTCGTGCGCCGGCACGCCGGCGCGTCCCATCGCGTCGAGCACTGCGCGGATCTCATCGCTTGCGACGCCCTCGCGCCGCGCCTCGGCGGTGACTAGCGGGAGCTGCGCGGCGGCGAGGATCTGGGTGACCCACTCGGGCACCTG
>JANOCW010000406.1:0-5178 GCA_031412375.1 Gemmatimonadaceae bacterium | reverse complement strand
TTCGACCTGCCCGAGGCCGAATCGGAGCTGATCGCGGGCTATCACACCGAGTACAGCGCGATGAAGTTCTCGATGTTCTTCATCGCCGAGTATGCGAACCTCGTGACCGCGAGTGCGTTGATCGTGACCCTGTTCTTCGGCGGGTGGGACATCCCGTTCACGATGTGGGACAACCTCGCGCCGTACAGCTACTGGAAGTTCGCGGCCACGCTGGCGGCGTTCGCGCTCAAGCTGATGTTCTTCATCTTCCTCTACATGTGGATCCGCTGGACGCTGCCACGCTTCCGGTACGACCAGCTCATGTCGCTCGGCTGGAAGTTCATGCTGCCGCTTGCGCTCGCGTACATCATCATCATCGCCGCGGTCACGCTCGGGCTCGACATGACCGGCCTCGTCCGCGGCCGCCGCTACGGATTGATCCTGTTCGGCATGAACATCGTGCTGCTCTTCCTCATCTTCGTGCTCCTCGACCGTGGCCGCATCATCAGCCCGGCGAGCACGCGCGTCCGCGATGCAGGCATCGCACGGCTGCGCGCCCGCAGCCAGCGACCCACCCCCTTGCCGGAATCGGGAGACTGATGGCGATCACCGTGAAGGTGCTCGAGCGTCCGGTCGAGCAGGTCAGCTACATTCGCGCCACCCTCAAGGGCATGGCACTGACGCTCAAGCACCTCGTCGACCCGCACAAGGTCACGCTCCAGTATCCGGACGAGAAATGGCAGCTCTCGCCGCGGTGGCGCGGAACGCACCGGATGCTCACGACGGAGACCGGCAAGGCGAAGTGTGTCGCCTGCGGCCTGTGCCCGACGGTCTGTCCCTCCAACTGCATCAAGCTCGTCCCGGGCGAGGATGAGGACGGCAACCGCTATCCGCTCGTCTTCGAGATCGACGAGTTTCGCTGCATCTTCTGCGGCTACTGCCAGGAAGTCTGTCCCGAGGAGGCGATCCACGTTGGGCGCCACTATGAGAACTCGGAGTACAGCCGCGAAGGGTTCGTCTATGACCTCGAGCGACTGATGGCGCAGACCCACCCGGTCTGCGAGATGTGGGATCCGGCCGAGCCGTCCGGCGAATGAGCCTTTTTTACACCTTCCACTTTTATCTGTTCGGGGTCATCGCGATCGCCTCGGCAATCGTGTTCGTGACCCGGAAGAGCCCGGTGGCCGCCGCGATGTGGCTCGTCACGACGATGTTCTGTCTCGCGGCGCTGTACATCATGCTCGGGGCTGAATTCATCGGCGCGATCCAGGTGCTCGTCTATGCGGGCGCGATCATGGTGGTCTTCCTGTTCGTCGTCATGCTCCTCAATCTCGGGAATGCCTCCGAGATCGCCGACATGCGCGGGCGTTGGGCGGGTCTCGTGGCCGCCTTTCTCGGTCTCGCGCTCCTCGCCCAGCTCATGACGCTCGCACGGGCGCGCATTCCCGGTGAGGTGCTCGAAGCTCCGCTCGTTGCGTCGTGGGAGCAGGGCGGGCGAAGCGGCGATGTGCTGGGGCTGATTGCCGCCCCCTTGTTCCGCGAGTACCTGCTCGCCTTCGAGATCACGAGCGTGCTGCTGCTCGCCGCGATCGTCGGCGCCGTCGTCATCGGGCGCGGGAGACAGTAGATGCTCGCCGAATCACTCGCCCTCTCGGCGGTCCTGTTTACGATCGGGGTCGTTGGCGTCCTGACGCGCCGCAACGCGATCATCGTGTTCATGTGCGTCGAGCTCATGCTCAATGCGGTGAACCTCACCTTCGTCGCGCTGTCGCGGCTGCACGGGGTCGAAGGTCAGGTGTTCGTCGTCTTCGTCATGACCGTCGCCGCGGCTGAAGCGGCGGTCGGCCTCGCCATCGTCATTGCGATCTTCCGCCATCGCCAGACGGTGAACCTCGAGAACATCAACCTCCTCAAGGGCTGATGCTTCTCCAGCTCGCATCCGCTGCGACTCACCCGCTGAGCGGGACGGCCGCCGACTACGTCTGGCTGCTTCCAATCCTGCCGCTGCTCGGCTTCGTCATCAACGGGCTGCTGTCGGTGCTGGCGGTGGCGCGTCCGGGACCGGCGGACCCCGGGGCCGGTCACGCGGCATCGGGTCATGCGCACCCGCACGGTGGGCACGACGATTCTCGGGGCACTGGGCATGACGTCGCGCATCACGACGCCGTCCACGGCGCCAGCGGCGGCGCGACCGGCGACGACCACCATCCCGTCGTCCGCCACCGGTTCGCCGCCATCAGCAGTCTCGTCGGCCCGGCCGTGCTCATCGCCAGCTTCGGCCTGGCCGTCGCGATCTTCCTCGCCATGCGCGCCACACATGGGATGGAGGAGCCCTTCATCCAGCGCTACTTCGAGTGGATGGTGACGGGCGATCTGCGCATCGAGGCCGCCTTCCAGCTCGACCAGCTCGCGATGGTGATGGTGCTCATCATTACGGGCGTCGGGTCGCTGATTCACATCTTCAGCGTCGGCTACATGCGCGAGGACCCGGGCTACCCGAGGTATTTCGCGTACCTGAACCTGTTCGTGTTCTTCATGCTCGTGCTGGTCCTGGGGGCGAACTACCCGGTGCTGTTCGTCGGGTGGGAAGGAGTCGGCCTCTGCTCCTACCTCCTCATCGGTTTCTGGTTCAGTGACAAGGCGAATGCCGACGCCGGCAAGAAGGCGTTCATCGTGAATCGCATCGGTGACTTCGGCTTTCTCGTCGCGATGATGCTGCTGTTCGCGAATCTCGGCGTCCTCGATTTCATTGGCGTCGCGGAGCGGTCGGGGTCGATGGCTGTCGGCGGGGCACTGGTCACGACGATCTGCCTCTTCCTGTTCCTCGGATGTGCCGGAAAGAGCGCGCAGATCCCGCTGTATGTCTGGCTTCCCGATGCGATGGCCGGACCGACTCCCGTCTCAGCGCTCATCCATGCCGCGACGATGGTTACCGCCGGTGTCTACCTCGTCGCGCGCAGCAGCGTGCTCTTCTCGATGGCGCCGGCGGCGAGCCTCACGGTCGCCGTGGTCGGTGGCGTGACGGCGCTCTTTGCCGCCACGATCGGGCTGAAGCAGTGGGACATCAAGAAGGTGCTCGCGTATTCGACCGTCTCGCAATTGGGGTACATGTTTGTCGGCGTGGGGGTCGGTGCGTACACGGCTGGCGTGTTCCACCTCATGACGCATGCGTTCTTCAAGGCGCTCCTCTTTCTCGGCTCCGGATCGGTGATCTACGCCATGCACGCGGCGTATCACCACACCCACAGCCACGAGGACGCGCAGGACATGCGCAACATGGGCGGGCTCAAGGCCTGGATGCCGTGGACCTGGGCGCTGATGTGGATCGCGACGCTCGCCATCTCGGGGATCCCCATCTTTTCGGGATTCTTCTCGAAGGACGAGATCCTGGCGTCGGTGTTCGCCCGTGCGCAGCACTCGCCGCTCGGGGACGCGTCCTGGCTGGGGATCCCCGGCAGCGCGCTGCTGTACGCGATCTACGTCATGGGCCTTGCCGCCGCACTACTGACAGCCGTCTACATGACGCGGATGATGCTCTACACGTTCCACGGGCCCAACCGAACCGGGGAACGCGAGCGCGGTCATCTGCTCGAAGCGCCGTGGGTCATGACGGGCCCGCTGCTCGTGCTCGGGGCCCTGAGCCTGGCTGGCGGCTGGTTCAACCTGCCCGCGATCACCGGCTTCCTGGGACCGACGGAAGCGCTTCACCACTGGCTCGAGCCGGTGGTCGGCGCATCATCCGTCCGCCTCGCTGGCGAAGCCGCTCACCTCGAGCATTCCACGGAATATCTCCTCATCGGCGCAGCCGTGACCATTGCGATCCTCGGCATTGCCCTCGCCGCGCTGCGTCTCGATCCGAAGCGCTTGCCGGCGAAGCGCGACGCGCGCGAGGAAGAGGGCTTTGAGCGGGTGCTGGCCAACAAATACTACGTCGACGAAGCGTACGATCGCGCGATCATCGGGCCCACCGTCGGCTTTTCGCGCGGTTTCCTCTGGCGCTTCATCGACGTCGGGCTGATCGATGGCCTCGTGAACGGGGCGGCCGGCATGATGCGCGGCTTCGGTCGTGCCGGGTCGTGGATGCAGTCCGGACACGTCGGGACGTACGCCTGGGTGCTGCTCGTCGGCGTCCTCGCCGTGCTCGGCGCCTTCACTCTTCGGTAACGCATGAACGCCTTCCTCGGCTCGATCGGCTACAACGACTGGGTGCTTCCCGCGCTGCTCGTAATTCCGCTCCTGGGCGCGATAGCACTGCTCGTGCACAGCGCTCTCGCGCGCACCACGGGGGTCAACGTCGACGAGCACGGGCCCGGGAGCGGCGGCGCACGCCAGATCGCCTTCTGGACGCTGCTCGTCGAGTTCATCGTCTCGGCTGGCTTGTGGTGGACCTTCGACCCCGCGCTCGCTGACTGGCAGGCGGTCGTCGACCAGCCGTGGATCGGGACCTGGAACGCCCGATTCACGCTCGGCATCGACGGCATTGCCCTGATGATGATCCTGCTCACCACGTTCCTGATGCCCCTTGCCGTGCTCGGAAGCTGGAGCAGCATTCGGCGGAAGCAGCATGCGTATTACGCGCTCATGCTGATTCTCACGACAGGGATGCTCGGCGTCTTCATGGCGCTCGACCTGCTGCTGTTCTACGTGATGTGGGAAGTGATGCTGGTACCGATGTACTTCATCATCGGCATCTGGGGCGGGGAGCGGCGGATCTACGCCAGCCTCAAGTTCTTCATCTATACGATGGCGGGCTCGCTGCTCATGCTCGTGGGCATCGTGTACCTCTATCAGGCGGGGAGCAACCCGATTACGGGCGACTCCAGCTTCTCCTACGACCACCTGCTCAGCACGGCGCGCATCAGCGGGACCGCCGGGCTCTGGCTCTTCGGCGCGTTCTTTCTCGCGTTCGCCGTGAAGGTGCCGATGTTTCCCTTTCATACGTGGCTGCCCGATGCCCACGTCGAGGCGCCGACGGCCGGTTCGGTGATCCTCGCCGCCATCATGCTGAAGATGGGAACGTTCGGCTTTCTGCGGTTCGCCGTGCCGCTGTTCCCGGAAGCCGCGATGCACCCGACCGTGCGGGCCGTGATCCTCGCCCTCGCCGTGATCGGGATCATCTACGGCGCGCTCGTCGCGATGGTGCAACCCGACTTCAAGAAGCTCGTCGCGTATTCGTCCGTCAGTCACCTCGGCTTCGTG
>JANOCW010000405.1:0-39960 GCA_031412375.1 Gemmatimonadaceae bacterium | reverse complement strand
CCCCGGCGGGGGGTCCCGCCCCCCCCGCGGGGGTCCCGGTGCCCCCCCCCCCGTTGGGGCCCGGGGGGGGGGGGGGGGGCCCCCCCCCCCCCCCCGACGCCATCGCGCACCTGGTTGGTGGGACTGTAGACGGGGACGGGAGCGCGACAGTCAGCGGCATCGCGCCGCTCGACCGGGCGATGCCGTACGAGCTGAGTTTTCTCGCGAGCCGACGGTACGTGGACGCAATGAGCGCGTCGCGTGCCGGGGTCGTTCTCGTGCCGCCCGAACTTGCCGGCGAAACGTCGCCTGCTTCAGCGCGCATCACCGTCGCGAAACCGCATGACGCGCTGCTCGCCCTCATTCCTCACCTGTATCCGACCGCGAGCCTGCCCGCCCCGTTCGGCATCCACCCCTCGGTGCAGGTCGGACGCGGGACAGTGCTCGGGCGCGATGTCAGTCTCGGCGCGAATGTCGTGATCGGCGCCGGCGCCGTGCTGGGCGACCGCGTCATCGTGGATGCCAACACGGTCATCGGGGACGGGGTCACCGTCGGACACGACTGCGTGCTGTGGCCGGGTGTCGTCCTGTATCGCGGATGCGAGCTGGGCGACCGGGTGCTCATCCATTCGGGCGCGTGCATCGGGAGCGATGGGTATGGCTACGTGTTCCGCGACGGCCGGCACAACAAGATCCCACATGTCGGGCGATGCCGCATTGAGGACGATGTCGAGATCGGCGCGAACACGACCATCGATCGGGGGAGCATCGACGATACGGTCATCGGCGCGGGCACCAAGATCGATAACCTCGTCCACGTCGGTCACAACGTGCGGATCGGCCGCGGTTGTCTCATCATGGCGCAGGTCGGCATTGCCGGCTCGGCGCGGATTGGCGATGGGTGCGTGATCGCCGGACAGGCCGGCCTTGGCGGACACATCGTGGTGGGGAAGGGGGCCCGGATCGGCGGCCAGTCAGGCGTGTTCGGTGATGTGCCCGACGGCGAGACGTGGTCAGGCTATCCCGCGCGTCCGCACCGCGAGTCACTGCGGGCGACCGCGGCGCTCCTCAGGCTTCCCGAGATGTTCAAGCGCATCGAGCGGCTACTGGACCCGACGCCGTGAAGCCGCGGCGGCATACGATCCGTGAGGCGATCACGCTGGAAGGCATCGGTCTCCATCTCGGGCTCGCGTGCCGCCTCACCTTTCGCCCCGCTCGCAGTGGCCAGGGTGTCACGTTCACGCGCAGCGACCGTCCGGGTGACCCGCCCGTTCCAGCGACGGCAGAGCGCGCGGTGCAGAGCGAGCGCCGCACCCAGCTGGGCAGCGGGCCCGGGGGGCTGCACACCGTCGAACATGTACTCGCCGCAGTTGCGGGCGCCGAGGTGGATGACCTGATCATCGAGCTCGACGCGCCGGAACCTCCGATTCTCGACGGTAGTGCGCAGCCCTTCCTCGGGGCGCTTCGAGCCGCCGGCATCGTGGAGCATTCCGGCGTCGTCCGCTACCTTTGTCTGCGCGAGCCGGTGCGGGTCATCGATGGCGAATCCGTCTACGAAGCGTATCCCGCGAACGATCTTCGGGTGGATGTGACGATCGACTTCCCGCACCCACTGATCGGGCGTCAGCGGGGCGAATTCGTCGTGACTCCGGCATCGTTCGCCGAGAACCTCGCCCCCGCCCGCACGTTCGGCTTCCTGCACGAGGTGGAGGCGCTCCGGGCGAAGGGACTCATTCAGGGTGCGTCCACCCGGAACGCCGTGGTGCTCGACGACGTCGGCGTGGTCGACACGGAACTGCGGTGGCCGGACGAGTTCGTGCGGCACAAGGCGATGGACTGCATCGGAGACCTCGCGCTGGCGGGAGCGCGGGTGAAGGCACGCATCGTTGCGACGAAGCCAAGCCACCGGGGGACCGTGACCCTGGTGCGCGAGATGATCAAGGTCGCGGTACAGCAAAAGGAGACGGCCGTGCTCGGGATCGAGGAGATCATGAAGGTACTGCCCCATCGGTACCCATTCCTGCTCGTGGATCGGATTCTGGAGATCGAACCGGGAGCACGCATCGTCGGCCTGAAGAACGTGACGATCAACGAGCCCTTCTTTCAGGGCCACTTTCCCGGACATCCGATCATGCCTGGTGTGCTGATCATCGAGGCGATGGCACAGGTCGGAGGCATGCTGCTCATGGGCGCCTTCGATGAGCCGGAGAACAAGGTCGTCTACTTCATGTCGCTCGACAACGTGAAGTTTCGCAAGCCGGTCAAGCCCGGCGACCAGATCCGCTTCGAGCTCGACCTGACCCAAACCCGTGGGCGGATCTGCAAGATGCGTGGGCTCGCGAAGGTCGATGGCGAGGTTGCCGCCGAGGCCGACATGGCGGCGATGGTCCGCGACCGATGACCCTGATTCACCCCACCGCCCTGATCTCGCCCGACGCGCGGCTTGGCGAGGGCGTGCAGGTCGGCGCGTTCGCGATCATCGGCGAGCAGTGCGAGCTCGGTGCAGGCTGCGTGATTGCCCCCCGCGCCACGCTGGAGCGCAACGTGACGCTCGCCGCGAACGTGAAGATCGGGTCCGGCAGCATCATCGGTGGCGACCCGCAGGATCTCAAGTACAAGGGCGAGCATACGACGGTGGAGATCGGCGAGAACACGACCGTCCGCGAATACACGACCATCAACCGGGGCACGACCCACTCGCACCGGACCGTGATCGGTCGCAACAGCTTTCTGATGTCGTACGTCCACATTGCCCACGACGGCGATATCGGGGATGGTGTCATCCTCGCGAATGGGACGCAGCTGGCGGGGCACGTCACCGTCGAGGACCGGGCAATCATCTCCGGCCTGACCGCGGTGCACCAATTCGTTCGCATCGGGAAGTTCAGCTTCATTGGCGGGTGTTCGAGAGTCGCGAAGGACATTCCGCCCTTCCTGAAGGCCGTCGGCAACCCGATCCGCCTGTATGGGCTCAATACCGTCGGCCTCGAACGCAACGGCATTCCGGAGCCCGTGCGGCGAGAGCTCAAGCGGGCGTACCGCCTCTTTTTCCGCTCGGAGCTCAACGTGACGCAGGCGCGCCAGCGCGCACGCGATGAGCTCGAGCAGTTCCCCGAAGTCGAGGACTTCCTGCGTTTCTTCGAAGACACGCAGCGTGGAGTTGGATTCTGAAGGGGCCCATTCGCCTCGGCGTCATCGGCGCGGGGAGCCTGGGATTCCATCACGTCCGGATCCTGCGAACGGTGAGTGGAGTCGCGCTGGCGGGGTTTCACGAGCACGACGTTGCGCGCGCGGCGCACGTCGCGACCGAGCTCGGGGTGCGCGCGTATCCGACGGTCAGCGCATTGCTCGACGAGGTCGACGCCGTCACGATTGCGGTGCCGACGCCGGCGCATCATGCGGTTGCGAGCGAAGCCCTTCGTCGCGGAAAGCACGTCCTCGTCGAGAAGCCCATCGCGAGCACCCTCGAGGAGGCGGACGAGCTGCTCGGGTTGGCGCGAGCCAATGGAGCGCTCATCCAGACGGGACACGTCGAGCGATTCAATCGTGCAATTCGCGCCGCACTGCCGTTCGTCGATGCTCCCCGTTTCATCCAGAGCGACCGATTGGCGCCCTTCAATCCGCGCGGATCCGATGTGGCGGTCGTGCTGGACCTGATGATCCATGACCTGGACCTGGTGAGCACGCTCGTCGGCGCGCACGTGGACACGATCGCCGCCGTCGGCATTCCGGTGCTGACTCCATTCGTCGACATCGCCAATGCGCGCCTCACGTTCGCGTCTGGAGCGGTCGCCAACATTACGGCGAGTCGCGTCTCCCGCGACCGAATGCGGAAGATCCGCATCTTCCAGAAGAGCGGGTACCTGTCGCTCGACCTCGCGGCGGGGAGTGGCGAGTACTACCGAATGCGCGGCGACGTCGATCTCGCGGCGCTCGCCAAGGCGCCGCTCGAGCTCGATGCGTTCGTGGAGCGTGTGCCGCTCGACGCGCCAGAGGGTGAGCCACTCCGGCTCGAGTTCGAGAGTTTCGTGGCCGCGCTGCGCGGCGACTCGCCGATCATTGTGACAGGCGAGGACGGTCGCGAGGCACTCGCGGTCGCACTGCGCATCGTCCGGGAGATCGAGAGTGGCGCACTGGCCCTCGGCGGAAGCGCACCGGGCCGAGCGCGTGGGTGAGATGCTGATGATCGCCGGAGAGACTTCCGGCGATCTGCATGCGGCCGCGGTTGCGGCGGAGCTCCGATTGCTCCGGCCGGATCTCCAGATCACCGGCATCGGCGGCGGACGAATGGAAGCGGCGGGGGTCCAACTGATCGAGCGCAGCGACCGGTTGGCGGTGATGGGATTCATCGAGGTGCTGCGACACGTGCCTCGCCATTATCTCCTCCTCCGCACGCTGCGCGAGCGGCTCGCGAGCGGACGTGTCGGCGCGATCATGCTGGTCGATTACCCGGGCTTCAACATGAAGGTCGCGAAAGCGGCGGCCGAGGCCGGCGTGCCCGTGCTCTACTACATCACGCCGCAGGTGTGGGCGTGGGGCGCAGGCCGGCTTGCGGCGCTCGCGCAGACGGTCACGCGGGCCGCAGTGATCCTGCCCTTCGAGGAGAAGCTGCTCCGCGACCACGGGGTCGAGGCGACGTTCGTCGGCCACCCGCTGCTCGATCGGGCACTGGACCTCCCGACGAAGGAGGACGCGCGTCGCGGACTGAACCTTCGTAGCGACCGTCCAGTGCTGGCTCTTTTTCCAGGAAGCCGCGCGCAGGAAATCCATCGGCACCTGGATCTCTTCGTCGCCGTGGGCCGGGAGATGCAGCGGCGGCGGCCGGAGATCCAGATCGTCGTGAGTGGCGCACCGGGGATGGAGCTGGACGCCCGACGATGTCCATTCCCCGTCGTCCACGGCGCGTCCTTTCCCGTGCTTCGTGCCGCGGACGCCGCGATGTGCAAGAGCGGGACGACGACGCTGGAGGCTGCCGTCGCCGGGTGCCCGCTCGTCGTCGCCTACCGGACAAGCGGATGGACATACGCCATTGCGCGGCGCCTCGTGAGAATCCCGCATATCGGCCTCGTGAACGTCGTTGCCGGACGCGAGGTCGCGCGAGTTCGTGCAGGATGCACTGCGGCCGCCGCGGGTGGCCGATGCACTCGAGCCGCTCCTCGAGCCTGGTGCGGATCGCACGCGGGCGCTCGCGGGACTGGCCCACGTGCGCGCGCAGCTGGGAACACCGGGCGCAGCGGGGCGCGTCGCCCGCATCGCCGCGGAGCTGGTGCAGTGACCGAGAGTCGGAGCGCGAACCGCGATCGAGTCCTCGCGCTGATCGTTCCGCTTGGCGCACTGGTCGTGCGGTTGCTGGCATGGACGTGGAGGATCAGGATCGTGAACCCGGAGGCCATCGCGGCGCTGCACGCAGCGAAGGCTCCATACGTCTTTGCGTGCTGGCATGGCCAGATGCTTCCGTTGCTGTGGGTGCACCGCGGCCAGGGCATCGCCATTCTGGTCAGCGAGCACCGTGACGGCGAGATCATCACCCGGATCGCCCGCACGATCGGGTTTACGGCGGTGCGCGGATCGACATCGCGGGGAGCCGGGCGCGCGCTCCTCGGTCTGGTCGCCGAGCTCCAGCGGGGGAACGTGGTGGCGGTCACTCCCGACGGGCCGCGGGGCCCGGCCGGACACTTCGCGCCGGGTGCACTGGTTGCCGCGCAGCGTGCCGGCGTTCCTCTGCTCACTGTCGGCGCGTACACCGCTCGCGCGTGGACCCTCGGCAGCTGGGACCGGTTCATGATTCCGAAGCCGTTCGCGCGCATCCGCGTGGCGTATGGCGGGCCTGCATTCGTGACGGGTGAAACGCCGCGTGAAGCGGCGGCGGAGATTCCTCGCTTTCAGGCATTGCTGGAGGAGTCGCTGCAGCGGGCTCGTGGCTGACGGGAAGGCGCCGGACTGGGTGTGGTTCGGGACTGGCATTGGTTCCCGGGCTGCCAGGGCGCTCCTGCGCCCGGCGGAACTGCTGTACTCCGGCGCGATTGCCGTGCGCGGGGCGATGTACGACCGCCATCTGTTGACCACGGACACCCCCGCGCTGCCCGTGCTCAGCATCGGAAACCTGACTGTTGGCGGAACCGGAAAGACGCCGGTCTCGGCGTGGGCCGCGGCGGAGTTGGTGGCGCGAGGCGCGCGACCCGCAATCGTCCTTCGCGGCTACGGCGGCGATGAGTCACTGGTGCATGACCGTCTCAATCCCACCGTGCCTGTCATCACGTCGGCTGCACGGGCAGCCGGTGTGCGCATGGCGCGCGATCAGGGCTGCGATGTTGCAGTGCTCGATGATGCCTTCCAGCACCGGCGGATCGCACGCAACGTGGACTGGGTGCTTGTCAGCGCAGACCGGTGGAGCGCGCGACGGCGCCTGATGCCAGCCGGGCCGTGGCGCGAGCCGCTGGCGAGCCTCCGGCGGGCGAGCGTGACCGTGGTGACACGCAAGGCCGCATCGCGCGCGCGGGCGGGCGACGTGCTGCAGCAGGTCGCGCAGGCTGCGCCCGGGATTCCTGCGGCGCTCATCCATCTCGAGCCGGACTCCCTTCGCGCAGTCGATGGCTGGGCATCGATGGCGATCGGGGCAATCTCCGGAACGCGGGTATTGCTCGTTGCCGGGATCGGCGACCCTGTCGCGCTGCGGCAACAGCTCGAGGACCTGGGAGCCCGTGTGCGCGCGCGGACCTTCGCGGATCACCATGCGTTCACCGCCGCGGACGTCGCCGGCATTGCCGCCTCGGCGGCGGTCGATGAAATCGTTGTGTGCACGCTCAAGGATGCGGTCAAGATCGGCGCTGGGTGGCCTCGCGCCGCTCCAGCGTTATGGTATGTTTCTCAGCGCGTGATCGTGGAGGAGGGGGCCGACCTGCTCGCCGGATCGCTGGGCACCCTGCTCCTCGCCCGTTCGCACGACCCCGATGCGGCACGCTCCCGCCGGCCTTACCTCTGATCCCGATATGGCACCCGACCTTCGCCTGAAGACCGACCGGATTGTCCGTCCGGACAAGGATCGCTTCCTCAACGAGGAGAACCCGTTCGAGGCGATGATGTCGCGGTTCGATCGCGCCGCCGAGCTCCTCGATCTCGAACCCGGGATCTACAAGGTGCTCCGGCACCCCGAGAAGCAGATCATCGTGTCGATACCCGTCACGCACGACAACGGCGATGTCGAGGTCTACACGGGCTATCGAGTGCTGTACAACACGTCCCGGGGACCCGCCAAGGGCGGCATTCGCTTCGACATGCAGGTCACGCTCGAGGAAGTGAAGGCCCTGGCCGCGTGGATGACGTGGAAATGCGCCGTGGTCAACATTCCGTTCGGCGGAGCAAAGGGCGGGGTCGTGTGCGATCCGTTGAAGATGAGCGTCTCGGAGCTCGAGCGACTGACGCGCCGCTACACGGCCGGCATCATTCACACCCTCGGCCCTGATTCCGACGTTCCCGCACCGGACGTCAATACGAATGAGCGTGTGATGGCGTGGGTGATGGACACGTACTCCATGCACATGCGGCACACCGTCACCGCCGTGGTGACCGGGAAGCCCGTGGAGATGGGTGGTTCTCTTGGACGCCGCGAGGCGACCGGGCGCGGATGCATGCTGGTGACGAAGGAAGCGCTGCGCCATCTCGGAATGGAGCTCAAGGGCACCACCGTGGCCGTCCAGGGGTTCGGGAACGTCGGCTCGGTCGCCGCCGACCTGTTCGTGAAGGAGGGGTGCAAGGTCGTCGCGATCGGTGATCGATCGGGCGCCGTCTACAACAAGAACGGGATCCCGATCGACGAGGCGATCGCCTACGTCAAGCAGCACCGCAGTCTCGAGGGATACACGAGCGGCGACCGCATCACCAACGATGAGCTGCTGTTGCTCGACGTCGATGTCCTCGTGCCGGCGGCGCTGGAAAACGTGATCACGAGCAAGAATGCACCGAAGATTCGGGCGAAGATCGTCTGCGAAGGTGCCAACGGCCCGACGACCGCCGCGGCGGATTCCATTCTCGAGGAAAAGGGGATTTTCGTCATCCCGGACATTCTTGCCAACGCCGGCGGAGTCACGGTCTCCTACTTCGAGTGGGTGCAGGACCGCGGCGGCTATTTCTGGACGGAGGATGTGGTCAACGATCGCCTGCGCGAGATCATGACGCGTTCCTTCGCCGATGTGCTCAACCTGTCGAAGCAGCACAAGGTCCCGATGCGCACGGCTGCCTACATGCTGTCGATCAGCCGCGTCGCGACCGTGCACAAGCTCCGCGGAATCTATGCCTGACGAAGCCGACGCATTGTCCCCGGCCGGCGCGCCGGAGGCGTGAGCGAACAGGGCAATCTCGCGCGCTCCGCGTCGCGATGCGAGTGACGGTGGCCGTCGTCGGGAAGCCCCGGCATGCATCGCTCGCCGCGGCAATCTCGGACTATGAAACACGCGCCGCGCGCTACTGGCCACTCGAGGTGCACGAGGTCAAGGAGGAGCCCGCGCGCGCCGGAAGCTCCGCAACGGTGGTTCGGCAGCGCGAGGGCGAGCGTCTCCGCGCTCGCGTGGGTGCCGGGTGCCGTCTCGTGGCCTGCACGATCGGGGGCGACAGCCAGAGCTCGGAGGAGTTCGCCGCCTGGCTCGGCCGCGAGCGCGATGCGGGCCGTGACATCGCCTTCGCGATCGGGGGAGCCTATGGTCTCTCCGAGGAGGTCATCGACGGGGCGAGTCGTACACTGTCGCTCGCCCCGTGGACCCTGCCGCACGAGCTCGCGCGACTCGTGCTTGCGGAGCAGCTATACCGTGCGGGCTCCATCCTTCGGCATGAGCCGTATCACAAGTGACCGGGGATCTGTCGGCCGAGCATCGCGCGGCGATGCTGGAGGTCGCTCGCGCCGCAATCGGTGCCGCCGCTGCCGGTCATGGATACACCGCCCCCGACCGTCACGACGTTCCGTTCAGCAGCGGTGGTGCGTTCGTGACGCTCACGGTGGATGGCGAACTGCGCGGGTGTACGGGCACCCTGGACCCGGACGTTCCCATGCCGCATCTCATCGCGCGACTCGCACGGTCGTCGGCGCTGTCGGATCCGCGCTTTCCCCCGCTCCGCGCCGACGAACTCCCCCACACTGCGATCGAGATCAGCGTGCTCACACCGCCGATCCCAGTGGTCGCAGAGGATGTGGAAGTCGGGGTGCACGGGCTCATCGCCCAGCGGGGGCACGCACGAGGAGTCCTGCTTCCGCAAATCGCGACGGAGCAGGGATATACCGTCGAAGAATTCCTGGCGGCAACCTGCTGGAAGGCAGGGCTGCCGCGAGACGCGTGGCGCGACCCAGGCACGCGCCTGCTCGCCTTCACGGCGGTCGTGTTCGCGGAACGGCAGTGACGGACTGGTTCGAGCAGTGGTTCGGCGAGGAGTATCTGGCGCTCTACCCGCACCGCGATGAAGAGGAAGCGCAGCTCGTCGCGACGCTCATCGACTCGCACGTCGACATTGCGGTCGGTGCACCAGCACTGGATCTCGCCTGCGGCGCCGGTCGACACTCGCGCTCGTTGATGGAACATTGGTGGACGGTCGGCCTCGACTTGTCGCCGGCGCTGTTGCGTGTGGCGCGGGCCGAGGACCGAAGCGCGCCGCTCGTTCGCGCCGACATGCGAGGCCTCCCGTTCGCGTCGCGATCGTTCGGACTCGTCGTCAACCTGTTCACGAGCTTCGGATATTTTCGCGATGACGAGCAACACCGGCAGGTGATCGCCGAAGTGGCGCGCGTCACGCAGCCTGGTGGATGGTTCGTGCTGGACTACCTGAACGCGCCGTACGTCCGGGCGACACTCGTCCCCTTCGACCGCATCCAGGTGGGAGAGCGGATCGTCGAGCAGGAGCGCGAGATCTCGGCCGACGGCCGATTCGTGCGCAAGACGATCACGCTGGCGGATGAGGAGCGCACGTTCATCGAACGCGTGCGGCTCTTCGAGTGCGGAGAGCTCCGCTCCATGCTCGACGCCTGCGGATTCGACGTCGACTCGGTGCTCGGGAATTACGACGGCAGCGCGTATGCGCCAACCTCACCGAGGACCATCCTGCTCGGGCATCGCCGGTGACCTTCCCGCGCATCATCACGGAACCCCTCGGCGGATCGCTGCTCAGCCAGGCAGTCGCTGCGGGCCGGGCACCCGCGACGTGGTATGCGACCCGGCCGCAGACCGCTGACGAATGGCGCGTTCGGGCCAGCGAGGTTCGAAGCAGTGCGAACGGCATTGACTGGTTCGATGCGCTGATGCCGGCACTCACTCCCTCGGGACTCGCGGCGGACCGCTTGCACGCGTCGGCCGGGGGCAGGGGAGTGGTAGTCACCACCGGCCAGCAGCCGGGACTCTTCGGTGGGCCCATCTACACATGGTCCAAGGCGCTGAGCGCCCTCGCCCTCGCCGATGCGCTGGAGAGAGCAACCGGCGTCCCCGTTGCCCCGGTGTTCTGGGCAGCGACCGACGATTCCGACTTCGCCGAGGCGAGCTGGACGATGGTTGCGCGGGCCGGCGGCGCCGACGAGCTCCGTGTGGACGGTGACTCGGGCGGCGCATCGATGGCGCAGGTTCCGCTGGGCGACATCTCCGCGCTGTTGGAGCGCCTCGAACAGGGTGCGGGCTCCGCGGCGTTCCGGGAGGCGCTCGAGCTGACGCGCCGCGCATATCGGCGAGGACAGACCGTCGGGAGTGCGTATATCGAGCTGCTGCGTGGCGTGCTCGAACCGCTTGGCATCAGCGTGCTCGATGCAGCGCATCCCGCTGTGCGACGAAGAGCCGCGCCCCACCTTCGGGCGGCGCTCCATCGCGCGAACGCCGTGGCCGATGCGGTGAGTGAGCGCGATCGGACGTTGCTCGCAGCGGGCCATTCGCCCCAGGTCGCCGGTGTAGCGGGTCTGTCGCTGGTTTTCGCCACGAAGGATGGCGTGCGACAGCGGATTCGAAATGTCGACGCGCCCGCGGTCGCGGACGCGGAACCTGACGAGGCGCTGAGCCCGAACGTCCTCCTCCGGCCGATCATCGAGCGCTCGATCCTGCCGACGGTTGCATACGTCGCTGGCCCCGCGGAGCTCGCCTATTTCGCGCAGACCGGCGCGGCTGCGACAGCGCTGGATGTTTCGTTGCCACTGGCTGTGCCGCGCTGGTCGTGCACCATTCTCGAACCGCACGTCGCGAATATTCTCGATCGATTGTCGCTCGACGTCGACGACCTCCGCGATCCGCATGCGGCCGAAACCCGACTCGCCCGGGAAGCGCTTCCTGCGGAGCTGAGCAGCGCGATCGCACGAATGCGCAGTTCGCTCGACGAGGGACTCGCCGTCCTCGAGCGGCACGGGGATGAGCTCGTCCCGGCGTCAGTGATCGTGGGGGCTGCCCGGACCATTGCCCATCGAGTGCTGCGCATGGAGCGACGCTTCGTCGCGGCGAACAGGCGCCGCATCGCCGATAGCCTTGCGCACGTCGCGACCGCCCGCGGCTCGCTCTTTCCTCACGGCAAGCGTCAGGAGCGCGCGCTCAACCTCGTTCCACTTCTCGCGCGCTATGGCCCGCCGCTGCTCGACGCGATGCTCGGCGCGGCGCGGATTCACGCCGACTGGCTCGTCGGAGGAGCACCCAAGCCAGCGGCGGCGAACCCGGAATCACGCGGCCTGTCGACACCCACGCCATGACGGAGAGCAGTCTTCCCGGCGCGGCGCCACCGGGAACTCCGCCTGGCGTCGAACCGATCGGCCCCTCGGTCGGGCGCTCCGCGGGGCTCGTCGCCGCGGGCATCATGGTCAGCCGGGTGTTCGGTCTCGTCCGCACCTGGGCGTTCGCCCGATATATGGGCGTCGGCATGGCGAACGACGCATACACGGCAGCGGTGCGTATCCCCAACTTCGTGCGCGCGCTGCTGGGCGAAGGGGCGATCTCCGCATCGTTCATCCCGGTGTACAGCGCCGCGCTTCAGCGCGGTGACGCGAAAGCCGCGCGGGCGCTCGCGGGTGCGTTGCTCGGAATTCTCCTCGCCGCGGTATCCGTGCTCACCCTGGTAGGGATCGCAGTCGCACCCGCGCTCGTCAGTGTCTTTGCGGGTGGTCTGCCGGCGGCGACCGAGCAACTCGCGGTGCGACTCACACGGGTGATGTTCCCGATGACGGGGCTGATGGTGCTGTCCGGCTGGTGCCTCGGCATCCAGAACTCGCACCGGCGATTCTTCGTGTCCTACGCGAGCGCGGCACTCTGGTCGGTCGCGCAGATCGTGCTGCTCTTCGGGTGGGGCAGCCGCGACGGCAGGCCCGGCGACTCTGCGCTTTTCGGATTGGGATCGCGGTTTCACGATACGACCGAGCTCGCGTGGTGGCTCGCCGTGGCGACGCTTGCCGGGGCCGTGTTGCAGATCGCGGCGCAGGTCCCGCAGGTCGTCTCCCTCGTGCGACCGATGCGGATCTCACTCGACCGCACAGCTCCCGGCGTCCAGGCGACCCTGCGCAACTTCGTACCCGTCGTCGTCGCGCTGAGTGCCGTTCAGATTTCCGGGTTCATTGATCTCCGGATCGCGTCTCACCTGCCGGTGGGTGCGATCGGCAGCATGACGTTCGCATCGCAGCTCTACATGCTCCCCGTCAGCCTGTTCGGGCTGTCCGTGGCCGCGGCATCGCTGCCGGATCTTTCCCGCGACTCGGCGCTGGCGTCCGACGTGCTTCGCGATCGCGTGAGGGCGGGTTGGGTGCGGATACTGTTCTACATCATCCCGTGTACCGCGGTCTTCCTGCTGTACGGGGACCTGGTCATCACATTGCTGCTGCGGAGCGGGCGATTCGGCGCGTCGGACACCCGCGTCGTCCAATGGATCCTCGGCGCGTATGCAGTTGGACTCGTGGGTTTCTCATCCGTGAAGCTTCTCGCGTCCGCGCACTATGCGTTCAACGATTATCGCACGCCCCTCCGGGCATCGCTCGCGGCGATCGGGATCAGCGCGGTGCTGGCGCTGGCGATGGCGATCCCCATGCGGCACAGTCTCATCGGCGCTGCGGGCGTCGCGCTGGGATCGGCTCTCGGCTCGTACGTCAACCTGGCACTGCTGGCCCGCGGGTTGCGACGGCGCCTCGGGCCGCTCTACAGCGGGAGCATGTGGCGCGGGACCGGCCGCGTGGTGGGTGCGACGGCCGTCGCCGCCGCCGGGGCGTACCCGGTTCGAGTCCTGCTGAGTCGCTCCTCGATCCTGCCGGACGCTGCCCGCATGTACATCGTCGCACTCGGCACGCTCGCTGCCTTCGGGGGTATATTCATTGTTGCTGCGTACGCCGCGGGCAGTCACGAGGCCGCGCGCTGGCTGCGCCCTTTCGGAGTCGTCCGCCGCCCGCCGCCATGATCGCACTTCCCGATGCTGTCGCCGCCAAGCTACCGCACCTCCCCGAGACGGCGGGCGTGTATCTGTGGAAGGATCGCGACGGGATCACGCTGTACGTCGGGAAGGCCAAGCGCCTCCGCTCGCGCGTCCGGAGCTACTTCGCGGTCGATCATCTCTCGACGAGCGTCAAGACCCACGCGCTCGTCAGGCAGATCGCCGACCTCGAGACGATCGTCGTGCCGACCGAAGCGCACGCGCTGATACTCGAAGCGAATCTCATCAAGGAATATCGGCCGCGATTCAACATCGCCCTGCGCGATGACAAGAGCTATCCGTACATCAAGGTGACCGTTCAGGAAGCCTTCCCGCGAGTGTACGTGACGCGGCGCCTCGTCGACGATGGAGCCCGCTACTTCGGCCCGTATACGGATGTCGGAGCGATGCGCCGCGCGCTCAATGTCGTGAAGCGCTTGTTCACCGTGCGCTCCTGTGTCTACGACATGCCGAGGGAGATGCCGGCGCGCCCCTGTCTCGATCACGCGATCGGCCGCTGCAAGGCGCCCTGTGTCTTCCTGCAGAGCGAAGCGGAGTACGGCGTGATGATCGACGAAGTCATTGATTTTCTCGGCGGGCGCGCCGACGAGGTGACGCGCCGCGTGCGCGAGCGAATGGAGCTCGCCGCGGAATCGCTCGATTTCGAGCGCGCGGCCGAGCTCCGCGATGCGCTGAAGCACCTCGAAAAAATGGAAGAGCCGACGGTCGTCGTTCGCGTCGCCGGTGGGGATACCGACGTCATCGGCTATGCGCGCGATGGTGACGATGCCTCGGTCGCCGTGCTCCGCATCCGCGGGGGGAAGCTGCTCGCCCGCGATCATCGCTTCCTCGAGAACGTCGATGACGAGGGGGACGCGACGATCCTCACTGCGTATCTCGCCGCGAGCTACGTCGGACCGCACCAGCGGGCGCCGGAACTGCTGCTGCCATTCGAAATTGCCGACGGCGATCTCATCGCGACGGCGATTCCGGACACGAGAATCCTCGTCCCGCAGCGAGGATCGAAACGGGAGCTCGTCGATCTCGCCGAGCAGAATGCCCGCCACCTCCTCGAGGAGTTCAAGCTTGCCGCGCTGGAAGCGGACGAGCGGGCCGCCGATCCGGTCTATGAGCTCGCGCGGGAGCTCGGCCTGCAGCGCATTCCGCGGTCATTCGTGTGCTTCGACATCTCCACCGCGCAGGGCACGGACACCGTCGGGTCGTGCGTCTGGTTCGAGAACGGTCGCCCGAAGCGCGCGGAGTACAGAAAGTTCAAGGTCAAGACCGTCACCGGCACGGACGACTTCGCGTCGATGCGGGAAGTCGTCGGCCGATACTTCCAGCGGCGGCTATCGGAAGGGAAGGCGCTGCCGGACCTGGTCGTGGTCGATGGCGGCAAGGGCCAGCTCGGAATGGCGGCCGCCGCGCTCGCCGAGGTCGGTCTGTCGGAGATCCCCCTCATTAGCCTCGCGAAGCGCGACGAGGAAATCTTCGTGCTGGGGCGCTCCGAGTCGCTGCGCGTATCGCGGCGATCGGCCGGCCTCCGCCTGCTGCAACAGGCGCGTGATGAAGCCCACCGCTTCGCCGTCACGTACAACCGCAAGCGGCGCACGATGCGAACCGTGACGTCTGAGCTGCTGCGCGTGCCGGGTATCGGCCCCGTGAAGCGACGCCTCCTGCTCCGAACGTTCGGGAGCGTTCAGGGCATTCGTGAGGCGGGCGTCGAGCAGGTCGCAAAGGTGCAGGGCTTCAATCATGCAAGCGCAGAGCGACTGCTCCTCTCGCTGGCGCAGTCGTCTCCGACGACTCCGTCACCCCCGGCTCCGTCCCCCCCGGCTCCGTCCCCGATGTCCGCATGACAACATGGTCGCTGGCGTGTTCCGCCTGCGCGCATACGGAAGATGGCGGAGCGCGCGCCTCGGTTTGTCCGGACTGCGGCCAGCCCTACCTCGTTCGCTATGATCGATTTCCCGACCGGGACGCCATCCAACCTCGGTGGGACATGTGGCGCTATTCGGCGGCCATGCCGCTGCGGGTACGGGAGGAGCCGGTCAGTCTCGGGGAGGGCTGCACCCCGCTGACCGAACTGCCGGAGCTCGCTCATGAAATCGGAATCCGTCGGCTCTGGGTGAAGGATGAAGGGCTGAACCCGACAGGCTCGTTCAAGGCCCGCGGCATGAGCGCGGCGGTGACCCGCGCGCTCGGTCTCGGTGTCGAGGGCCTCGTGGTGCCGACGGCGGGAAATGCCGGCGCCGCGCTGGCGGCGTATGGCGCTGCCGCACGCATTCCCGTGCGCGTGTACGCTCCTGACACGACGCCGCGTCCCCTCCTCGACACTACGCGGGCACTCGGCGCCGATCTGCACCTCGTTCCGGGACACATCGGTGATGCTGGCAAGGCCGCCAGAGCCTTCGCGGCCGAACGCGGTTGGTTCGATGTGTCAACTCTTCGCGAGCCCTATCGGATCGAAGGCAAGAAGACGATGGGCATTGAGATCGCCGAGCAGCTCGGGTGGCGCCTCCCTGATGTCATCATCTATCCGACCGGGGGTGGAACGGGCCTGATCGGCATGTGGAAGGTCTTCACCGAGCTGCGGGACGCTGGCTGGCTCGCGGAGACCACCACCTTCCCGAGGATGGTGACAGCGCAGGCCGATGGATGCGCGCCCATCGTGCGAGCGTTCGCGGCCGGCCTCGACCGCGCCGCGCCGTGGGAAAATCCGGAGACCCACGCCAGCGGACTCCGTGTTCCCGGGCCCCTTGGCGACCGGCTCATCCTGCGCGCGCTGCGGGAGAGCGGAGGCGATGCGGCGTCGGCGAACGAGGAGGAGATCCGCGCCGCGACGACGCGCCTGTCGTACGAGAGCGGGATCGATGCAGCGCCGGAGGGCGGGTGTGCGCTCGCAGTGCTCGAAGGACTCGTTCGCGATGGCCGCCTCGATCGCGACTCGGAAGTCGTGCTGTTCAACACCGGGAGCGGCGTATCATACCGCATCTGATCCTCGGCCCCGTCGGCTCCCAGTGACCATTGCCATCCTCGATCCGTTCAGCGGGATCTCGGGCGACATGACGCTGGGTGCCCTCATCGACGTGGGCCTCGACCCGGCGTGGCTGATCGCGTTACCCGGACGGATGGGCATCGAGGGGATTGGTGTGCGGATCCAGGACGTGCTGCGGGGTGACATCGCCTGCAAGAAGGTGGATTTCGACATCCCTCCGCAGCCACATGGCCGCCACGTCCGCGAGATTCGCCGCCTTGTCGCCGAATCAGGTGCCCCCGACCGGGTCCGCGAACGGGCCAACGCAGCCTTCACCGCGATCGCGACAGCGGAGGGCGCGATTCACGGGATGGATCCCGATGAGGTCCACCTGCACGAGGTTGGCGCCGTCGATGCGATTCTCGACGTCGTCGGCGCCGTGTGGGGCATGCACCTCCTGGGAATCGACAGCGTCTACTGCGGGGCAATTGCACTGGGCGATGGGACCGTGCGCGCGGCACACGGCCTCTTGCCCGTTCCCGCCCCGGCGACGCTCAAGCTGCTGGAAGGCCATGTCGTTCGACCCGGGCCCGAAGGGGCAGGGGAGCTCGTCACGCCGACCGGGGCGGCCCTGGTGCGGGTTCTTTCATCCGGACCGCCGCCGGCGGAGTATGTCCCGAGACGCAGCGGGTTCGGCGCGGGAACGAAGGATTTCCGCGGGCGCGCAAACGCGCTCCGACTGATCCTCGCCGACGATCTGCCCGACAGCCGTGGACCGGACGGCGTGGATCATCTCACCGTCCTCGCCACCGACATCGACGACATGCCGGGCGAGTACCTCTCCGCCCTCGCTGACAGCCTGCGCGGTCGTGGAGCGCTCGACGTCGTGCTACTCGCCACGACGATGAAAAAAGGTCGTCCGGGTGTGCGCATCGAAGTTCTCGCCAGACCGGGAGACGCGGCCGCGCTCGAGACCCAGCTCCTGACGGAGAGCACCTCGATCGGCGTTCGGCGGATCTCGGTCGAGCGCCGAGCACTCCCGCGCCGTGCGGCATCGATCGAGATACTCGGCCAGGTGATCGGCGTGAAGATCGTGACCCTTCCTGATGGATCCACGCGCGCCAAGCCGGAGTTCGAGGACGTGCTCGCCGCGTCCCGCCGAACGGGCAAACCGGTGCACGAGGTCCTCGACCTGGCGGCTCGCGCGGCACACGGCATCCAATGACGGAAGTCATGTCGCCGCCTTGATTTCCGTGACCACGTCTCCTATGTTGCGTGAGGCGGAAGACAGCCAGTTCCTGTCATATCATTCGCGGGGGAGACCACGTCGTCGTGATCTTCCCTGTTGTTCTCGTGGGGTCCGATGGTCCGCGTTGCGCGCGTCCTTCCCGATAGCATCGCCGAAGCGCTGGCTATCACGCCGGGTACCGAGTTGCTGACCGTCAACGGGCAGGCGCTCGGCGATTTTCTGGACTGGGAATTCCTGACCGCCGACGACGAGCTGGTAATCGAGGCACGCCTCCCGGACGGCGAGGCGATCGTCTTCGACGTCGAACGGCCCGAGGGTGAGGCCATCGGCCTCGAGCTCGAGCCCCCGACCGTGCGCCGCTGCGCGAATCGCTGCGAATTCTGCTTCGTCGAGGGACTGCCGACCGGGCTCCGCCGAGCGCTGTATATCCGCGACGACGACTACCGCCTGTCCTTCGCCTACGGCAACTTCGCGACGCTGTCGAATGTGAAGGAGCGCGACGTCGCGCGCATCCTGGCATACCGCCTGTCGCCGCTCTACGTCTCGGTGCATGCCACCGATCACGAGACCCGCAAGACGCTGCTGAACAACCCGCGGGTGCCCGACGTCCTCGCCCAGCTGCGCACGCTCGCCGAGGGGGGCATTCAGTTCCACACGCAGATGGTCGTCGTTCCGGGGCTGAATGATGGCGATGCGCTCGAGCGGTCGCTCAGCGATCTCTGGAACATGGGCGACGCCGTGCTCTCGGCGGCCGTCGTCCCGGTCGGACTCACCCAGTTCTCGCACCTCTACACCGGCCGTCGCATGGATCGGGATACGGCGCGTACACTGCTCGCGCATGTCGAGCGATGGGGAGCCCGGGCGCAGCGCGAGCGCGGCGCGACGTGGGTGTTCGCGTCGGACGAGATGTACCTGCTCGCCGAGCGGCCACTCCCGGACGCCCCGCACTACGGCGAGTTTGCCCAGATCGAGAACGGCATTGGGGCAGTCACGTGGCTTCGCGGGCGCGTGCACGATTCCCTCAGCGAGCTTCCCCGGCTCGACGGCCGGCGGATCGGGGTCGTGACCGGCACGTCGATGGCCCCGATGATGGCGCCCCTGCTCGATGCCATCGGGGCTGCGACCGGCGCGACGTTCGAGTTGATCGTGAGCGAGAACTCGTTGTTCGGCCCGACGACGACCGTCGCCGGCCTGCTCCCTGGTGTCGACATTCGTCGCGCGCTCGAGAGGCGACCCGATCTGGATCTCGCGCTCATACCCGCTGAATCGATCAACGAGAGCGGACTTTTCCTTGATGACGCGCGCTTCAGTGACGTGCGTGAGGCCCTGCCCATGCCCGTGTACCCGTCGTACGACTTCATCGATGTCCTGAGCGACCAAGCGATCTTCGCGATGGCGCCGGCTGCATGAACATCCCGGTCGTTGCCCTCGTCGGGCGTCCAAACGTCGGCAAGTCGGCGCTGTTCAACCGGATCATCGGTGACAACAGCGCGATCGTGAACGATGAGGCGGGAACGACACGCGACCGCCACTTCGGTCGTGCAGAATGGAACGGCCACTCCTTCTGGCTCGTCGACACGGGCGGCCTCACGGACGATCCGCACATCCCCATGGACCTCGAGATTCGCCGCCAGGTCCTCGAAGCGATCGACGAGGCCGACCTGCTGCTGCTCGTCGTGGATGCCAAGGCCGGATTGCATCCGAGTGATTCGCGGGTCGTGGATCTCCTCCGCGAAGCGAGGAAGCCGTGGCTCCTCGTCGCCAACAAGGTGGACGATCCGTCCTCGACCGATTTCTACGAGTTCTACAACCTGGGCGCGGGCGATCCGGTGCCTGTCTCCGCCGTGAACGGAAAAAACTCCGGCGATCTCCTCGATGCCCTCGTCGAGCGCATCCCGGCCGCACCCATCGACGAGACGGAGTCCCTGCACGTCGCGGTCATCGGTCGCCCGAACGTCGGCAAGTCGTCATTCGTCAATCGGCTGCTCGGGGAGAAGCGACTCGTCGTCTCCGACGAGGCCGGCACGACGCGTGATGCCATCGATACGCCGATGCAGTACCATGGCCGCACGCTGATCTTCATCGACACCGCGGGGTTGCGTCGCCAGTCCAAGATCGACGATGGAGTCGAATTCTACTCATCGCTCCGGTCGCGGCGCGCGATCGAGCGTGCCGACATCTGTCTGCTGTTGATCGATGCGGTCGAGGGACTTCACAACCAGGACCTGAAAATCGCCACGCTCGCATGGGAGAGTGGTCGGGGCCTGGTCATGATCGTGAACAAGTGGGATCTGGCCGACAAGGATGACAAGAGCGCGGCGAAGTTCCAGAAGGAGTGTGTCGAAAAGGCCCCCTACCTTCGCTTCGTGCCCTTCATCTTCACGTCGGCACTGACTGGCCAGCGCGTCACCAAGACGCTCGACACGCTGATCGAGGTCGAGGCCGAGCGCTCGAAGCGCATCACGACCGCGCAGGTCAACAAGCGACTGGAAGAGCTGCTTGCCCGCCGCCAGCCGCCGCAAGCGGCCGGTCGCGAGATCAAGCTGTCGTACGCCACCCAGGTCGAGATCGCGCCTCCGACGTTCGCGGTGTTCGGAAACCATCCCGAGCTCCTCCAGGAGCATTACGTGCGCTACCTGCACAACGGCTTCCGTGAGGCGTGGGGCTTCACGGGCAATCCGTTGCGAATCCTGCTCAAGCGGAAGGCCGCCTGATGCACCCAGCCGTGGGGCTTGCGATCGCGTATGTGCTCGGATCGATCCCGGCGGCGTACATCGCCGGCAGACTCGTCCGGGGAATCGATCTGCGGGACCACGGTTCCGGAAATCTGGGCGCGACGAACGCGTACCGCGTGCTCGGGGCGAAGACCGCCACGGTGGTAATGCTGTTCGACGCGGCCAAGGGTGCGCTTCCCGTACTCTTCTTTCCGCAGTGGACAGCGGGTCCCCAACCGGCGCTCTGGGCGATCGCATACGGGGTTGCCGCCATCGTTGGCCACGTTCGCCCGATATTCCTCCTGTGGAAGGGCGGGGGGAAGGGCGTCGCGACAGCCACCGGAGTCTTCCTCGCGCTCGCCTGGCTGCCCACGCTCATCGCGGTCGCGGTCTGGCTCACCGTCATCCTTCGCTCGGGATACGTTTCGCTCGCCTCGCTGTGCGCCGCGGTGGTGTTGCCGATCGCGCTCGCCTTCACCGAGGGAGTCCGCAGCCCGCTGTTCATTGTGGCGGTCGCCGTCGGCACCTTCGTGTTCTGGTCCCACCGCGCCAACATCGGGCGCCTGCGCCGCGGCGAAGAGCATCGTTTCGGCGCCAAGCATCAGCCCGCCGCCCGCGCTAATGGACCATGGGATGCCACGACGCGGGCCGCCTCCCATGGCACTGATCCCGGTACGCCTCCACGGTGATGCGATGTGCGGTCGTCGGCGCCGGGGCATGGGGGACTGCGCTCGCGGACGTCCTCGCCCGAAACGGGCACCAGACCATGCTCTGGGCTCGAGAGCCGGACGTTGCCGACAGCATCAATCGACAGCATGAGAATCGGCGCTTCCTCGCTGGCGCACCCCTCGATGACTCGCTTCGCGCTTCGACGGACCTCGCCGCTGTGCTCGACGGGACGCCCGGGCTCGTGGTGTTTGCACCCCCGTCCCAGGTCCTGCGGCGGATCACCGCCGAAAGCCGATCATTGCTCGGTGGCCCGACGGTGGCCGTGGTGGCGAGCAAGGGGATCGAGCTGAACAGCTTCGCCCTCATGACATCGGTCGTCCAGGAAGAGCTGCGCGGAGCGCTGGTCGTCGCCCTCTCCGGGCCGAGCTTCGCCGCAGAGGTCGCGGCCCGACAGCCGACCGCGGTCGTGGCGGCGTCGGTGGATGATTCCGCGGCACTCCTGACGCAGCAGGCATTCAGCGCGCCGGAGTTCCGGGTCTACACGAACGATGATGTCATCGGTGTCGAGCTCGGGGGGTCGCTGAAAAATGTCATGGCGGTCGCCACGGGGATTTGCGAGGGACTCGGCCTCGGATTCAATTCACGCGCTGCCCTCATTACGCGCGGCCTTGCCGAGATGACGCGTCTCGGGACGAGCCTCGGTGCGCGTCCCGAGACGTTTGCCGGTCTCGCGGGCATCGGCGATCTCGTGCTCACCTGTACCGGCTCGCTGAGCCGCAATCGCGCGCTCGGCGCCGAGATCGGTCGTGGGATGACCCTCGACGAGGCGCTGGCGGGCAAGGAAACGGTGGCCGAAGGGGTGATCACAACCCGCAGCGCCTACGCGCTCGCTCAGCGCGAGGGAGTCGAAATGCCGATCGTCGAGGCGGTGTATCGGACACTCTTCGAGGGGCTGCCGCCGCGCCAGTCGATCAGCGCGCTCATGGCGCGCGAGCTCAGGCCGGAGCAGGACTGATGTCCCCAGCCGAGGAGCCGGTTCAGGAATTCTTTTCGATCGGCGAGGTATGCACCCTCACCGATCTCAAGCCGCACGTTCTCCGCTACTGGGAGAGCCAGTTCCGCTTTCTCAACCCCGCCAAGAATCGCTCGGGGAATCGCGTGTACCAGCGGCGGGAGATCGAGCTCATCATGCTCGTCAAGCATCTCCTGTACACCGAGAAGTACACGATCGACGGCGCCCGCCAGAAGGTAGATGAGCATCGCAAGGGTGGCGAGCTGCGAGTGGCGTCCCGCGCCGCCCTCGACGTTCAGGCCCTCGAGTCGCTCGAACAGGATCTCCGGGCGCTCGTTGCTTCGCTCGAACGCGGAGAGCCAAGCGCGTGACCGGTCAGGTCGCGTGTGTGATTCCTGCGTACAACGCGGCGCTGACCCTCGGTGCGGTCGTGGCCGGGCTTCGCCGCTCGATGCCGAACGCGTCGATCATCGGCGTCGATGACGGGTCCACCGATGGCACGCGAGCCGTGCTCGATGCACTGTGTGATCGAAGCGTCTCCTTTCCGGACAATCGAGGGAAGGGTGCCGCACTGCGCGCCGGGTTCGTGACGGCCCTGGCCACCGGGAGCGAGGCAGTCCTTGCGCTCGATGCCGATGGCCAGCACGACGTGGCATACGCCCCCCTTCTGGTCCACGCGCTCGGCCAGGCTGACGTCGTCATCGGCGCCCGCGACCGTGTTGGCGCCATGCCGGTCCGGCGGCGCATCACCAACGCGTTGTCGGGTGCCGCTGCGCGCCGGCTGGGCGGATGCCACATCCCCGATCCGCAATCGGGGTTTCGCGCGATCCGAGCGGCCGTGATACGGTCGGTCAGCGCCCGCGGGGATCGATACGAGTACGAGACCGACTTCCTGCTTCGCGCAGCGCGAGCCGGCTACCGCATCGTCTCGGTCCGCGTGCCGACCATCTATGGACCGCCGAGCCACTTTCGCGATGTGCGGGATGGGCTGCGGGTCGTCGCCACCTTCTGCCGTCACGCGTGTGGCGCGGTGCCCGCATGAAGCTGCTCTGCACGAATGACGATGGGATCCTCGCGCATGGACTCGACTGCCTCATCCGCGCCGCGGAGCCGCTCGGCGAAGTTACCGTCGTGGCCCGGACCGCGAGCAGAGTGCGACAAGCCATTCGCTGACGCTCCACCACCCGCTGCGCCCGCTTCCGCGCGGAGAGCGGCGGTTTCAGGTCGATGGCACCCCGACCGACTGCGTAATGCTCGCTGTCGAAGCGCTGATGCCTGAACGCCCCGATTTCGTGTTGAGCGGCATCAACCATGGGCAGAACATGGGTGAGGATGTGCTCTACTCCGGCACCGTCGCCGCCGCGATGGAAGGCCTCGCGCTCGGAATCCCATCCATCGCCATCTCGTTCGCTGGCGGCGATCTCCGCGCGGATGTATCAATGCTCGACGATCAGATCGAGGTGCTGACGCCGCTCCTGCGGCACCTCACCTCGCTGCCGTCCTTTCCCCGCGAGACGCTCCTCAACGTCAACCTGCCGCCACTCGCGGCGTCGCAGATCAAGGGTGTGCGCCTCACCCGGCTCGGGCGGCGTGTGTACTCCGACTCGCTCAAGCCGATGCGCGACCCCTGGGGTCGCGATATTTTCTGGATAGGCGGGGGATCGATCTCCTGGCAGGGACTCGAGGACTCGGACTTTCGGGCGATTCAGGAAGGCTATATCTCCGTCACGCCACTCCACCTGGACCTCACCCACTTCGACATGCTTGCGGCGGCGGCGACATGGTGGCAGGACCTCTAGTCTCGGAGCAGCGGGGCGCACGCCGCCGCATGGTCGAAGGGCTTCAACGGAACGGCATCCGGAGCCTTCCCGTCCTGCGCGCGTTCGAGTTGACCCAGCGGCACCTGTTCGTCCCCACAGGCGTGGCCCATCGGGCCTATGAGGATTCGGCACTTCCGATCGGAAGCGGCCAGACAATCTCCCAGCCATCGGTGCACGCTCGGTATCTCGAGCTGCTGGCACTGACCGGCCACGAACGCGTTCTGGAGATCGGAACGGGCTCCGGCTACCAGACGGTCCTGCTCAGCCATCTCGCGGCGCAGATCTTCTCGATCGAACGGATCCCTCAGCTGCTCGACCGCGCACGGGAAGTGATTCACCAAACCAATGCGCGAAACATCTCCCTCCTGCTCGGCGACGGTACGCTCGGGTGGCGGGAGTACG
The DNA here is from genome assembly GCA_031412375.1 of Gemmatimonadaceae bacterium. Classification (GTDB taxonomy): domain Bacteria; phylum Gemmatimonadota; class Gemmatimonadetes; order Gemmatimonadales; family Gemmatimonadaceae; genus JANPKQ01. The sequence continues at coordinate 15,746 of JANOCW010000405.1, read as the reverse complement.
CCCCATACGACGCGATTCTCGTCAGTGCCGCGTCGCCCGATGTTCCCACTCCGTTGCGGGACCAGCTCGCTGAGGGTGGGCGGATGCTCATCCCCCTCGGCACGCGCGAGGACCAGATGCTCACGGTCGTCACCAGGAAGGGGAAGGACCTCGAGCGGGTGGACGTCGCGCCCGTTCGATTCGTTCCGCTCCTCGGCGCGCACGGATGGACCGGCTGAAGGTCGTCGGCGCCAGCTCGCCGGGGAGGACCGCCTGGCCCACCCGGCGCCCCCTCGATGGTCGCGTCCGTTACCCGGGCTGACGCCGGATGATAATCGTACGGTGGGAGGTGCTCGGCCGCGTCCAGGGCGTCGGGTTCCGCTGGTTCGTGCGTCAGCAGGCGCGGCGTTGGGGAGTGCGCGGGTGGGTCCGGAATCGTCCCGACGGCTCCGTCGAGATCGCGGCGGCGGGGTCACCCGAAGCACTGGACGGACTGCTCGCCGCGGTCAACCGCGGGCCGCCGGGCGCCGAAGTCGTCGAAGCACGTACGCTCCCGGATCCGGGGGATACCAACCTCCCGGACCCGTTCAGCATCCTTCGAGGATAGGACGCAGGAGCCAATGACGAACGACGAGATTCGACTGGTCGCGCAGCTTCGTGCTGCCATTCGCGACATCCCGGACTTTCCGAAGCCCGGGATCGTGTTCAAGGACATCACTCCACTCCTCGGGAGTGCAGCACTCTTTGCCGCGGCGACTGATGCGATGGCGGCTGGTTTTCGCGAAGCCGGTGTCACTCATGTTGCGGCGATCGAGAGCCGGGGCTTCATCGTCGGCGCCCCGATCGCACAGGCGCTCGGGGCCGGTCTGGTGCCCGTGCGCAAGCGCGGGAAACTCCCGCATCGAACCGAGGGGGTGGACTACTCTCTCGAGTATGGGTCCGACCGCGTGGAGGTTCATGTCGACGCATGCGGCGCAGGGTCTCGCGTCCTCGTCGTCGACGATGTGCTCGCCACGGGCGGGACTGCGGCCGCGGCGTGCGCCCTGCTCGAGAAGATCGGGGCAACCGTCGTTGGCTGCGCATTCCTGCTCTCGATCGGGGGCCTTGGCGGCGGGCGAAAGCTCAGCGGCCGGGTGGTTCACACCCTGATCGAATTCTGATGGAGGGAAGGGGTGGACCTTCAGCCGGCTTTGGCGAGTATATTCTCTGCTTCGTGACTCCTGGCGAGCCCTTACGGTCGCCCTCCGCTTCACCAGTGAAGGCCCTTACCACATCTCTCGCGAGGAGAAGTTGATGATACGTCTTTCCAGGGGCGCCGTCGGTGCCCTCGGCGTCGCGCTTTCGGCAGCCGCCGTCGGTCCGCGGAGTGCCGTGGCGCAGGACGCGGTCGCCGGACCGTCGTGCTCGATCGAGGAGGGCTCGCCAAAGGAGGTCGCAACGGCATACCTGCGACTGAACGGCGCCGCCGGCTCTACCTCCAAGGAGGCGAAGCTCAAGGCGCTGCGTGAGGCGCTGAAGAGTGCTTCATCGAACATGGACAAGGGCCAGAACATCCCGGGCCGCCAGTACATCATGGCGAAGGCGTTCTCAATGGTCCTCCAGGATTCACTGCTTCCCGTCATGACGACCCGCGCAGCACTCGGACTCGTCGGTGGCAACCCGACGGAGAGCGTCGATCTGATCGTTGCCATCGACTCGCTGCTCGACGGCGTGGAGAAAGCTTCTCCGGATTGCGTCACAGAGGCCGAGCTGTATCGCCAGAATCAGGCATGGCTCAACCTCCTGAACTCCGCTATCGCGTCGGTAGACCGAAATCAGCTCGACAGCGCCGAGATGCTCGCCAACCGGACGCTGATCCTGCATGACCGGAATCCCTACGGGTACCAGGTGCTGGCCAGCATCGCCGCACGCCGGGGCGACAACGCCAAGCAGGCGCAGCTCTGGAAGAAGGTGATCGACGTGGCCGGCACGGACACGACCCACAAGGAGGTCCGCACCCAGGCCAGCTACTACCTCGGGAACATTTATGCGGAGCAGGCGCAGGCGGCGTCAGGCGCAGAGCAGGCCCGGCTCGCGCGCGAGGCGCAGAAGCTGTATCGCGCGTACATGACCGAGGTCGGGGACGCGGTCACGCCAGATCTTGGGCTGGTCCGGAGCAACCTCGCCGTCGTCCTGACGATGGCGGGTGACACCACCGAAATTCCAAAGCTGTACGCGCCGCTGATCGCGACGCCGGAGAAGTATTCCGCGGCTGACCACCTCGCGGCCGGAGACATGGCGGCGCGGCTCAACCGGTCGGCCGATGCCGTTCGTCTATACGAGAACGTGGTGAAGCAGAGTCCGAACGAGCGGAAGGCGCTCTTCAACCTGGCCGCCAGCTATTACGCGGAGAAGCAGTACGCGAAGATGGTACCGACCGTCCACCAGCTTGTGGCCATCGATCCGAGTCACTCCGAGAACTGGAAGCTCCTCGGGTACGCTTATGCCATGATGCAGTCGCAGGAAAAGGACGCCGCGAAGAAAAAGCTGCTCACCGATTCGATCATCAAATACCAGAAGATTTCCGACGAGATGACCACGGACGTGGAAGTGGTCGAGTTCTCGGCGCGCGGGAGCAAGGCCACGGTCGAGGGCACGATCACCAACCTCGATGCGAAGGCGACCAAGACCTACACGATCCGTTTCGAGTTCCTGGACAAGGCAGGGGCGGTCGTGGCGACGAAGGAGGCGAGTGTCGCCGGCGTCGCCCCGAATACGGCCAAGCCGTTCAAGATCGAGGTGGAGCAGGCGGGGATCGTCTCGTTCCGTTACGCGCCGGTCAAGTAGCAGCAGCTACCGGGCTGACGGTCGAAGGCTCGCCCGCACACCGGGCGAGCCTTCGTTCATCCGCTCGGTCCGGGCGTGCGGATCAGGTCCACGCACGCCACCGTCGCGGAAGCACCCGCAACTGATTACGTTCGCTCACTCGCCCCTGTAGCTCAGGTGGATAGAGCAGCGGTTTCCTAAACCGTTGGCCGGGTGTTCGAGTCACCCCAGGGGCATCCGTCAGGTCCCGAAACCCTCACCCTTTTTCCACTTCAGCATGACCCGCACAGGAGAAGCCGCTCGCCCCACGCTCGAGGACGATTCCGAGACGTTCCTCGAGTGGATTCAGGGCCACAGCCGCGAGTTCTCATTCGCCTTGCTCGCGATCGTCGCGATCGCGCTGGGAGGGTGGCTCTACATCGAATTCGGTCGCACAAGGACGGCCAAGGCGGAGGGTCTCCTGGCACAGGCCGAGACGACGCTGAGCGCCCAGCGCCTCCCTGAAGCCCAGACCCAGTTCCAGCGCCTGGTCGATAGCTACGAGGGCACTCCAGCGGCCGGTCAGGGCCTGCTGCGCCTTGCTCAAGTGCTTTATGAGCAGGGCAAGTTCCAGGACGGTGTCACCCGACTCGAGGGCTCCTTCGATGAGTACGCGAGCGGCCCGCTGGCGGTGTCGGTGAGGCAGCTGGCTGCGGCTGGGTATGAGCAGCTCGGAAAGCCGGCTGACGCGGCGGCGAGATATGCGGAGGCTGCAGCGAAGTCTGGGCTTGGGAACGAACGGGATGGGCTCAACGCCCGGGCAGCCAGGGCGTGGGCCGACGCCGGGCGGAAGGATGAGGCAATCCGGATCTGGAAAACGCTGCTGGCGAAGCCGGGCAGTCCGATCGCCAACGAGGCTCGCATCCGGTTGGGTGAGCTCGGCGCGGGCCCAGCGGGGGCCACTCCGGGTTGACGGGGTTCCCGCTGGTGGCTTAGGCGCCGACCGTGATTCGGTAGGACCGACGGCGCTTCTCCGGGAATTGCGGCAGGGGGGAAAGTGGGGAAGTCGAGTGAGTTACGGGCAGCTCCGCCGCGGAGCTGCCCGTTGTTTGGTGTCCACCTTCAAGCAGGGGTTCGCGATCGGGCTGAGGTCACGGTCACGGGCGGATCGCGGTAGGTGCGTATAAGATGGATTATGTAAACTACAGGCCGGGGAGAAATGTGGAGAACAGCTCTTAACCAGTTCAATACGCACTCTGCCGTCCTAAACGGCTGCTCCACCGACGTGGTGTCACCGAGCCCGCACCCCCGCCATTGCGTCGCCCAGTCGGATAGTCCCACGGAATACCACGTCCGCGTTGCCACGCAGCGACGGTCGCCAACCAGCCCCTTCAGGCTGGAGGCGAACTTCCAGCGGCAACCCGGAGCTGGTAAGGATCCGTGTCGTGCCACCGCGTCCGCCGGCCCAGGCTTCGAGGACCGCCGCCGTCGCCACGGCTCCGGTGCCGCATGCCAGGGTTTCCCCCTCCACACCCCGCTCGAAGGTTCGCATCCGCCACCCATCCTTACCACGTGACACGAAGTCGACATTGGCACCATCGGGAAACGCGGCATCCCACCGAACCGACTTGCCTCTGTCATCGATCTTGATGGCATCGGCATCGGAACAGAGGATGATTGCGTGCGGCACGCCAGCATCGGCAAACCCCATTCGCGACTCCCCTGCTCCGAGCTCGATGCCCACGTCGAGCCGGATCGATCGCACGGTGCCGAGGTCGATCTCGGGCAGGCCGTCGCGAAGGCGGCCGGTCACCACGCCGGCGTCGGTGGCAAAACGAAACTGCGACGGATCGACGGCGCCGAGCTCGATGGCGAGGCGGGAACTACAGAGTGCCGCGTTGCCGCACATCGAGGCGCGTGACCCGTCGGCGTTGTGGTAGCGCATCCGAAAATCGCCTTCGGCATACCGCTCGAGGAACACGACACCGTCTGCACCCACTCCTGTTCGGCGCGCACAGATCCGCCGGATCGCCTCCGGCTCGCCGAGCGGACCCGGCGGGACGTCGCGCGCATCGAAAAAGACGAAGTCGTTTCCCGACCCATTCATTTTCCAGAACGTGCGTTCGGCGGCGTGGTTCATCTCATCCCCATGGTTCTCTCGACCGGTCGCTCAGATCCGCCCCTTGATCGCCCACCACCGCAGCCGCCACACCATCCAGACGGCCTCGCGGACGATCCGGCGAGACATCTTGCTTTCCCCCTCGCTCCGGTCGGTGAACACGATCGGGATTTCGATGAGTCGGAATCCGCGCCTCCACGCCCTGAAGCTCATCTCGATCTGAAACGCGTAACCGTTGGATTTCACAGCGCTTAGATCGATTGCCTCCAGTACCTCCCTGCGAAAGCACTTGAACCCGCCCGTGGAGTCGAACAGCGGCAGCCCGGTCACCCCCCGAGCGTAGACGTTCGCGGCATAGCTCAGGATGAGCCGCGAGAAGGGCCAGTTGACGACGGTCACCTTTCCATTCCGATACCTCGACCCGAGCACCAGGTCTGCCCCTTCGATCGCACCGAGAAAGGCCGGGATGTGTCCCGGATCGTGCGAAAAGTCGGCGTCCATCTCGAGGACGAACGCATAGCCGGCATCGAGGGCCCATCGAAAGCCCGCGAGGTAGGCTGTGCCCAGACCCAGCTTCGAAGGCCGGTGGATGACGTTCACCCGCGGTTCGCGGGCGTGAATCTCGTCCACCACGGCCCCGGTTCCGTCGGGCGAGCCGTCATCGACGACGAGCACGTCGACGCGGCGGTCCTGAGCGAGCACGCTCTCAACCAGCTTCGCGATGTTCGCGCGCTCGTTGTATGTCGGCACGATCACCAGCGCGCGTTCAGTCATTGACCTCCCCCACTGGGCGCTTCCGACCGCGCAAGCAGAAACATGGCCCCGGGAGCGACCTCGAGCAGGGTAAGCCACACGCGGGAGGCGAGTGCGATCATCAGCGCCTCCGGTGCCGTGGCGAGCCCGAGGGAAAGCATCCCTGCGACGAGCCCGCCTTCTCGAACCCCTGCCCCGGCAGGGCTCGGGCTCACCAGCCCGACGAGATACGCACCGGTATAAACCGCGATGTAGCTCGCAGGGGCACCGCCCGGTCCGCCGGTCATCCCCACGCTGAAGAACTGGAACGCGATACCGTAGAGGATCCAGGACAGTCCCGAGCCGATGGCGACGGCCCAGACCGCCGCGGCCGGGAGCACGGGGAGAAAGGGCTCACGCCCCGTCGCCCGCGCGATGGCGCGGGCAATCGCCGGAACGATGACCGGTGCGCTGAGGAGCATGGCGAGGGCGAGGGCACCCGCGACCGGCGCCGCCCATGCTGGAGCGCCGAGCCCGCGCTGCTCGAGCAGGAGGACCACCGCCCCGGCTCCCGTGACCAGCACGACCGCGAGCCCCGCGACAATCCCGATCAGCATGACGAACACCGACGATCCGACCACCGCCACCGGAGACAGACCCCGGCGCTGCGCCATGACGACCAGCGTTCCGATGCCCCACACTTTCCCTGGAATGTACCGCCCAAGATTGGAGATGAACCACAGGCGCGCCGCCGTCCCGAAGCGGAGTCGGACTCCCCAGACCCGGAGGTGCGCGCGCCAGACATGGACGAGCAACAGGTAGGTCAGCAGGACGATGATGGACGCGGGGATGACCCACTCCCACCGTGGTTGCACCGTCAGGCGCGCCTGCTCGAATTCCGACCAGCGCTCGGCGAGCCGTCTCCCCGCGTACCAGGTGACCGCGATCGCGAAGGCGACCTGGAGAGCGGTGAAGAGCCTACGGCGGTGGAGCGTCAAGAGCCTGTCGATAAATGCCGGCGAACCGTCTCGCCACCGACTCCGGAGCAAAGGTCGCCAGCGCATAAATCCGACCCGCTTCGCCGAGGTTGGAACCCATATCCGGCCTCGCGAGGAGCGCGTCCAGCGCACGCGTGAGTGCGCGAGTGTCGCCGGGTGCAACGAGGATTCCGGTGCGATCGTGGTGAACCACGTCGGTCACTCCGCCGAAGTCGAACGCCACCACGGGCGTTCGGGAGAGCAGTGCCTGGACGGCGATCGCCGGAACCCACTCGCGCAGGGAGGGAACGACGACGGCGGCTGCGCTCTGGCAGAGCGAGATCTGATCGGCGGACGAGAGGTCAGGGTGCCAGCGCACGCGATCGGTGATCCCGAGCGATGCGGCGCGGGATCGATACTCCCCTCCGGCGGGCCCGTCGCCGACGATATCGATCGAGACCCGGTGGACCATGGCAGCGACCGCATCCAGCGTCTGCTCGATGCCATTCCCCGGAGCGAGAGGCGCGTCCAAAAGCAGCCGATCGGTTGCGCGATCGGGTCCGGGCACGAACAGCTCGGTGTCAGCCGGCATCGGCGCAACCACGGCATCCCGGCTCGACATGAGCGTGCGCGCTTTTCTCGCCAGGCCGTGGGAGTCGGCCGTGACGATCGTGGAATGCTTCATCACGTGCCGAAAGAGCGGTCGCGCGAACGACCCCGCCTGCGCGGACCGAAGGTCCGCGCGGTGAAGCGACGTGACGAGGGGGAGGCTTCCCAGCGCACTGACCCACGTGCCCACCAACCCACCGGGAAACCACCAGTGCGCGTGCACGAGATCGGGATCGAAGGCGCGACGCGCTCGCACCGCGCTCGTGAATTCGGCGCTCAGGAAGCGCAGCGCGGTGATCCGCGAACGCCACGAGGGCCGAGGGCCCGTCTGTGCCGTCGATTCCGCCGAGGCGAGCGCGAGCTCGCGGCGCGGCATCTCGAAGCGTTCGACGGCGATCCCATCGATGTCCTCGCTGGCTTCCCCAGGCTGACCAGGAGCGAGGATCAGCACCTCGATGTTCTCTTCGCGCAGCGCGATCGCAAGGCGCAGCTCCGGCGATCCCCCCACGTCCCCGCCCGAGCGCGCGAACGCGTGCGTGATGAATAGAACCTTCATGGCCTCAGGGACGGGGGATCTGCTCGCGCGAGGTGCGCAGCTCGTCAAGCTGCCGCCGGAGCTCCCGGACCTCGGCGCGCTGGCCGGCGATCTGTTCGCCGAGCAGCCCGGTGGCGAAGAACACGCTCCCGACGATGACACAGGTTTCGACGAGATTCAGAACCGGCCGGAACCCCACCTGCCCTCCCCACTCCGCGGGGATCAGGAACCGCCACGCGAGCGCACCGATGCCAACGAGGACACCGAGCGCGAAGAGGCCGACTCCCAGCATGCCGAACGCGAGGAGCGGTTTTTTCCCGAAGCGCAGCTCGAACCAGACCGACAGCATGTCGAGCACGCCGACGGGGATGCGGCCGATGCCGAACTTCGTCCGTCCCGCGTGGCGCGGGTACAGCGGGACCGGAATTTCCGAGACGGTGAAGCCCTGATCGTGCGCGATGACGATCATGAAGCGGTGCCAGTCGGGACGTGCCGGGATCCCGTCCATGATCTCGCGGCGATACGCCTTCACGGAATTGAGGTCCCGTACGGGAACATCGAACAGCGAGCGGCTCAGCCCGTTGTAGATGTTCGAGACGAAGCGCTTCTCGTAGGTTCCCTGCTTGTAGCCGGTCACCATGTCGGAGTCGCCGGCGAGAATCGGGGCGACGAGCCGGGGGATATCCTCCGGTCGGTACTGCAGGTCCGCAGGATAGAACACCATGATGCGGCCGTGCGCGGCGAGATAGCCTGTGCGGAGCGCGTCGGCGATGCCACGCCGTGAGCGGTGGCGCGCCATGCGGAGAAAGGGATACTGGCGGCTCAGGCGTTCGAGCGTCGGCCACGTGGCATCGACCGAACCGTCATCGATGACGATGACTTCGTAGCGGACGCCGGGGTCGGCACCGAATGCGGCGGACGCCTGTTCCATGAACAGCGGCAGGTTTTCCGCCTCGTCCTTCGCGGGCACGAGCACGCTGACATCGACCGCGTCGCCCGCGGGCTGAGGCAACGAGGATGACGTCGTGGATCCCGTTGCTCGAGCGGCGATCGTCACACCCGCTTGCGCATCCGCGCCGACAGGACGCCGAGCTGGTCGCGATATTTCGCGACCGTGCGGCGCGCGATCTGGACCCCGCTTTCCTTCAGGATGTTCACGATCGCCTGATCAGTGAGCGGGTGCTTGGCATCCTCGTCCTCGACGAGTTTCTGGATCTGCGCCTTGATCCCGCGGGCCGACACATCTTCGCCGCCCGTCGTCGAGAGCCCGGAGGAAAAGAAGTACTTGAGCGGGAGGACGCCGCGCGGTGTCTGCACGAACTTCTCGTTCGTCACGCGGCTCACCGTCGACTCGTGCATGCTGATCACCTCGGCGACCTCGCGCAGCGTCAGCGGTTTCAGGAACTGAACGCCCTTCTCGAAGAAGTCACGCTGCCGGTCGACGATGTAGTTCATGACCTTGAGCATCGTCTGGCGGCGCTGCTCGATCGCCTGGATCATCCAGTTGGCCGAGTTGAGCTTGTTGGAGATGAACTCCTTGTTCTCGCCCTCGAACTTCTTCTTGTCGCGCGCGATCTCCTGGTAGGCCCGGCTCAACTTGAGTCGCGGCAGGTTCGCGTCATTCAGGAAGATGTGATAGCGACCGTCGATCTTTTCGACGATCAGGTCGGGGATGATGTAGTTGTCGCTCGCGCTGCTGTAGATGAGCCCAGGCTTGGGATCGAGCTTTGCGATCTCGTCGGCCGCCTTCTGCACGTCGGCGGGGCTGATGCCGAAGCGCTTGGAGATCTCGCTCCAGCGATGGTTGATCAGCTCATCGAAACAATCGCGCACGAGGCGATAGGGCACCGACTGCTCGAGACCCGCGTCCTTGAGCTGCAGCATCAGGCACTCGCGCAGGTCGCGCGCACCGACCCCCGGGGGATCGAGCGCCTGGACGGTGGCAAGCATCTCCTCCGCTTCGGCGATCGTGTAGCTCGGAATGTCCTCCTCGTCCATCTCGGCGTCGATCGCGTACTGCTTGAGCATGTCGTTGGCACACTCGAGCACTTCCTGCAGCGGGGCGGCCAGCCAGCCGTTCTCGTCGATGTTGCCGATGAACTCCTCGGCGAGGAGCCGTTGCCGGGGGGTCACCTCGAGCAGTGCAATCTGCTCGCGAAGGTGGTCGCTGAGGTCCCGCGTGTCGACCGTGACGGGCTCGTAGTACTCCTTCTCCTCATGCTCTTCGCGGCGCCCACCGGCATCGAAGCCGTCGAGCAGGATTTCCTCCCAGTCGATCTCGTCACTCTGCTGCTTTTCTTCCTGCTGCTCGGTCACCTCCGTCTCCGTCTCGCTTCCCTCCTCCTCGTCCTCCTCATCCTGTTCGACCAGCTCGAGGAAGGGATTGTTGAGGAGCTCCTGCTTGAGGTGCTGCTGGAGATCGAGCAGGGGCATGTAGAGGAGGTCCATCGCCTGGTACAGGCGTGGATTGATCTTCATCTCCTGCTTGAGCTGCGTGCTCTGATTCAGCCCCGGTCTCATCGGCCGTTGCCTCCGTTGCTGTCACTCGAGAATCGGGCCCGCAATCGTTCCGCCAGCGTCGGTCCGAGATAGATCTGGGCTACCGTGTCGTCGAAGACGAGTTCCCGCACGGTACCCGACACCTTCACCTGCCCGTCGAACATGATGTAAGCGCGATCGACGATGTCCAGCGTCTGCTCTACATTATGGTCGCTGATGAGCACTCCGATACCCCGGTGGCGCAAGCCGGCGACGATGGTCTGAATGTCGTGGACGGCGATCGGGTCGACGCCGGCAAAGGGCTCATCGAGCATCATGAAGCTGGGATTCGTCACGAGCGCGCGGGTGATCTCGAGCCGGCGCCGCTCGCCCCCGGAGAGCGCATACGCGCGACTGTGACGAAGGTGCTTGATGCTCAACTCATCGAGCAGCGTCTCCAGTCGTGCGCGACGGTCAGCGCCCGACATGGGAAGGGTCTCGAGAATCGCGAGGATGTTGTCCTCGACCGAGAGTTTTCGGAAGATCGATGGCTCCTGGGACAGGTAGCCGATCCCACGGCGCGCCCGGCGATACATGGGCATGGTCGTGATATCGGCACCGTCGAGGAGGATCCGCCCGGACAGCGGCTGAATGAGCCCCACGATCATGTAGAACGTCGTCGTCTTCCCCGCCCCGTTCGGACCAAGAAGGCCGACGATCTCGCCCTGTTGCAATCGGAGGGCCACATCATTCACGACTCTGCGCCGCCGGTACATCTTCACGAGGCCCTGGGCTTCGAGCACAGACACCGATGCCTTTGCGGACGGCGGCGGGCCTGGCTCCCCGGCGGGATGCTCACCGGTGTGCTTCAGCACTTCGGCGAGCGCACCCCGGTGCGGAGCAATTTCCGCCCACACGCCTTCGACGAGGCGAACCTGGGCTTCGGCTGGCGTCAGCCCCGAGTGAGGCAGGACCACGGCGCCCTCGCTCGCGAGGCGCGGGAGGACGGAGGTCGCCAGATGCTGGCGCACCTCGTCCAGTCCCAGCCGCCCCGCCTCGCGATCGGCATCCTTGCCTTCGATGCGAAGGGCCTCGAGATGATCATCGCGGTAGTGAATCGCGATCTCATTCAGTGAAGCGCACCCGTCGGGACTCGCCACGCTGATCAGCGCATGCAGCGCGAGTGCGGTCGAGCGATCCCCTCGCGCGAGGTGGTCGATCAGCTGCTGGATGCGCGGCGGAAAGGGAGGGGTCATTCCGGCGGCCGCCCAATTGGGGGTGGAGGCCCAGCCGACGCGGCGGGAACCGTGACCGGCGGGGGCGCGGGGCGCGGCGGCACAGCCGGAGCGCGAGATCCGGCACCGGGGGCCGCCGAGGGGTCAGGCGCCTTGCACTCCAGGAACAACCCATCGGCATTCACGGAGTCCTGCACGGAAACTCGTCGCACTGCCTGAGAATCGAAGGCGACGGTGATCTGCTCGCCGCGCGAATAGTTGATCTTGGGACAGTTCCCCGTCGAATCATCCGAAGCCACCTGATAGAACGATCTGGCGGACACCAGGGATCGAAGCTCGCGGATCCTCGGCTTGCTCGTGGTATCGGCGGCCGCGATGGAATCGAACACCGCAATGATGGTGTCGCCCCGGATCCAGTCACGCTCACTCGACCGTATCTTCGTCGAATCGGGGTCGCTCAGGGCATAGGCCTTCCCGATCGCGCGGACTTCGCGGATCCGCTGGCCGGGCATGTGGATCTCGATGGAGTCCGCCGTCATGTCCTGGGCCGCAGACAGGGCGCGCGCCCGGGTCGTTCCGAACGCGAAGGCCCGTTCGAGCCGGTCTTCGCGAATGCGGAGGTCGAGCGTATCGGCGCTCAGCTGGATTTCGTCGCTCACGACCTTGGCGTCGACGCGGGACAATACGCGCTCGAGCTTTCGCTGTCGCGAGAAGATGTCGATGACCGACCCGGTGAGCGTGAACGCCCGATCTCCTGTTCCACGCATCACCGGCTTGCCGATGAATCGCGCACGTTCGGTGGCGCGGTCGAGCGCCAGCGAGTCGCTCGTTGCAACGAGATCCGGACGGGTGACGACGACCTTGCCCGATGCGTAGACGAGGCTGTCCCCGTCCATGAACACGGTGTTCGCATCGACGACGGTGGTATCAGGGCGGCCCGCGGGCTGCACTCCGGCGCGCGAGCCGGGAGTCGCGGGCGCCTGCCCGCGCCCTCCTGTACCGCGGGCGCTGGAGCGCGCCGGCTCACGCGCGGGGAGAGGAGTTGCCGGTCGCGCTCCCGCGCGGCCTGTGTCCGCCTGAACGAGCGTGATGTGGGGGCGGTCCGTCGCGCGCAACTGGGCGCGGGCGCGCAGCGCGGGCACGGCACGGAGGTAGTCGGCGCGGGGGCCGGTCATCGTCGTACCGTTTCCAAGCCGGGCGACGACGCTGCCCTCGGCGAGAATCCGCTCGTCAGCCTTCCAGTAGGTGATCCGTTGCGCGTCCACTGCCGTCGTCCCCTCGGTATACCGCACGCGACCGAACAGGTACACGATCTCTGCCGCCTGGTGATACTCGGCGCTGTCCGACACGAGTCGCACACCCTCGGCACGGCAGACCATGATGACACCGCCACCGGCATAGGTGATGAACGACTCATCCGGCTGCTGCACGCCGGTCAGGGCGGTCGTCTCGGATCGCTTCACGAGCTCGATGTTCTGACAGCGCCGACCTGTCTCCTGGCCGCCTGCAGCCTGGAGCGCGCACGCGCTCGCGAGGACGATCACGCTTCCCACCTGACGCGGGCGGAGGGCGACGATATTCACGGAGCGCGCCGCGCCATGTTGAAGTTGCCCTCGCAGCTCGCCTTGCAGGCGAATCGCGTGACGTCGGGATCGGTGGAGAACCCGACACCACGCGCGACCTGGCCGTCCTGCGTGATCACGAAGGCACTGTCGGTCGTGATCATGTCGGTTCGTTCGTCGTAGCTGAGCTGCTCGGTCTCGAGCCGACGGCGGCCATCCGTCGACAGGACCACCACCGTCTTCCGGGCCTCGAGATTGCCGCGCTGCTTCAGATAGGTCCCCTCGCGAGACGTGAGGGTTCCCGTCTGCTCGCCCGTCTTGGTGAAGAAGTCCGTGCGCACGCCGCGCAACTCGATTCGGGTACTGTTCTCGAACATGAAGCCGCTGTCGGCCACGAGCTTGCCCTGCTGCACCCCGCCCCCGGTGAGAAGGAACTGCACGCCGGACATCACCTGATCGGCCGAATCCGCCAGGGCAGACTGTGTGGTCGGTATGGCGGGCGCGTCCCTGCGGCACGCGGCAACCATCAGCATTCCAGCACCCACTGCGGCGATCACGGACAGCCTCGCCATCAGACCACCCCCGCGCGCATCAGGTCATGGAGATGCACGACCCCGGCGATCCGGCCGGCGTCGTCGATCACGGGCATCGCCATGATGCCGTGCTGCTCCATGCGAAACACGACGGCGCTCGCCAGCTCGTCGGGCGCGGTTCGCTTCGGCTGCGTGTTCATCACGGCGGTCACGGGGACGGGGAAGACGTTTTCTTCGCGCTCCATCAGGCGGGCCAGGTCGCCCGCGGTGAGGACGCCGGCGAGGCGGCCAGACGCATCGACCACCATGACAATACCCCGCCGCTCGGCGAGCTGCACCACCGCTTCACGCATGGTCGCCGACGTCGGCAATGCCGGCAACTCTTCCGTGAGCATGACATCGCGGACGCGCGTGAGGAGGCGGCGTCCGAGCGCACCGCCCGGATGAAGTCGCGCGAAGTCCTCGCGGCGAAAGCCCTTTCGCTCGAGCAGAGCGACGGCGAGCGCGTCGCCGAGGGCGAGCGCGGCGGTGGTGCTCGTCGTCGGCGCGAGATCATGGGGGCAGGCTTCCTCGCGCACGGATGCGTCCAGCACGATGTCGGCGTATCGAGCGAGCGCGGCATCGGGCGCACCGGTGAGCGCAATCACGCGGACACCGAAGCGCTTGAGCGCCTCGAGCAGGACGAGCAGTTCCGTGGTGGTGCCGCTTTTCGAAACCATGATGGCCACATCGGCTGCGCCAACGAGGCCGAGGTCGCCGTGCACGCTCTCCACGGGGTGAAGAAAAAGGGCGGGCGTACCGGTCGAGGTCAGTGTCGCAGCGATCTTCCGCGCCACGATGCCTGTCTTGCCGACACCCGCAACGATGACGCGTCCCGCCGAGGTGGCAATCATCTCGACGGCGCGGACGAAGGTGTCGTCGAGCCGTTGCTCGACTTCGGCGATCGCCTCGGATTCGAGGCGCAGCACGCGGCGCCCGCGCTCGAGGATGTCCGCGGCCATCATCGCACGGACTCGGATTCGACGGACCGTTCCGTGACATAGCGCTCGACGATCGCGCGCCACTGGCCGCGGGCACGAAGCAGGAGCTCGGCGAATTCTCGCACGGCTCCGTCGCCTCCCGCACGGCGCAGCCGGACGTGCGCGATTTCCTTGACATCGTCGACCGCATTGTCAACGGCCACCGGCAGTCCAACGACCCGAAGAATGGCGAGGTCGGGATAGTCATCGCCCACGAACGCCGCGTCTTCGGGAGCGACACCGTGCCGCTCGAGCATCGTCAGGAACGCCGGGAGCTTGCGCGCATGCGGGTCCTGAATGACATCCGTGATGCCGAGCTCCGCAGCGCGCAGGCGCACGCTGTCCGACACCCGCCCGGTGATGAGGGCGACGATGATCCCCGCGTCGCGGAGGAACCTGACACCGAGCCCGTCCTGGATGTGATATCGCTTCAACTCGACGGGGAGCCCATCCGACGCGCCCAGGTAGACGCCTCCGTCGGTAAGTACGCCATCGACGTCGAGGCCGATGAGCCGTATCCGCCGCGCGAGGGCCGGATCGATTATCGCGTGCACGCGTCGCGCACGGCGAGTAAGCGGTCGACGAGCGCATCGAGCTCGGACAAGGGAATCATGTTCGGCCCATCGCTCGGGGCATTGGCCGGATCCGGATGTGTCTCCAGGAAAACACCGTCGGCGCCCGCCGCGACAGCAGCGAGGGCCAGCGGCGGGATGAACTCCCGCGCGCCACCGCTCGCCCCACCGGTGCCCTGCCCCGGGCGCTGCACGCTGTGTGTCGCGTCGAAGATGACCGGGGCGTCACATGCCTCGCGCATGCGGGCGAATGCGCGCATGTCGACGACGAGGTCGCCGTAGCCGAAAAAGGTGCCGCGCTCGGTGACGGCGACGGAGCCTGCTGTTCCACGCGCGGCGCCTCGCACCTTGTCGACCGCGCCGCGCATCCCTTCCGGGTGCATCCATTGGCCCTTCTTCACGTTCACCGGGCGACCTGTCCGTCCAGCAGCCTCCAGCAGATCTGTCTGCCGGCAGAGAAACGCGGGGATCTGGAGCACGTCGGCAACTTCAGCGGCAACGGCGCACTGATCGGGCAGGTGGACATCGGTGAGGATGCGCAGCCCGGTTTTCTCACGCACGCGGGCGAGCGCTGCCAGGCCATCATCCAGCCCCGGACCGCGGGCAGCTCCG
>JANOCW010000404.1:0-2054 GCA_031412375.1 Gemmatimonadaceae bacterium | reverse complement strand
AGGTGGATGCACACCTTCGAGTGACGAGCGAGGCGCGTGAGGACGTCGATGTCGCGCGTGATCAGCGGGCTCTTCGTGATGACCACGACGCTCAGCCCGGCATGCTCGGCCAGCACCTCGAGGATCCCGCGAGTCACACGGAATTTGCGCTCGGCCGGCTGGTACGGGTCGGTCGCTGTCCCAATGACGATCGTCTCACCGTCGATCAGCTTGAGATGCCGGTCACTTCCCTGCCGAAGCGTACGGCGGAGGACGTCGGGCGCGTTTTCCTTGACGACAACGCGTCTCTCGAACGCGAGCCACGGCGGCATCGCTGACAGGTCGGCCGCGAGCGCCGGTGCGAGGCGCGACGCTGTAGTATTGCGTTCCATCACATAGCGGTGCGCGTACCGGGCGTAGCAGTACGCGCACCCGAACGCGCACCCGACGTACGGATTGATCGACCAGAAGGACATTCCCGTCGATTCGGGCCCATTGAGCACCGACTTTGCCGAACTCCGGTAGTACAGGATGTCGCTCTGTTCGCCGATCACCCGCAGCGCGCGCGCGTTCGCTCGGCTATCGTTCTCGTCGGGGAAGAGCGTGGTCTGGCGGAGGGGGTCGGTCTTCACGCGAATTCCCGGGTTCACCGGAGCCGCCTGCACGCCGCCGTCAGGTGTGGGACGGGCCAGGGACTCGACCTCAAGCTTGTACCGAAGATATCCCGAATCGCAGGGAGTCGCAATCGCCGGTCGTCCTCACGGCCGATCCCCCTTCGCTGGAATACCCCTTGCTCCCAAGGGGAGCACTCACAAGAACCGAGGTTCGTTCCATGAACGTTCTCAGATTTGCCGGTATGGCGATCGTCGTCGCCGCTTGCGCGAGCACACGGATTCCTCCGACGGGCGATCCCATGGTCGCTATGAGCACCGCAGAGCGGGCGATCGCCGATGCCCAGGCAGCCGGCGCTGATACGCTGGCTTCCGGAATCCTGGCCGAAGCGCGCACTGCGCTCGAGTCGGCGAAAGGCGCGGCCATCAAGGATCGCAATCGAGCTGCCCTTCTCGCCCGTCGGGCAGCCGCCGACGCCGCGTATGCCCAGGCGGTTGCCGAGCGTAGCATCGCCGAACGGTCGCGGTCAGCCGCACAGGCCGAGCTTCAACGAGTCCCACCGCCGGGAGGCGCCCGATGAAGAATTTCATGATGCTCGCCGTGCTCCTTGCCAGCGCGGCGTGTGCCACCATTCGCAAGCCGGCCACGCTGACACAGGCCGAAGCGCTCGATCAGGTCCTGACGGAACAGGGCGCCCAGCGTCGCGCTGAAGCCGCCATGATCCGCTCGCGCGAGGCGCTCACCGCCGCGCAGAACGCCTTCGCCGCGAAGGAGCCCCAGGAGTTCGTCGACGGCCTGTCCCACGTCGCGCTCCGTCTGGCGCAGGTCGCCGACGCCGAGAATGCGCGCTCGCTGGCGGTGAGTGGCACCGACAGCCTGAAGCGCGAGACGCTCGCTCGCCAGCTCGCCCGTAGCGAAGCGCTGCGGAGACAGGGTGATGCGATGAGCGCCGAACAACGCCAGATGTCGCAGGCGCAGATCGATTCGCTGCGCCGGCACAACGCCATGATCCAGCAGCAGTCCGATTCACTTCGCCGTGCCGCGGAGGCCGCGAACGAGCAGCTGAACTCCGCGCTCAACCAGCTCCGCAACCTGGTCACCGAGATCACCAATCTCCGCGAGACAACGCGCGGCATCGTGATCAGCCTCAGCGACATCCTCTTCGACGTCAATCGGGCGACGCTGAAGCCCGGCGCGGAGTCGAACGTTCGCCGGATCGCGGCGATCCTGCAGCAGTACCCCGATCGCCAGATCGCCGTCGAGGGTCACACGGACGCCACCGGAAGTGATGCGTACAACCAGAAGCTCTCCGTAGATCGAGCGGCCTCCGTTCGCGCATCGCTGATCGCCGGTGGAGTCCCGCAGGGTCAGATCACGTCGACCGGATTCGGGAAGACCCAGCCGGTCGCGACGAACGACAACGCGCAGGGCCGTCAGCAAAACCGTCGGGTCGAGATCATCGT
>JANOCW010000403.1:0-3708 GCA_031412375.1 Gemmatimonadaceae bacterium | reverse complement strand
CCGATGCCTTCAGCTTCGCGAGCGCGGTGAGCAGCGCCTCGGTATCGGCGGGATGCAGACCGGCGGATGGCTCGTCGAGGACGTACACCACGCCGAACAGGTTGGAGCGGACCTGCGTCGCAAGCCGGAGGCGTTGCAGCTCGCCCGGAGAGAGAGTCGGCGTGCTGCGGTCGAGCGACAGGTATCCGAGCCCGAGCTCGAGCAGCACATCGATCCGGGCGACGAGGTCCTCGGCAATCCGCTGCGCGACAATGGCCTGCTCGGGATGGTCCACCGCCATGCTCAGCTCCTCGGCGGCCGTTCCCTCGCCATACGGCCGGAGAATCTCGTGAAGACGCCCGATCGGGCTGTGCGAAATCTCCGCGACGTCCATCCCCGCGAACGTGACGGAGAGCGACTCGCGACGCAGCCGCTTGCCGAGACAGAGCGGGCACTCGGTGCTCACCATGTACTGCGCCGCACGCTTCTTGATCGACGCGCTCTGGGTATTCGCAAAGGTGTAGAGCACGAATCGCCGGGCGCTCGAGAAATTGCCGTGATAGTCCGGCTCCTCCTTTCGTCGGATTGCGCGGCGCACGTCGTCCGTCGAAAGTCCCCCGTAGACGGGCACGACTGGCTGCTCGTCGGTGAACAGGATCCAGTCGCGGTCCTTCTTCGGCAGCTCGCGCCATGGCCGATCGACGTCGTAGCCGAGCGTGATGAGCATGTCGCGAAGGTTCTGGCCGTGCCATGCGGGGGGCCACGCGGCGATGGCGCGTTGTCGAATGGTCAGCGAATCGTCCGGCACCATCGACCGTTCGGTGACTGCATACGTGCGACCGAGGCCATGGCACTCGGGGCATGCCCCGGCGGGTGTGTTCGGTGAGAACGCCTCCGCATCGAGGTGCTTCTGGTGCGGCGGATACCGGCCTGCGCGCGAGTAGAGCATCCGAAGCAGGTTCGACAGCGTGGTCACGCTTCCGACCGACGATCGGGTCGTCGGTGACCCACGCTGCTGCTGGAGCGCGACCGCGGGGGGCAACCCGTCGATCTCGCTGACGTCGGGCACGGGCATCTGATCGAACAGGCGGCGCGCGTACGGCGATACCGACTCGAGATACCGGCGCTGCGCTTCCGCGTACAGGGTGCCGAAGGCGAGCGACGACTTGCCGGACCCCGAGATCCCGGTGAACACCACGAGCGCGTCGCGCGGAATGTCCAGGTCGACGTTCTTGAGGTTGTGTTCGCGGGCGCCACGCACATGGACGAATCCCGCGGCGCGTGACGCGCGACCTTCGTTCGACTGCGCCTTCCGATCTCCAGCCATCCGTTCGCCTGCCGAGGGTGATGACATCGCACTCGTCCGGGCACCTTTTGCGATAAGTGCGCCACGCGCGGCTGTCACACTCACAAGTCTCGGATGCAAAAACTCCAGGTGCGACCCGTCGAGCCGGATCGCACCTGGAGTCGATCGAGTGCTATCCCGCGGTCAGCGTCCCTGGGGATGATCCAGTTGGCCGCGAACTTCGCCGCCGGGGAAATCACCGGGACCGGTGTTCGCCGGTGCCACGCCATCGTTCGTGTGGACATTCACGTAGGTGAGTCCCGCCCGCATCGCGACGAGCAGTGGCATGACCTGGCCAACATTGGCAGCCGGGCAAACGATGCCGACGGGCGAGAAGGTGCCTGTCGCAAGGACGCCGTTCTGCGGGCCGGACCCCGCGGGGCCGGGAGCTCCCGTCGGTCCGACGACGGGCGACAGCCACATGCGGATCGGCCCGTTCGCGCCCGGGCGGCCGCAATGGATGTGGGCCATGAAGACGTTATCGATGTTCGAAGCGATCAGTCGAAAGTCGACGAGGGTACCATCATCACTGACCCGGAAGATCGCCTCGCCCTGCGCCCGTGAATCGGCGGGCGTCGGCGCCCCCGGGGCGGGCGTGAACACTTCCTCCTCGCCGCGCAGATGGGTGCCGAGATTCGAGTCACCACCGCCAGCGGCGAACAGCGGCACGCTGATCTCGAGCTGGGTCGGTGCCGGTTGATCGGCCGAGCATCCCGCGAACAGTGCTGCGGCTGCGCCAAACGCTATCGCTTTCCTCATATGCAATCCCCCCCGGAGCCGGAATGTGCGCTTTTGATTCGGGTCGCGCGCGAGACCCGCTCCGCTCACGATCGCGGAAGTATCGGTGTCACGAAGGGGATGTACGGCGCGGAAGTTCCAACCGGAAGGGTGCGTCGCGACCGGGTCAGTTCAGCTCGAAATGAGCCAGGCACGCGCTGGGTCCACGCTCGAGCCCCGCACGGAAGTTCTGCATGCGTTGCTCGCGCGTTCCGTGGCTCATCAGGGCGGCGCGCACCTGCCGGCGTTCGTCGCCGCGGCTGACGAGCGTGGCGGCCGGTGCGGGATCGGCGGCGAGGGCCATTCCAAGGAACGCCTCCTCGATGTCGCCGGGCTCGAGCGCCCCGTCGTGGCGCGATTGCCGAGCGAACGCGCCAGCGAGGCAATCCGCCGCCGCTTCGTTGGCGTAGGTGAATCGCGACGCGTAGCCCATCTGGATTGCCACGGCATGACCAACCTCGTGCGCGATGATGCCGACCGCCGCCATATCGCCGTCGGTTCCGAGCTCACTGCCGACATGCTTCGCCGTCGCGGCAATGAACACTTCGTCGAAGTAGATCGCGTTCCGCTGTGGGCAGTACGCGGCGTTGTTTTGCGGCATTACCCCGCAGGCCGTGCGCACCGTGCCCCGGTAGCGCAGCAGTCGTGGCGCCTCGAACGTGGCGCCGACGTCGTCGAAATGGCTCCCCCACATGTCCATGAGCGCCGAATAGGCCATCTTCACCTTGGCGTTCGACGCGGCGATGTCACGCAGGCTGACGGGCTCGGCCGGGTCGGAGGCGTCTGCACCGTAGCCGGACGCGGCGGCGACATCGCTGCGAGCCCGCGATGCACGAGCGGCGGTGTCAGGCGGGACCAGGGCATCAGCGTGGGCCGCAGCGCCTGCTGAGGCAGGCGCGAACGCGCCAAGGGCGAGGGTCGCGCTGACCTGCAGGGCGAGGCGGCGCAGTCTTCCAGGCGTCATGGTGATTCCTCCGCCATTCCCTACACCCGGGGGCCCACTCGGGTTTCAGCGAACACAGGTGCCAACGGCAAGGAGCGGACGCCTGTCGACGCCCGCTCCCCGTGTTCCTGACATTCGCTGACGACGCCCGTGAGTCACCCTGCGTGATCGATCTCGCGCCTTCCCGCGGAGACCGACGCGCGACCTACCGCGTGAAGATCACGGCGAACGAGTGTGTGAGCAGCTCCTCGGCGTTCGTCGCCGGGAATCTCCAGCCGCGCACGCGGGAGAGCACACACGTCTCGACAATCTCCGAGCCCTGGCCGGACCAGGAGCGACGCACGATGTCGGCTTTCAGGACGCTGCCATTCGATCCGAGCGTCACGGCGACCGTCGCCGAGCCGGCGAGCGCCGGGCTCGCCGCACGGGTATCCTCGTAGCAGAACTGGAGCTGGGGGCTGCGCGCGCGCACGAAATTCCCGAACGCAGGGGATCCGTAGCTCGGCGCACTTGCCCGGGAGCCTGACGCCGGCGAGCTCGGCGCAACGGTCAAGCTCGCCGGGGGCGGTGTCACGCAACCGCTGCCAGTCAGCAGCAGCGCGGTGCAGGTAAGCGTTGCGAGTCTCCGCATAAAACCTCCATGGGCGGGTGACCGACAGAGTCT
>JANOCW010000402.1:0-4853 GCA_031412375.1 Gemmatimonadaceae bacterium | reverse complement strand
TCGGAAGTCATCGTCGCGCTGGTCATGCGGCCTCCAGCCAGCCGATCTCGCGAACGAGTGATTCGTACACGCGCTCATCGGCGCGGGTGTATTCGCGCATCAGCCGGCGCACGTCATCGGCGCGGTGCATGGCCTGGTCGTCGAGCCATGCCTTGACCCAGCTCAGGTGTCCCTTCTCCTCTTCCAGCATCCGGGCGAGCGTCATCGCGACCCGCGGGTGCACCCCCGGCATCCGAAGATGCTTGGTGAAATGACGATACACTCGCCGCTCGAACACCTGGGTGAGGGCGAGAACCTCGAGAATCGTCACCGGCGTGCCGATGATCGCCGTGTAGTACGACTGGTACGTATCGCGCACCGGCGCCGGTACCCCACCGACATCGAGAATGCACTCCGTCCACAGCCGGGCATGTATGATCTCCTCGGCGCTGTGATTGGTGAGCTCGAGCATGAGGTGCGGGTCACGGGTGCGGCGTGCCATCTGGCCGAGCAGGAGTCCGCCGTGGAGCTCGGACGCGCGGTAGAAGTTGAGCAGCATGAGCTCGTGCTGGGTGATCTGCATGGTTGTCTCCCTCGCCCCGTCAGAGCGATGCCTTGATGTGATCGACCAGGCGAATGTTGCAGAGCCGCTCGATTCTGGAGATGAAGGTTCGAATCGCGATCTCGTCCCCTGGCTGTGCGACGGGAACCGACCCGACGGCCTCCTCGCCGAAATGGTGGAAGCTCGAGGCGGCGTCGAGCACGGCCGGCACGACATCCGGATCGAGGGCGATCCGCTTGGCGATGAGATCGGAGGCGCTCTGTGCGTGACGCACCTCATCCGCCGCAACGAGTGCGAGCAATCCCGCGAGCACGGGCTCTGGCGATTGTTCACCCAGCCTGCGGAAGAAGTACGACGCGAGGTGCTCGGACAGCATGAACGTGACGAGGCGCGGTATCAGCTCCGCATCGCCAGGCTCATCGTCGGCCGACCTGCGCCGTGCGGCGAGCAGGTCGGCATCGGTGATCGCCGGTTCGTAGCCGACGACATCGAGGTAGGTGCGAAGGGCATGAAAGTGCTTGAAGCCCTCGTACAGCTCCAGCGAGAACGCCACACCGGCGTCGATGTCATCGGCCGTCAAGCGGAGCAACCGCGACAGGTTGATCGGGTGGTACGATTCGATGATCGCGGCATCGCGCAACTGCGCGAGGATGTCCGGGCGGGATCGTGCACGCGTCGCGTCGATCTCGGCCCAGCAAATGTCTCGCTCCACCGACCACGCACCGCGATCGGCGGCGGACGCGTGGCGCACATAGAGTCGGCTGCGTGTCGAGGCGGGCATCAGCATCGGGACATTCCTCCCAGGGCGACAAAGGTTTCGGCGCGCACGGCGCGCGGAGTCGTACGACGAGTGGCGCTTGCTGCGCGCGTGGGAAGCGCGGGCCAGCCGCTGGCGAGCGGGCCGTACGCGGCGAGCACGGCGAGCAGCCAGCGCTCGATGCCGAAGGCAATGCAGCCGCTGCTCGCCCACTCGCCCGTGGAGAGCCGGATGTCGAACGCCTCGCCGAAGAACTCCTCGTGGTCATTGATCGAGCTCGCGGCGATGGTTCGGCCGCCACCGAGAGGCAGCACCAGTTCGCGCTTCAGTCCCTTGATGCGCTGGAGCAAACCCTTGCCGCGTGACGTCGGGGCGAAGAACGGATCCTCGGCATCGACCATCCCGGCGGCGAGTCCGAGCTTGACGGCGAGTCGAACGGCACGCGTGCGTCCGCGCGAGAGAAATGCCCGAACGTCGTCCGCAGAACCGAGACAGACGACCTCGCGCATCGAGAACGCCCACCCACGCTCGAGCGGGGCCAGGCGATCTCCCTCGTGCCGCCAGCAGAGCTGTTGCGCCGTCACGATGGTCGCGTCATCGATCGTCGCGCCAGCGTAGCGTGCATAGCAGTGATAGCAGACGGCCGGAAGCAGCGCGGAATCGGCTGGAGCGAGCGATGTGCGTGCCTCGGCAGCCGGGTCATCCGCCTCGGCAACGCGCGCCAGGTCGGCTTCATCCGCGGACAGGTGCGATGCCGCCGTCAGCCACTGGGGAAAGGAGCGGAAGTAGTCCGCGCGGGCGAGCGTGGCGAATGGAATGCCGGGTGGCACGCGCCACTCGTCAGCGCCCTCATCGCGCGCGATGGCGATGACGGCGTCCTCGATCGACTCGAGCAGCGACAGCGCGTCTCCGCGCAGCCCGATCAGCCCGGGGGATACCTCCCACATCTCTCCGCGCGCCGTCAGCGCCCGCGCAATGTCATCAGCCTGCCACATGGCTCCCCGGGACGAACACGTCGGCGATCCGGCCAACGCTTTGAAAGTTGTCCATGCGAATCTCCCGATCGGGGATAGCCCGCCCGGTCGCTCGCTCGGTCCACGCGATGAGCTCGAGAATGCGGATGGAGTTGATGATTCCCGACCGGAAGAGCGGCGTGTTGGCGTCGATCGTCACGCCAGGGGGCGCGAGCCGGCGGTTCAGCCACTCGAGCATGTCGGTAACGAACAGGGGACGAGTGCTGGCGATCATGCGGCGGTCCTCGTATGTGGGGCCCATCCGGTTCCAAGCAGCTCCTCGACGAAGCGAGGCCAGAACGTACGAACAGGCGGCGCGGCGTATCCGAGCGCGGCGTCGGCGCGCGTCGTGTCGAACTGCTTGGGCAGGGACATCTGTGGAGCGAAGTGCGACAACGATGCGACCGCCTGGCGAAGCCGTGCGTCACCCACGTCCTCGACCGACCGCTCGAAGAGGCGATAGGTGGCGAGGTCGGTGAGCGCCGGTCGGACGACCGAGCGGCGCTTCCACGCGGGCGCGGCCGCCCAGACGGCGTACGTCGTGTCGAGCAGCTCGCCGAGTGGCAGGGCGCCGGCGCCCGCGCAGAGGTGGTAGGTCTCTCCCGCGGAGCTGTCGCGCAACGCGAG
This sequence comes from Gemmatimonadaceae bacterium, assembly GCA_031412375.1. Classification (GTDB taxonomy): domain Bacteria; phylum Gemmatimonadota; class Gemmatimonadetes; order Gemmatimonadales; family Gemmatimonadaceae; genus JANPKQ01. The sequence continues at coordinate 1,915 of JANOCW010000402.1, read as the reverse complement.
CTCGGCGATTGCGCGTGAGACGTACGAACCGTGGACGACGTCCACCAGCGACGATTCCGTTCCCGGGATCATCGAAGCCAGCCCGTGATAGTAGAGGCGCAATGCGCGATGCACCGCGTTGATCTGGGTGATGCCACCCGCCGCGGAGTCGCAGACGATCGTGCTCGGCCGCAGGATCGCCCACTCGCGTGCGGAGGCTCGCACGAACGATTCCGCTTCGTACTTCGACTGCTCGTAGGCGTTCACCCACCCGGCCGATCCGCCGTTGTCCCGCTCGAGAACGCGACCAGTCGATGCGCCGGCGACGAACGCCGTGCTCACGTGGACGAACCGACGCATGTGCGGGAGCGCGTGCGCGAGCTCGAGCACATTCGCGGTTCCCGCGGTGTTGACGGCACGCGCATGCTCGAGTGTCTGCGAGAAGCACGTGTCGGCCGCCAAGTGCACGACCGCCGTGACGGTCTCCGCCAGTCGCGCTCGTGCCGGTGCGTCGAGCCCGAGACCGGGGAGCGTAATGTCACCGTGCAGCGGAATCGCGGCGCGACCCCGCTCGGGCAGGGATGCGGCAACCCTCAGCCAGTTCGGGGTATCGCGAACCAGGACGAGAGCGTGGCGGACCGCGCCTGAGGCGAGGAGATCGCGGAGGACGGCTGCGCCAATGAAGCCGCTCGCCCCCGTGATGAGAATCGTGTCGTCACGCATGGCGATCAGGCCTCCACCGTGATGCACGACCAGTGTGCGCCGTACCCGAACGAGAACAGCACGATGCGATCGCCACTCACCACGTCGCCGGCATCGAGCGCATCGGCGAGATTGATGAAATTGTCCCCTGCCAAGGTGTGTCCGTCGCGCGCGATGTTGCGGGACCAGAGCCGCGCATTCGGCAGGCGCACCAGGCCGAGCAGGATCTCCCAGCTCCGTGCGCTGACGTTGTGCGGGAGCACCCAGTCCACGTCCTCGGCCGCCCAGCCCGCCTCGGCGACTGCGCGTTCGATCACGTGGCGCGCGGTCGGGAAGTAGGATGCGATCAGCTCGTTGCGCAGCGCGTCGGCATCCCAGTAGTAGCCCTTGGTCACCGACGTCGTGCCGACGATGCGGTTGCGAGTCGCCGACCGCTCCACGAGCACGGCACACGCCGCGTCCGACGTGCAATTGTAGATCGCCTCGCGTCCGAGGTCCGCGGGGAAGAAGTCCGACGAGACGCAGAGAACGCGCTCCACACCTTCGGCAATGCACATCGCCCGCGCCAGCCGGACCGCGCCGAACAGGCTCGCACATGCGAGCTGCTCGATGCCGAAGGCGCTGGCGTTGTCGAGCTCCAGCTGGTGCTGCAGGCGCGTCGCGGGATACTTGAAGCGGTCGCCGGTACGAAGAGCGTCGGCCGCCTGCTGCGGTGTGAGCGCGCCGTGGAATGCCTCGACGCCCTGCGCTCCCCCGTAGATCAGCACATCTACGGAGGCGGGGTCGATCGCGTCGCGCACGAGCAGGCGAGTCGCCGCCGTGCTGGCGAGCTCGAACGGCGTCTCGCTCACGGCGACGTGCACTCGATCGAAGCCGGAACGCTCGAGCGCACCGGCATCGCTCTCGAGCAATCCCGCCGCGGCGAGCTCTCGCACCGAGCGCGACTCGGCTGGAAATGCGTAGGCGATGCCGGCAATTCCCGGCACGGGTGCAGTGCGATCCGTCATGCGGCGATGCCCTGCAGCAGGAGTATCGCAGCGACCCAGCCCGGCCACGGGCGCCGGAGCTCGGCCATCGCCGGAAACACTGTCGCCCCGAGCCGAACCGCACGCAGGCAACCGCCGGCGTCGATGACGAGCTCGAGATCGCGGAAGGGCGTCGTGTCGTCGCAGCCGAGTGCCTTCCACGCACTCTCCTTCAGGGCCCACAGCTCGGTGAGCGTTCGCGCGCCCTG
>JANOCW010000401.1:0-7775 GCA_031412375.1 Gemmatimonadaceae bacterium | reverse complement strand
TTCGGCCCGGTTGTAGGCGATCCCGCCACCGCTGCCACCAAGCGTGAACGACGGGCGGATGATCGACGGATACCCCGTGACATCCACCAGTGCGACCGCTTCTTCCCAGGTTCGCGCGATCCCGCCGGCAGCCATGGCGAGCCCGATCTCGCGCATAGCATCGGCGAACAGCGCGCGATCCTCCGCGACTCGAATCGCACGGGCATCGGCGCCAATGAGCTCGACACCGTACCGTTCGAGGACGCCCGACTCGTGCAGTGCCATCGCGACGTTCAGCGCCGTCTGGCCGCCCATCGTCGGCAGCAGCGCGTCCGGGCGTTCCTTCGCGATGATCAACTCGACGTACTCGGCCGTCACCGGCTCGATATAGGTTCGGTCCGCGAACTCCGGATCGGTCATGATCGTCGCCGGGTTGGAGTTCACGAGCACGACCTCGTAGCCCTCCTCCTTCAGCGCTTTTGCCGCCTGCGTTCCGGAGTAGTCGAACTCCGCTCCCTGGCCGATGACAATCGGTCCGGAGCCAATGAGGAGGATCTTGTGGAGATCAGCGCGCCGCGGCATCGATCAATTCGTCAATGGCATGTTCGATTCCCGATCGTGGTGACCATCCGGTCGCGGCGCGCAGCTTCGTCGAATCCCCCACGAGGACGGGAAGATCGACGGGACGCATGAACTCGGCGACAGACTCGAGCGGGGCGTCGACTCCGGCACGCCGGAGAACGAGTTCGGCGAGCTCCCCGACCGACCGACCCACCCCGCTCGCCACGTTGTACGCCTCGCCAGCGACGCCACGCTCGGCCAGGAGTAAATATGCGTCGACGACATCGCGGACGTGGAGAAAATCTCGCACCGGCGTGGTGTTCCCGATCGGCAGGCGCGGTTTCGCGGTGCCGCGGAGAGCGAGCGCGCGTCTCACGAGCGCAGGAACGAGCAGGTGGTCGGGCTGTCCCGGCCCCGTATGATTGAAGCTGCGGGTGCAGATCACTCGCAGGCCCGTCGAACGCCACAGCTGGAGACTGGCCGCTTCCTGACCGACCTTCGACGCGCCATAGACGGTGAGCGGACGCTGCTCCGCAGACTCGGGGAGCGGCCCCGTGCGGTCGTGCCGACCGTATTGCTCGCCGCTGCCGACCACCACCACCACGGGGTCGAGGCCGCTCGTTGCTCGCAGCCCCGCGATCGCACCGAGGAGCCGTGCCGCCGCGACGACGTTCACCTCATACGCCTGTCCGGGATCCGCGGCGGCGGCCGGAAGGAACGTCACGCCCGCGAGGTGAAAGACGACTTCGGGGCGCACCTCATCCAGAAGCGCCACGACCGCATCGCGGTCGCGGAGATCGACCCGGCGCCAGCGCATCGCGGCGCGCCCGTCGCCCAGGCTCCGATCAGTGGACGGAGGGCCAGCGTCGAGCCGCGTTCCGGTGACGTCATCGCCGCGTGCGAGCAAGGCGGAGCAGAGCCATTGCCCGACGAATCCTGCGGCCCCGGTGACGAGGACCCGCATCGTCAACGGGCCGCGCGGTGTCTCTCGAGGTCGGCTTCGACCATCATCGTGACCAGGCGCTCGAGCGTCACGGTCGGAGTCCAGCCAAGCTCGGTTCTCGCGCGCATCGGATCCGCGACGAGTAGTTCGACCTCCGCTGGACGCAGGAATTTCGGGTCGACGACGACATGCTCGCGGTAGTCCAGCCCGACCGCGCGGAACGCCGTCTCGCAGAAATGCCGAACGGTCCAGGTATCTCCGGTCCCGATCACATAGTCATCCGGCGTGTCCTGCTGGAGCATCCGCCACATCGCCTCGACATAGTCTCCCGCAAACCCCCAGTCGCGCCGAGCGTCCAGGTTACCCAGCCGCAACTCGGTGGCCTTCCCGAGTTTGATCCGCGCCGCGCCGTCGGTGATCTTCCGCGTGACGAACTCCAGGCCGCGTCGGGGACTCTCGTGATTGAACAGGATGCCCGACACCGCGAAGAGGTCGAAGCTCTCGCGATAGTTCACGGTGATCCAGTGCCCATAGACCTTGGCGACGCCATACGGGCTACGCGGGTAGAACGGCGTCGATTCGCGCTGGGGCGTCTCCATGACCTTGCCGAACTGCTCGCTCGAGCTGGCCTGGTAGAACCGCGCTTTCGGCGCTGCCTTGCGCATGGCTTCCAGCACGCGGGTGACGCCAAGCGCCGTGAACTCCCCGGTGAGAACAGGCTGGTTCCATGACGTCTGCACGAAGCTCTGTGCAGCGAGATTGTAGATCTCGTCGGGCTTGCATGCCTCCATCGCATCGACGAGCGAATGCTGATCGAGCAGGTCTGCCGAGATGAGAGTGACCCGGTCGACGAGGTGGGCGATGCGCTCGTACGGTGTCGTCGAGCTCCGTCGAACGACACCAGTGACCGTATACCCCTTCGACAGCAGCAACTCGGCGAGATACGACCCGTCCTGGCCCGTAATGCCGGTGATCAGCGCGTTTGGCAGTGCAGCAATCCTCGAGCAGAATGTTCTCGCCGCGCCTCGGATGCGCGGATGGAAAAAGGGAGGCTCAAAGAGAGCCCCCCTTCGTTCACTGACAGTGGGGCTATGATCACGCCACCGTCACACCGCGCGGCGCACGCTGGATCTTCCCGGCGTTCAGGCAGCGCGTGCAGACCTTGATCTTCTTCACCTTGTCCTCGACGACAATGCGGGCGACCTGAAGATTCGGCTTCCAGACGCGCCGAACCTTGTTGTTGGCATGGGAGACATTGTTGCCAAAGGCCACGCCCTTGTCGCACACGTAGCAGCGGTTGCTCGCCATGGTCAGCTCTCGATCAGTTCGATGCGCGCCATCTCGGCGCCGTCACCCTTGCGGTGACCGGTCTTGAGGATGCGCGTGTAGCCCCCGGCGCGCGTCGCGTACCGCGGGCCGATCTCCTGGAACAACTTGTCGGCGATCTCGCGCTTCTGCACATGCCGAATCGCAAGACGCCGCGCATGCAGCGTCCCCGACTTCGCCTTCGTGATGAGTTTCTCGACGAAGGGCCGAAGCTCCTTGGCTTTCGCCTCGGTGGTTTCGATCGCACCGCGCTCGATGAGCGATGATGCGAGACTGCGCATCAGCGCCAGCTTCTGTTCACCCGTCCGTCGGAGCTGACGCCCCGCCTTTGCGTGCCGCATGGTTCCTACTCCTCTTCGTCGTCGGGTGCGGCGGCGGCGGCGTGGCTGGGGGGCGTGCCCCAATCGATGACGCGGACACCCTCGCCGTTATCGTCGTACCGCATCCCGAAATTCAGGCCTTCCCGCTCGAGCAGGTCCGCAATCTCCTGCAGCGACTTCTTGCCGAAGTTCTTGACCTGGAGGATCTGGCTTTCGGTCTGGCGGACCAGATCTCCGAGCGAGCGGATGCTGGAATTCTTGAGTGAATTGACCGACCGGACTGACAACTCGAGGTCATCGATCGGGGTCTTGAACAGCTCGGCGAGCCGCGCACCGTCGCCACCGGCCAGTTCGCCACCCGGGCTCATCGGCGCGGACGAGTGCGAGCCGAAGCCCACGAAATACTGGAAGTGCGTCTGCGCGAGTGCCGCCGCGTAGCTCACGGCTTCCTCGGGCGTCACGGTGCCATTCGTCTCGACGGTGAGCGTCAGGCGATCGAAATCGGTGCGCTGGCCAACGCGCGTCTCGGCGACCGAGAAGTTCGCTCGGCGCACCGGGTTGTAGATCGCATCGATGCGGACGAGGTCCACCGGCAGGCCCCGCTCGAGCGGGTGCTGATCCGCCTCGATGTAGCCACGGCCGCGATTGACATACAGCTCGACGTTGATCTCGCGATCGTCCTGCAGCGTGAAGAGCACCTGCGTCGGGTCCACGATCCGGACGCCGCTCTGGTCGCCGATGTCGCCAGCGCGCACAGGTCCGGCTTCCGACTTCGTGATGCGAAGAACGACCTGCTCGAGGTCATCCGCCAGCGTCAGCGTCAGGACCTTGAGGTTGCCGATGATCTGGTGCACGTCTTCGACGACGCCCGGAATGGTCTGGTGCTCGTGCAGCACGCCGTCGATCCGGAATCCCCAGACCGCGGCACCGCGCAGCGACGACAGGAGCAGCCGACGCATGGAATTGCCAAGGGTGTGGCCGAAGCCGCGCTCGAGTGGCTGAAGCCGGAACTCGGCGACGTTCGGATCATCGGCGCGCGTCGTCGCTTCGACGAGCTGCGGCCGGACCAACCCACGAAGATCTATTGCCTGTGCCATGTTCGATGATTGTCCTGTTGGTCAATACCGGACGACCGGTCCGGCAACGCCCTGCCCCGCCCCTGACGCGCGGCAAGCTCGTACGGGAGTCAAGGTCCCGACCCATGAGCGCGACGCGCGCCGAGGGACCGCACCTGCAGCGATCCGGCCCGGCGCGAGACGCGGTACTACTTCGAGTACAGCTCGACGACCAGCTGTTCCTGGGCGGCGATCGGAATGTTCGGCCGCGTCGGCCGCTCGAGCATGCGACCGCTGTACGACTCGCGGTCGACGGCGATCCAGGAGAGCGGCGCACCACGGGACGATTGATCCATCGCCACCATGATCGCGGCCTGTTCGCGAGACTTCATCCGCACGCGAACTTCCTGGCCCGGCTGCACCAGATAGCTGGGAATGTCAACCGACTTGCCCTTCACCTCGACGTGCCGGTGTCGGATGAGCTGGCGAGCAGCCTTGCGGCTGGAAGCAAAGCCCATGCGATAGACGATGTTGTCGAGACGGCTCTCCAGTGCAGCGAGCAGGTTGTGTCCCGTGATACCCGGCAGCGGGGCGACCCGCTCGAAGGTGTTGCGGAACTGGCGCTCGCTCACGCCATAGATGCGCTTGATCTTCTGCTTCTCACGGAGCTGCTTCGCGTACTCCGAGGTCTTGCGGCGGCGCGCCGTGTTCTGGCCATGCTGGCCGGGCGCATACGGGCGGCGCTCGACCGGGCACTTCTCGGTGAAGCACTTGGTCCCCTTGAGGAACAGCTTCGTCCCTTCGCGCCGGCACTGCCGACAGCTTGGTCCGGTATACCGCACTAGACTCTCCGCCGCTTCGGCGGCCGGCAACCGTTGTGGGGAATGGGGGTCACGTCCTTGATTGACTTGACCTGAAGGCCCGCTGCGGCGAGCGCCTGAATGGCGGACTCACGACCGCTTCCGGGACCTTGCACGCGTACGTGCACGCGGCGCACACCGAGCGTCATCGCCTCGCGGCCGGCCTGTTCGGCGGCAACGGTGGCAGCGAATGGCGTGGACTTCTTGGATCCCTTGAAGCCAGCCTTTCCGGACGAGCCCCACGAGATCGCGTTGCCGTGCGAGTCCGTAATGGTGATCGTCGTGTTGTTGAACGTGGCGCTGATGTGGGCGATCCCCTCTGCCTCGATCACACGCTTGGTCTTCTTTCCAGTGGCCATACGTTACTTGGTAACCTTCTTCTTGCCGGCGATCGCCCGGCGCGGGCCCTTCTTGGTGCGGGCGTTCGTATGCGTGCGCTGTCCGCGGACCGGGAGTCCCCGGCGATGCCGAATGCCGCGGTACGAGCCAATGTCCATCAATCGCTTGATGTTCATCGCGACCTCGGTGCGGAGGGCACCCTCGACCCGCACATCCTTCTCGATCGCCTGACGCAGCTTGTTGACGTCAGCGTCGTTCAGGTCCTTGATGCGCTGTGCCGGGTTGACCCCGGTCGACTCGATGATCCGCCGCGCGATGGCGCGGCCGATCCCATAGATGTACGTAAGTCCGATCTCCACCTTCTTCTCACGGGGGAGATCGACGCCTGCAATACGGGCCATTGGTTGTTAGCCTTGACGTTGCTTGTGCTTTGGATTGCGCTTGCAAATGATGCGTGTCACGCCGTTCCGCTTCACGACCCTGCAGTGCTCGCAGATCGGCTTCACGCTGCTTCGGACTTTCACAGGAGCTCCGGTCGATTCGAAATTATTTCGGCCAAGACCTTTACAGTAACGGGCTTATCCTCGACACGCAAGGCGGCCAGCGCGGTCGTATTCGAGGAGATGCGATGGTGTCCCCGGCGCCCACCAGCATCGATCCTCGGGCCGCCTAAATCCCGGCACGTCGCGCGTTCTGAAGCTCTGCCCTGACTCGGCTCATGGCCTCGCGGGGGTCAGCGGCGCCGGTGACGGATCGGCCGACGACGATGTACGTCGCGCCGGCCTCAGCCGCGGCTGACGGAGTGGCAACCCGGGATTGATCGTGCGCCGGGTCGCCGGCGAGCCTGATTCCGGGGAGCAGCAACTCGAGGTCGGATCCGAACTCTTGACGGACCACCCGGGCTTCGAGGGCGCTGCAAACGAGGCCGTCGAGGCCGGCATCGCGAGCGAGACCCGCCAATCGAACCACTTCGGTCTCCACGTCCATGTCCCGACGTCCCCATGCATCGCCGAGGGCCGCTGCATCCAGCGATGTGAGCACACTGACCGCCAGGACTTTGCAGCGGCCGCCCTCTGTCGTAACCGAGGCAGCCGCACCCAACGCCGCTGCCTCCAGCATCGCCCGCCCTCCCGACGCGTGAACCGTCACCAACCGGACGCCCAGCCGGGCCGCGCTCGTCACCGCGGCGCGGACGGTCTGCGGAATGTCGTGAAACTTGAGGTCCAGAAAGACGTCGCGACCCTCGTCGCGAATGGCGCGAACCATATCCGGGCCCTCCGCGGTGAACAGCTCGCTGCCGACCTTGTAGAAGGTGCAGCGATCGCTGAGCGTACGCACGATCTCGAGCGCCGATGCCTTGGACGGCACATCCAGCGCAAGAATCGGCGTGACGGTCAGGTAGGCCATTGGAGGGTTCCAACGAGGTCGGCGATCGACGCGATGTCGTGTGCGTGACACCAACGCTCGAGGTCTCGTACGACGAGCTCCGGAATCCGTGGGTCGCGCAGCGCAGCCGTGCCGATCGCGACGAGAGAGGCACCGGCAATGATGTACTGCAACGCATCGTGGGCCCTGGTGACACCACCGACGCCGATGATCGGAAGCCGTACTGCGCGACTCACCTTCCATGTCGCGAGCACGCCGACGGGCATCAGGCCGGGACCGCTGACGCCGCCGCTGCCGAATCCCAGCGCCGGGCGACGAGTGGATACGTCGATGACGAGGCCCGGCAGTGTGTTGATGACGGTGATGCCGTCGGCACCGGCGTCCGCGGCGATCCGCGCTGCGAGCCCGATATCCGGGAGTGTCGGCGACAACTTCACGAAGATCGGCCTGCGCGTAACGGCCCTGCTTCGCGAAACCACGGCGGTGAGCGCGCGAGGATCCGCCCCGAACTCCATGCCGCCAGCCCGTACGTTGGGGCAGCTGACATTCAGCTCGAGCGCGTGATACGGCGCGTCCTCACCGAGCCGCTCGATGACCGCGGGAAAATCATCCTCAGCGCTTCCGACAACGTTCACCAGCGTGCGCGCGCGGGTCAGCGAGGAGGCGAGCCAGGGAAGGTGTTCATCGCGAACCGCGTCAGCGCCGGGGTTTGCCAACCCGATCGCGTTGATCATTCCGCCGTCGAACTCGGCGACGCGAGGCGAGGGAGCACCAGCACGCGGGGAGATGCTGACCGCTTTCGTCACGATGCCGCCGAGGGCATCGAGGTCGATGACGCCGGCGAGCTCGCAGCCGTATGCGGCCGTGCCCGCCGCCAGCACGATGGGATTCTGGAACGAGATACCGGCGACGGAAATCGACGTCCGGCCCGTGCGCTCGCTAGGGATTCCGACTCCCGACGCCAACGCGCCGATCGTACTCGGCGAAGTAATCCATCGCGGCCGTG
>JANOCW010000400.1:0-20927 GCA_031412375.1 Gemmatimonadaceae bacterium | reverse complement strand
CCCCGCGCTCTTGTCATCGCACCATCATCACCGAGCCTTGCGGTGCGGTCGCGACGCTCCACGCCCGCGCCACTGCACCGAGATGAGGTCGATCGTCTGCCGGATGTCGCCATCCTCGAACGGCATGCGGAGCTGGCCGGTGACTTCGAGACCGTGCGCGCTGCACTCGGCCGGGAATTCAGGCGCGGCCACGCGCCCCGGATCGGCGATGAGACCGGTGCCCGCTGGTGCCAGCGTCTGCGCGAGCACAGACGCGACCAGACCAGGATATCTGGGCTCGTAGAGAACGTCGGACGCAACGACCATGTCGAACCGTCCGAGGTCATCAGGGAGCGCGCGCCAGTCGATCATCCGAACCGACAGTGGTGATCGCCCGTTGCGCGCGACATTCACGCTCGTGAACGCGAGCGCGTCGTCATAGTAGTCCGTGGCGGTGACCGCGAATCCCGCGTCTGCTGCGGCGAGCGCGACGAGGCCGATCCCGCACCCGAGCTCGAGGACGCTTTTCCCCCGTCCGTCGCGAGCGGCGAGGTCCTCGGCGAGGATCAACGCCGACGGCCAGAGGTCTGCCCAGTAGGGCAATCGCTCATCGCGGACGTAATCCTCTTCGGTGATCAGCGCGTCGGAGTTCTCGGGGCGCAACAGCTCGACCGTCCGCCCACCGAGCGTCACAGTCGCCTCGACGACCCGAAAACGCCGGCAGAGTGCGTTCTCGTCCTCCAAGTCAGAGCGCAAAGCGTGTCGCGAGCTGGGCATCGTCGAGCAGGGGCAGCGCGTGCAGCACCTCACCCGGCTCCGACCGTGGCCGATCCTCCGGCACGACCAGGAGCGCGTTCGCCCGCGCCATCGATGTCAGGATTCCGGATCCTTGAGGCCCGGTGAGTCGTGCGTGCACGCGCCCGTCGGAGTCGGGCGTGATGATCGCGCGCAGGAAGTGCATGAGACGGGCACCGATCACGACTGGCTCGTCGATCACGACATCCAGCGGACGGCGGAAGAGCCGGGTGTGGCCCAGCATCCTGCGGATGACGGGCCGTGCGAACAGCTCGAAGGTGACCATCGCGCTCACCGGGTTCCCGGGGAGCCCGAGCCACGGCACGCCTCGCAAGAGCCCGAATCCCAGCGGCGCGCCCGGCCGCATCCGAACTTTCCAGAAGCGCATGTCGGCTCCGAGCTGCTCGAGCGCAAGGCGCGTGAAGTCGAGCTCTCCGACCGACACGCCAGCCGAGGTCAGGATCAGGTCGCAACCGCTCGTTCGTTCGAGGAGTGCGCGCAGGGCCTCAGGGGTATCGGCCGCAACGCCAAGATTCAGCGGCTGCCCGCCGGACGCGCGCACGAGCGCGTTCAGCGTGTAGCTGTTCGAGCTGACGATCTTCCGCCCCGCGATCACCTCGTGGAATCGGTCGAGATCCACCAGCTCATCGCCCGAGCCGATGATCGCGACCCGGGGGCGGCGGTATACGTCCACCGCGGTCGCCCCAACCGAGGCGAGCACTCCGATCTGCGCGGGGCCGATCACGTCACCGGCCTCCAGCACGACATCGCCGGCATGCAGATCTTCGCCCCGCGGGCGAACGTTGCGGCGCGCATCGCGCGCATCCCGGATCTCCACGCGGTGCGTCCCCGCATCCGTGTCCTCGACGCGCACGACGGTGTCGGCGCCGTCGGGAAGGGGAGCACCCGTCATGATGCGGAATGCTTCACCGGGAGCGAGGCTGCGCGTCGCGAAGCCGCCGGCAGCGATCGTCTCGACGACGGGAAGCACGACGGGACTCCCCGGAGCTGCCGCATCGATGTCCACGCCGCGCACCGCGTACCCATCCATCGCCGAGTTGGTCCACGGCGGGAGTGTCACCGACGAGACGACGGAGGTCGCCAGAATCCGGCCCAGCGCGTCGAGCAGCGGAACTCGCTCGATCGCGAGTGGACGCATCTCCGCCAGAATCCGCGCACTCGCCTCCGCGACCGTCAGCATCCGCCCATGATGTCGCGCTCCACCTGCACCGTCAGGTTCGTCAGCCATTCGTCATCCGAGAATCGATGCACGGGAATCGACGTCCGGAGATCGGTCACGTCCGTCACCACGGCGATGATGGTTCCCCGGTAGCTCTCGGTCTCCGGGAACAATGGCGCCGCGTGCGCCGCGATCCGGTATACCTCGATCTTGGGGAGCGTCGACATCTTGAAGCCCTCGCAGAGCACGATGTCTGCGTCGGCCATGTGGCGTTCGGCGATCTGCTCCGGAGGCAGCTCCCTGTCCCACCGCGCGATCAGGGCAAACTTGTCGGGCGCCGCCATCGCCACGCGCTCGGCCCCCCCCTCATGAAAGTGCCGATAGGTATCGGTCGTTGCCGGATCGATGTTGAACGTGTGCGAGCCATGCTTGATCGTCATCACCCGGTGCCCGCGCTCGTGCAGTGCCGCAGAAAGCCGCACGGTCAGCGTCGTCTTGCCGCTATGCTTCCTGCCGATCACCGCTACCATCGGGGGTCGCCGCATACGCCTCCGCCACCCCGAGATCCTCGGGGCTGTTCACGTTCATGAAGATCATGGCCGGGTCACCATGGCGTGCGACGTCATTGTACCCGAGGCGCGCGACGCGAACATCGTCGAAGAACCCGATCACCCGCCGGTCGTCCGCATCGAGCCGGCGCTCGATCGCGGCACGGCAGGGTGGCGCGTAGAGTCCACACAGTGGTTCGAGCCCTCGCCTCGATCCGCTCTCAGGCACGACGACGTCCGCATTCGACGCTGCGCCTCGCAGCTCGATGAGGAGCGCGCTCGGAACGAACGGCATGTCCCACGCGACGACCAGCACCGGCCCGCGCGCGTGGACCAGCGCCGCGTGAATGCCGCCGAGGCTCCCGAGTCCAACGCGTACGTCGCCGTGGCGCGTCACTCCCGGCAGCCACGCATCCGCGGCGGGATCATTGGCGATCAGCATCAGTTCGTCGGTTGCCGCCGCGAGCGCAGCGACCACGCGATCGATGATGCGCCGCCCTGCGACTCGCTCGAGTCCCTTCGGGCGCCCACCGTATCTGGAGGCGTTGCCGCCCGCGAGCACCACGCCCGTGCACCGCTCCGCGATCACGGCATGTGGCGCTGGGGGGATCCGCTCACGGCGCGTCCGATCAGGAGCATGTTGGCGGCGCGCGCGATATCCACCGCAATAGTCGACGGCACCGAGGGTGTAGCCACGACCGCCACCCGCGCGCGCGCCGCCTTGTACGCGAGCTCCCCGGAGATCCGTCCAGTGACGAGCAGGATCAGCCCCTCTGGGCGCTGGCCGGCCTGGATCGCCGCGCCGAGCACCTTGTCCACCGCATTGTGCCTCCCGATGTCCTCGGCGTGAAACAGGAGCGAGGAGCCATCGGAGAGCGCCGCGGCGTGCACGCCTCCCGTCTCGGCGTATCGCTCCCCGCGCGCGAACAATGCCTTGAACAGCACTCTCGTCTTCGCGAGGTCGATGTCGGGAAGCGGACCTTCCCGGCGCGGGACGGAGCTCAGCGATCCGAGAATCGTCGTCACCGATCCGCATCCCGAGGCGAGCACTCGACGCCGCTCGGCCGCCTCCACGGTCTGGTATCGCCCGGGCGGCACGTCGACCCAGAAGCCGAGCTCCGAGGTGCACGGTCGCATGCGCAGAATGTCGGAGGGCTGGTCGATGTAGCCCTCCCCGAAGAGCCATCCGACGACGAGGTCGTCCAACTGGTCGGGGGAGCACATCCACGTGACGACCGGGGCGCCGTTCAGCTCGAGCCAGACCGGCGTCTCCTCCACCGCGTGCAGCGGTCCTGTCGCGTCACCAATGGCCTCGATCATTGCTCGATGATGCGTTCGAGGCGGGGCGCACGGCAAGCGGTGACACGCTCTCCCAGGCTACGCGGTCGAATAGGTGACGGCGAGGCTGTCATCCTCCGACACGCGCACCCGCGTCACCGTCGCGACGTCGCCGAGCGCTGCCGCGACTCGCTCGAAGATGAACCGCGCCAGGTTTTCACCCGTCGGAACGAGCCGCCCATCGGCGAACTCCGGCACGTCGACGTTGATGTTGCGATGGTCGAAGCGCGTCGTGACCTCGGTGGCCAGCACGCGATCGAGAATTCCGAGATCGACGACGAACCCGGTGACCGCATCGATCGGCCCGGCGACCGTCACTTCACAAACGTAGGTGTGCCCGTGGTACGCGGGATGCGCACAGGCACCGAACACCTCCGCATTCTTCGCGTCGCTCCACTCGGGGCGCCGGTAGCGATGCGCCGCCGCGAACCGCACGCGGCGCGTCAGCGTGGCAGCGGGCATGTGCAGTGGGGAGATGAGCGCCGACTCGCCGTCGGCGCCGCGAGCGTCAATGATCCTCGCCCAACTCGGCCGGCCCGGCATCGGTGCCACGCTGGCCCTCGGGGGTCGGTGTCATCGGGGGTGACCACGCCGTTCCCTGGCTGATCGCGCTCTGCAGATCGCTCGTGCCGAAGAGATCCGCGTCGAGATCCTCTTCGCGATGGGCGGATTCGTCGCTCATCGGGACCGCCCGGTCGCCAAGCAGCAGCCCGCCGTGCTCTTCCTCGTCCACGAGGTGATCGTCGACGGCCATGGAACTCTCCGCCCGACGGATCGCATCGACGACGATCTCGTTCGCCACATTGGTGATGCCGAGCGAATCGGTGACGAGGTGCTCGGCGACGCGCAGCTCGGCCTCCGTCCCGACACGCCCGCCGAGCGTCACGAGGCCGTCCTCGACGTTCACCGTGATGTCGTCGGCGTCAACGCCGGACTGCTCGCCAAGCCAGTCGCGCACGAGGTCCCGTAGTTCGTCGTCGCTCAGGTCATCGATGTCGTGAATGTCTTCGAAGTCGCGCGCCATGGGGTGCTCCGGGAAGGACGGGCGACCACCAGTTCCCTTGCGCGGCATTGCGCTAGCGAAAGAACTGATACGACGCGCCGACGGTGAGAGCCATGTTGTTCGTCCACGCGCTCTGCGAGCCGCGCTTCACTGGCGCCGCGCCTCCCGTGGCCCGGAAGTACGAGCTCGGATAGCGAATCTGGTACAGGTAGTCCGTGAGGTCGAGCCGCATCTGGAACGGCCCATCGCGAACATACCGCACGCCGCCGCCCAACGAAATTGCAAAGGGAGTGCCGAACCGGAAGTCGCCGATGTCGCGCTTCGAGGTGAAGTCCGAGGCGATGCCGCCCCCGAGAGTTACCACGGGAACGAAGCCGCGATAGCTCTTCTGCCCGGTGAGGTTGAACGTGATGCCGAGGTCGATGATGTAGAGCGGCATCGACGACGTCCCCACGACGCGCTGGCCCTCGGCCAGGGCCGGGTTGATCGTCGTCCGCTCCGAAAACACGCGACCAGCTCGAACGCTGAATTGCGCGGGCCCGCCGATCCGGACCTCGTACCGCGCCCCGATCAGCGGACCGCTTTGCGGACCCACACCGACCGGGTCGGAGCCCGCGGAATAGTAGCCCGTGAACAGGGTCGCGTCCTGCTTGTAGACCAGGTCCCGGAAGGGACTCTCGGCAGGTGGATATCCGATCTGTGCTTGTGCCGATGCGGTCCACAGCATCAATGCGACAAGGCCTGCAACTCTCTTCACGCGTTCCACCTCGCTCTTAGATCCGTACCGGTCACCTCCGCCGGCTGCTCGACTCCCAGCATGGACAAGATAGTCGGCCCGACGTCGCAGAGTGCCCCGCCCGAGCGCAGCGGGGAGTCGCCGCGCGGGTCGACGATCACGAGCGGCACCGGATTCGTCGTGTGCGCCGTATGCGGGCCACCCGTCGACTCGTCGATCATGTATTCGCAGTTCCCGTGGTCCGCCGTGATCAACAACGTCGCCCCGGACGCCTGTGCTGCGCGTACGACGCGCGCCAGGCACCGGTCCACGGTTTCCACTGCCCTGATGGTCGCAGGGAGGGAGCCGCTGTGGCCAACCATGTCCCCGTTCGCGTAGTTGCACAGCACGAACTGGTGCTCGGCAGCCTCGACGGCACTGCACAGGACATCGGTCACGCCGGCGGCGCTCATCTCGGGCATCAGGTCGTAGGTCGCCACCTTCTGACTCGGGACCAGCAGACGTTCCTCCCCCGGGTAGGGGGTCTCGATACCCCCGTTGAAGAAATAGGTCACGTGCGGGTATTTCTCCGTCTCCGCCGTCCGGAACATCCGAAGGCCGCGCTCGGAGATCACCTCCGCCATGATGCGCGCCATCGACTGCGGGAGGAACGCAGCCGGCAGGGCAAACGTCGGATCGTACTGGGTCATCGTGGTCACGGCGAGGCGCGGACGACTCGCGACCGGGAATCCCTCGAACGGGTCCTCGATGAGTGCGCGAACGATCTGGCGCATGCGGTCCGACCGAAAATTCACGCATACGAGCGTGTCGCCGTCGCGCATGGGCGCGAGTGGTCCCATGGAATCCGTGACGACCGCCGGAAGAATGAACTCGTCAGTTTCCCCCCGACCATAGGCCTCGCGGATCGCCTGGACGGGATCCGTGATCGTCGGGCCGACCCCATCGACGGCTGCGCGGTACCACAGCTCCGTGCGCTGCCAGCGTCGATCGCGATCCATTCCGTAATAGCGCCCGCCGACGCTCGCGACGACTGCGCGCCCTCGCGCATGTGCGAGCAGATCCTGCATGGCGGCGAGACCAGACGTCGGCATCGTGTCCCGACCGTCGAGCAACGCGTGGATGGCAATCCGCGGAACGCGCTCTCGTTCGGCGAGATCGATCAGTGCGAACAGGTGGCGGTCGAGCGCGTGGACGCCTCCCGATCCGATCAGGCCCATGAGATGAAGCGTGCCCCCGGTGCGCACCGCGCTCCGGCACGCGGCGACGAGGGCATCGTTCGTGAGGAACGAACCATCCTTGATGGCGAGTGCAATGCGCACGAGATCCTGCATCACGATCCGTCCGGCACCGAGGTTGAGGTGCCCGACCTCGCTGTTCCCCATCTGACCCTCGGGCAGCCCGACCGGCAGGCCGGATGCCTGCAGCAGCGTCCTCGGTGCGCGCGACCACAGCGCATCCCACGTCGGCGTTCGGGCGAGGGCCACCGCGTTGCCCTCGCGTGCTTCCCGGTAGCCCCACCCATCCAGCACCACGAGCACCACGACAGGGCTTCCAGGGGTCGACATCTAGGCTCGCAGGGTGCGCGGTGGTTATACTCGACGAATCGATGTTCGAGAAATGTAGGCACGCTCTCAGCGACCGACCAGCGACGCGCTGCCTCGTGATCGCGCTGTTGGTCGCGGTCACTCCGCTCGACGCGCAGACCAGCATTCGCGCCGTCACGCCGCTCCTCTCCGCACCGAACGGGAGGGAGTTGGCATCGCTTCGGGTCGGCGCGTCGGTGCGAGCGCTCACGGGGACCTCCGCCACCCGTCAGGGCTACACACAGGTGACGGCCGATGGATTCATTGACGCGAGCCTTCTCGGGTCAGGACGCGACAGCTTCCCGAACGTCGTGAAGGCGCCGAGGGGAGCGCGGCTTCGCAGTGAAGGGAGACCCGATGCATCCATTGTCGCTGATCTCAAGGACGGCATGGGTGTCACGGTGATTTCCCGTTCCGGGACGTGGGTTCGCGTTCGCCGCACCGCGTGGGTCGCCAGTTCGGCACTGGGCGCGACGGCAGCGTCGACCGCGCCGCGAAACGCCGATGCGCTGGCAAACTCGCCCTCCAGGCCGCCGGCAGCGGCCACCTCGCCAGTCCAGACCCGAGGCACCCCCGGCGCGGCGCGCGCTCGACCCGACTCGGCCCTCGCCGTGCCCCCCGTTGCGACTCCCAGCCTCACCTCGACTCCTGCAGGAGCGCTCACCCCTACGGCGAGCATCGAGCTCCGTACGGCACCCGAGGGCACATCGACCGCCCGCGTCGAGATTGGGGCAGTCCTGACTCCGCTCGCGCGTGCCGACGGCTGGACACGCGTCCGCGTCGAGGGGTGGGTCCGTGATGACGAGGTCGTTCCCGCGGACACGGCGCTCCGACTGGCCGTGAGCGGCGCGGACGTCCGCGCCGCCCCCGAGAGGTATCGAGGTACGGTGGTTCGGTGGGACGTGGAGTTCATCGCCATGCAGCGCGCGGATCCACTGCGTCGGGACCTGCGATCGGGCGAGCCCTATCTCCTCGCGAGGGGGCCCGGCAAGGAGAGCGGGTTGCTGTACATTGCCGTTCCCCCCGCGCTCATCGTGGAGGTCGAGCGACTTCAGCCGTTGCAGGTGCTGACGGTGACGGCGAGGATCCGAGTGGGACGGAGCGAGCCGGCGGGTGTACCAATCCTCGACTTGATGGCTGCAGTGCGAAAGTAAGGGCCCGGGCCCTGCATTGACCCGACGCGCAGTACCGATCCCGTTCCGTGATCGTCCTCCAGCGCTGTCGTTGATCGCGCTCGATTCTCCAACATCAATACTCCGGCTTCTCCATGCACCTGGAACCGAAGGGCCCCGTTCGTGCCGATGGCTCGCCCATGACCGAGAGGCGCCGGGAGGGATGGCGGGAGTTTCGGCATGCCTATCCCGGCATCCTTGCGACGATGTCCGTGGCGCTGCTCGTCATGGTCGTCGCCAGCGGCTTGTTGATCTACAAGCGCGTGACGTACCAGCGGGAGATCGACCGACTTCGATCGGGCATGACAGATGTCGAGAAGAAACGGGCTGACATGCTGATGTCGTCCACGCAGAATCGCTTCCAGGTGATGGTCGAGCTCATCCGCCGTCAGGCACTGGGCGATAAGGAGCTTCACCTCGCGGTCGCCGTCGACAGTGGCGTCATGCGCCTGCAGCGCGAAGGAGCGCTGCTCCGCGACATGCGCATCATGTTCGGTCCCGAGAAAGTCGTCGGCGCCCGCCCCGACACGGTCCACATGGCGGTTCCACGAGGCACGCGCACCGTCGAAAGGATCATCGATGGCAACGATGGCTGGGAGGTTCCGCGCTGGGTCTACGAAGACCGTGGGCTGGCCGTGCCGGCGGACCGGACGGTAAAGGGCGCACTCGGCCCGGCCGCGATACTGCTCAATGGGGGCACGGTCCTCTACTCGATGCCGAGCGCCGGCCCTCTCAACGACTCCAGTTATGTGCTTCCAGGAAGCGTGAGAGTGCGCGCGGAGGATTTGCGCGCGATCAAGCCGAACCTGCAAGCCGGGATGCGGGTCTACTTCTATTGATCCGTCCGAACTGTTCGCGCCTTCCGAAAAGCGCAGCACCTCTGCACGGAATCATGGAACGCAACGTTGTCGCGAGTGTCTGACTTCGACTATGCCACCCCGGTGGCTCGACCGCTGAATGGAGGAGTGGAAATGGCGTCACGAGGGTTCTTCACGAGGGGTGGACGGCTGGCGTGGGGTCTCATCATCGCCGTAGTGGTCTTCATGGGGACAAGCACGCTGCTGCTGGCGAACACCGCCGAAGTCAGGCTCGAGCGCGATGTCACCCGCATGGTCTTCAACGACAACATCGACCTCCTCGAGGATGTGAAGAAAACGGTTGGAACCGCCGAGGACAGTCTGGCCGGTCTTCTCACGGGAAGCCCCGACAAGCCCCGCGATGAGCCCTACATCGTCGTGAGCCTCGCCGAGAACCGCCTCTGGTACAAGAAGGGAGACCAGACGCTGTTCGAGACCCGAGTGGCAAGCGGGAGCGGCAAGACGCTCGTGAAGGAGGGGGGTTCGTCCCACTACAAGTTCGACACGCCTCGCGGCCGGCTCGTGGTGACCCGAAAGGACCTCGACCCGCAGTGGGTTCCGCCCGATTGGCACTTCATCGAGCAGGCGCGGAAGCGCGGCCTCGGCCTGGCCCGCCTGAATCGCGGTGATGCGGTGCCGGCCTCGGACGGTTCGGTCGTGACCGTAGCCGGGAACGACGTCGTGAAGCGATATCCCGATGGCCGTCAGGTACCCCTCGAGGCCCAGGACGGACGCGAGATCGTCGTGAACGGGAATATCATCGTGCCGCCCTTCGGCACCAACCAGCGCAAGTATTCAGACGTGCTGGGTACCCACCGTCTCTATCTCGGTGACGGTTATGCCCTCCACGGCACGAACAATCCGTCATCGATTGGCCAATCGGTCAGCCACGGCTGTATCCGCCTCCGGAACGAAGACATACAGACGCTGTACGAGATGGTACCGGTTGGCACGCCCGTATTCATTTACTGATCGATCGGACAGCGAGGTCTACCGGGGACGCATAATTCCGCTGGCACCCCTCGGGAAAAATCGCTAACATTGCGGTGTAGATCACGTCGCAACTCCGCTGCAGGATGGCGGAGGCTCCTTGCTCAGGGCACGTCGGCCTCATAGCCGGCTCGCAAAGCCATGAGACGATGCGCGTTCGGCATCGCCCGTCTGGTTACCAGGGAGGCAGATCAGTGAAAGAAGCTATTGAAGGCGCGCGACAACTCGGTCGCGCGCTCGGCGTATTCGTGCTGGTGGCCCTAACGGGCCTTGCGGCCGCCCGGCCATCCGCAGCGGCCGCCAAGCCATCTGCCGCGGCGATCGATAGCTCCCGCCTCCTGGCCGACTCCGGCGCGGCCAGGCGCGCCATCGACTCCCTGTTCGGGCACAGCGGCAAGCTCCGCGTGAAGCTCGTCGCCGACCCGCGCGATCTGGGGCTGTCGCGTATTGCCCGGTTGTTCGGGCTCCGGGATGCGTCCGAGCCCGGGATCTACAAGGCCACCGACAGCGCTGTCGCGCGTCCATTTTCGGTGATCGCGCTGCTTCCGTTCACGGCGAAAAAGGCCGGGAAGGTCGGAAGCTACCGGGTAGGCTCCTGGCCCTCCGAGGGAACCGCGGTCCGCTCCCAGGCCTCTCGCAGTCCCGCGGGCTTCATCAAGGTGACCCAGGACAACCAGGACACCCACGTTTCGGAGCATTTCAGGCTGCGCGACTTCCTGACGAAGGACCAGCAGGGTGTGTGGCCCAAGTACCTGGTTCTGCGGGAGCCCCTGGTGGACAAGCTGGAACTGATCATCGACGATCTCGCAAAGCGCGGCATTCAGGTGACGCGGATGACGGTCATGTCGGGCTTTCGGACGCCGCAGTACAACGTCAAGGGCGTTCGCGCGGGCGGTCGGGCCCGTGACAGCCGGCATCAGTACGGCGACGCGGCCGATGTGTTCGTCGACAACGACGGCAATGGCAGGATGGACGACCTGAACCGCGATGGCCGGGTCGATCATCGCGACGCGCAGGTGATTCTGGACGCGGCCGAGCGCATCGAGCGGAGTTATCCCACGCTCGTGGGTGGAGGGGGCCTGTATCGAGCCACGAGGGCACACGGTCCCTTCGCACATATCGACGTCCGCGGGGCGCGCGCGCGCTGGGGAAGCTGATGACGGACCGGGAGCGCCGGCACCGTGGGACGACGAGACGACAGAAAGCCCACGGCGTGAGCCTTCTCGTTTTCTCGATCGCCGCGGTCGCGGTCATCGCCTTCTATCAGCCTCCCGCCGCCCTCGCTCCAATCACCTCGCGGTTGCCGTCGGCTGTTTTTCCACAGGCACGCCCCTCGATAAATGCCTTCGGGAGCAGCGGCGAAGTACGAGTGCAGCTCGCACTGCCGGGGCAGATGGTCGAGTATCCGCTCGAGGTCTCGGGCGATCCGACGTCGCTCGGCTACCAGTGGGTTCGCATGTCCGACTCGCTCCCCGGCGACTCGATTCGTCGGCTTGGCGGAACGACGATGCTCGCTCCTCCCAGTCCCGGCTTCTACCGACTGTCAGTCGTTCGCGGCGCCGAGCGGCGCGTGGTCGATGGGTTGACCCTCGCCGTGCTCGTTCCCTTCTCGCAGAAGCTGGAGGGGAAGCTCAACGGCTACCGGATCGGGACCTACCTCTCCGAGCGGCTCGGAACCAAGCAGCTCGAGCGCCCCACAGGATTCGTCGAGGTCGCGAGCGCGAATGCGGACATGCCACTCACGAAGCACTTCAAGCTGTCCGATTTCATCACGCACGACGACCAGGACACGTGGCCCAGGTACGCGGCAATCAGCCCCAAGCTGCTCGACAAGCTCGAGCTGATTCTGGCCGAGCTGTCCCGGCAGCGCGGCGACACCAGCCGGGTTGGACTGAGCGTTTCGGTCCACTCGGGATTTCGCACGCCGAGCTGGAACCTGATCAACCGATTCGCCGGTGACAGTCGCCACCAGTACGGGGATGCAGCTGATGTGGCCATCGATGCGAACAGCGATGGCCGCTATTCCAGCTCGGACAGCAGGCTCGTCGCCCTTGCGGTGGACGCCGTCGAGCGGAATTATCCGGAGTTGATCGGCGGCCTTGGGCTGTACAGCGGGCCGCGATATCGAACACCATACGTGCACATTGATGCGCGGGGGACCCGGGCTCGCTGGCGCGGCTGACCCGCCAGGAGCCCCATGAACGCTTTCCTCAGGGACCGGATCCTCCGGAAGATGGAAACGCTTCCGGATGAGCGTCTATACCAGGTTCTCGACTACGTCGAGTTCCTCGACTCCAAGTACGCCGAGCGTCAGGCTCCCGCCCCCGGCATCTTCACCCGTTTCGCCGAGACGGTCGAGGACCAGCTTCGGGCGGGTCGCGTGTCCGCGTCCGCGATATCGGAAACGATGAACCTCATGAACAGGGCGATGGGGGTTCTCAACGGCGTGGCGGCTGCTGGCAAGTCTGTTGCGAGTGACCTGGTCAGTGCCACGCGCACTGCTGAGCGGCCAGGCGCCGAACAGCCTCCTGTGCCATCGGCGGGTCCCCCTCAACCGCCGGGCGCGCCATCCCCTCCTCCCGGAGAGCATCGTTCGTGAGCCCCGCCCAGACGACCACCAAAGCCCGCAGCGCTCGCCCGCGCCCCCGCCCGCGTCCGGCAGCAGCATCCCTGGCGGCGGACATCGCAGAGCCCACACTGGTAAACGGCGCGAAGCGCACTGTGGGAAACGTCATTCGCCAGATCCCGAACTACCTCCGACTTCTCGGCGGACTACTGACGGACCGGCGCGTGGCGCCGATCGACAAGCTTCTGGTGGGCGCTGCGATCGCGTACATCCTCATGCCGCTGGACTTCATTCCTGACTTCATCCCGTTCCTCGGGGAAGTCGATGATGTGTTCCTGCTGGTGACCGCGCTGCAGCGGCTCATCGGCAACGCTGGGCGCAAGGTCGTGACGCAATACTGGCAGGGCGCGCTCAGCGACCTCGATCCGGGAAATCTGCGCAGTGTGCTCACCGCAGCGGCGTTCTTCCTTCCGCGCCGGATGCGTCGCCGCCTCCGTACCATCGGGCGCTAGCAGGGCGGGCCGGTTCGCCGGCACTGGACTTGGATGGCGGGTGACTCTACATTCCGCCATGGCAACCCCGACTCGAACGACACGACGGCCCGCTGCACCGGCACAGACCGGCGGCGGGCCTTCGCGCGTCCCGGACACCGCACCGCGCGTTCGCCTGGATGTCGCGCTGACCTTCGACGATGTCCTCCTCACCCCTCGCCGTTCGCTGGCGCACCCGAAGGACGTCGTAACGACCAGCTGTTTCACTCGGGGCATCGGCCTGAACGTGCCGCTTGTCGCGGCCGCGATGGATACGGTCACGGAATCGGAGATGGCGATCGCCATGGCCCGCGCGGGAGGCATCGGCGTCATTCACAAGAACATGTCCATCGATCGGCATGCTGCAGAGGTGGACCGCGTGAAGCGGTCGGAGAGCGGGATGATCCTCAATCCGATCACGCTTTCGCCGGACGCAACGCTGCGCGAAGCGGTGGCGCTCATGGGCCGGTTCCGGATCTCCGGCGTTCCCATCGTCGATCGCGAGGAGCGGCTCGTCGGAATCATCACCAACCGCGATCTCCAGTTCGAGCGGAACCTGGATCGTCCCATTCGCGAGGCGATGACCCACGATGGCCTGGTGACCGCCCCAATGGGGACCACCCTCGAGCAGGCCGAGCAGATCCTCGGTCAGAATCGCATCGAGAAGCTCCCGGTAGTGGATGAGCACGGGGCGCTGAAGGGGCTCATCACGGTCCGCGACATTCACAAGCGCCGACAGTTTCCCCATGCAAACAAGGATCGCCACGGTCGGCTTCGCGTTGCGGCGGCAGTCGGCGCCGGCGGGAACTATCTCGATCGGGCGCGCGCCCTCGTCGATGCCGGTGTCGATGTCCTCGTCATCGACACCGCTCACGGGCACAGCGCGGCGGTGCTGGACGCCACATCGCGCGTGCGCGACGCCTTCCCCGACGCGCAGCTCGTCGTCGGCAACATCGCGACCCGCGAAGGCGCGATGGCCCTCGTCGAGCGCGGCGTCGACGCGGTCAAGGTCGGCGTCGGGCCAGGGTCGATCTGTACGACGCGCGTCGTCACCGGCGTGGGTGTGCCGCAGCTGACGGCAATTTTCGACGCCGTGGAAGGGGCGGGCGACATTCCCGTGATCGCCGACGGTGGCATTAAGTACTCCGGCGATATCGTGAAGGCGCTCGCCGCAGGGGCCTCGAGTGTCATGATGGGGTCGATGCTCGCCGGTACCGAGGAAAGCCCGGGTGAATCACTGCTGCTCGAAGGACGCCGGTTCAAGATGATCCGCGGCATGGGAAGCCTCTCTGCAATGCAGGACGGGAGTGCGGACCGGTATTTTCAGGAAGGCGAGATGTCGCCGCGGAAGATGGTTCCCGAGGGAATCGAGGGGCGCGTCCCGTACAAAGGCCCCGTTGCGGACGTGCTGTTCCAGATGGTCGGCGGTCTGCGAAGCGGCATGGGATACGTCGGGTGCGCGTCGATCGATGAGCTCCGTACCGAGAGCGAGTTCGTTCGCATTACCGCCGCCGGCCTTCGCGAGTCGCACCCGCACGACGTCACGATCACACGCGAGGCGCCGAATTACTCCGTGTAGGCGTCCCTGAGTGCCGCGCTCTGCTCGGCCACGTTCGGGTGACCCTTGTCCCGGTGGTGATCCCACGGCACGTCATACAATTCCGTCCAGAACCCGCAGCATGACAGCCCCTTCCACCGATCTGCTCGCAGTTCCCCAGGCGCGACGCGATGCCATTCACCGGCTCGCGTCAGAGCTCACGCGCGGGCGCACGGTTGCCCTCTCGACTCACGTAAACGCCGATGGCGATGGATGTGGGTCCGAAGCGGCACTCGCCCGGCTTCTCGCGCAGCGCGGAGTTGCGGTGCGCATCGTGAACCCGACGCCGTGGCCGAACATGTTCGGCTTTCTACTGGGAGACGACGTCGACGAGCGCAGCGCGCGCGGCACCGGAGCCCTCCGCGGGATCGACGCGCTGGTCGTCATGGACATCAGTGATGTCGCGCGCCTCGGCGCGCTCGCCGAATCCGTGCGTGCACTCCGGGTGCCGAAACTCGTGATCGACCATCACATCGCGTCCGACGAGCCTGCCGGGAGCGTGGTCTTTGCGGACACGACGGCGTGCGCTACCGGCGAGCTCGTATACGATTTCGCGCGCGAGCTCGGATTGGAGATCGATGAGCGCATCGCGGCGAGCCTCTACACCGCACTGCTCACCGACACCGGCGGCTTCCGCTTCAGCAATACGACGCCACGCTGTCACGCAATCGCCGGGCAGTTGCTGGCCGCCGGGGTCGATCCGGAGGAGATGTACCGACGCGTATACGCGTCCGTGCCGGTCGGGCGGCTGCGCATGCTTCGCGACGCGCTGGGAACGCTGGAAGTGGACGCGGATCTCGGCCTCGCATGGTTGTCGGTCAGCGCGGACGCGATGGAGCGGTATGGCTTGCGGTCCGAGGACCTCGACGGCGTCGTCGAGCATGCGCGGTCCATCGAGGGAACGCGGCTCGCCCTGTTCTTCCGCGATCTCGGCTACGGAAAGGTGAAGGTGTCGTTTCGGAGCACGGGCGAAGTGGACGTCAACCGTTTTGCGCGCACGTTTGGCGGCGGTGGCCATGCCCGCGCTGCGGGAGCGCTGATCCCGGGGGCCCTCGCCGACGTGCAGCAGCGCGTGCTCGATGAAGCGCGGGGCTATCTCGCCGCCGGCGCGCCCGCTTGAATCGCTCGCGCCGCGGTCTAACTTCCGGGGCATGGGCCTGCTGAAGCGCGGACGCAACACTAACGGGGACATCGAAGCGCGCATCCGCGACGCGATCGAGGGGCTGCGTCCGCTCCTCGGCGTCGACAGCGGCGCCGTCGAGCTGGTGACCTTCGAGGGCGAGTCGGGCGTGGCGGTGCTGCGTGTGGAAGGCGACTGCCCGGATTGCGAGATGCCGGTGGCGACGCTGCTGCAGGGCATCGAGGCGCACCTCCGGATGCGCGTTCCGGAGATTCGGGAAATCCGTCCCGTGTCGAGCCTGGAGGCGAATGGCTGATACGCTCCAGCGCCGAATCTCGATGGCGCTGTCGGAGGTCCAGAATCCTCGACTGCGAACCGACGTGATGACTGGTGGAATGGTTCGCGACATCGCGACGAGCACCGCCGGCCGGGTGCGCCTCACGCTGCTCCTCTCCCCCGATGACGATGCAGCGCTGGTGCGAGACGTCCGGCAGGCGATCGAGCGGCTCGAGGGTGTGACCGACGTCCGCGTGGACGTCGAGGACGCATCGCGACCGGCTCCGCCCCCGCCCGCACCCACGCCGCGTCCACCGGGCACAGGGCGATCCCTCCCAACCCTCGACCAGGCACCCCGGGCGGCGCCACGGCCATCGGCGCCGACGCCGGTCGCCTACCCGAATCTCGGACGCATCATCGCAGTCTCGAGCGGCAAGGGAGGCGTCGGCAAGTCGACGGTGACGACCAATCTCGCCGTTGCCATGGCGGCGGCGGGAGTGCGCGTCGGCATTCTCGACGCTGATGTCTACGGGCCGAACATCCCGCGCATGATGGGCGTGAACGCGCCGCCTCCGGTCGAGAACAACCGCATCATGCCGCTCGAGGCGTTCGGCGTGAAGGTGATGAGCATCGGCTTCATGATCGAGCGGGACCAGCCGGCGATCTGGCGCGGACCGATCGTGATGAAGATCGTCACGCAGTTCCTGCGCGATGTCGCATGGGGCACGCTGGACATTCTCCTCGTCGACATGCCTCCTGGCACCGGGGACGCGCAACTGTCGCTCGTTCAGGCGACACCGGTCAGCGGGGCGATCATCGTGACCACCCCGCAGGATGTTGCGACGGGCGATGCGCTTCGCGGAGCGAAAATGTTCGAGCACGTGGGCGTCCCGGTCGTCGGCATTGTGGAGAACATGAGCTGGATCGAGTGCGCGCACTGCGGTGAGCGGACGGCGCTTTTCGGATCCGGTGGAGGCGCTCGCCTGGCCGCCGAGCTGCGCATCCCGCTGCTCGCGGAGATCCCCATCTCCCCGCGCATCGTGCCGGATGCGGACGCCGGCCGCCCGATCGTCATCAGCGATCCGGACTCGGCCGCCGCTCGTGCACTCCGCAGCCTCGCCGAGCGGATCGCCCGTCCGGAGACCGCGCCCGCGCAGGGGTGACGGCGGGCTCCAAGCGGCCGGGCGTCACGGGGCCGAGCGTATCGGCCCCCCGCGCATCGACGCCCGGACTGCTCATCGAGGCGCACGACGGCGTCGCACCCGTGGCGGTCACGGGCGAGTACGCGATCGCCGGGCTCACGCGCGATCCGATTGGCGCCACGATCAGGCGCGTGGCACTGCCCGCCGTTGCCTCGACCGTGCTCATGACGGTGTTCGCGACGGTGGACGCCCTCTGGGTCGGGCGATACCTCGGGCCGCGCGCGCTCGCCGCGGTGTCGACCTCCGTGTTCTGGATCTGGCTCATCATCGCGATCGCCGAGATGGTGAGCATCGGTCTCACCGCCCTCGCGGCCCGGCGTCATGGGGAAGGGCGCCACGGGGAAGCGGCGCGGATCGTCAGCGACTCGCTGATCTACGCCGTGCTGCTCGGTGCGGTCGTCGCGATCGTCGGCAACCTCATGGTCGATGAGATGTTCGCGCTGATGCGCACCCCGCCCGATGTCACCGAGCTCGGTCGGGCCTACCTCGGCACATACTTTCTCGCGGCGCCCCTGTTGTTCGGGTTCTTCGCCGTCGATGCCGCATTTCGCGCGAGTGGTGACACGCGAACTCCGTTCGCGCTGCTTGCGGGGTCCGTGTGTGTCACGATCGTTCTCGATCCCATCCTGATTCTCGGTGTCGGGCCCGTGCCGGCGCTCGGGGTCGTCGGCGCAGCGATCGCAACGATCGCCACACGCGCCGTGGTGTGCGTTCTCGGCGTGATCGTGCTCACTCGCCGACGCATGCTCCTCCTGCGTTGGCCGAGCGTGCGCACCTGGCTCGCCGTTTCGAGGATAGGCCTCCCGATCGCCGTCACGGGCGTGACGTTCAGCCTCATCTACGTGGCGGTGACCCGAACCACCACGACGTTCGGTATCCCCGCACTCGCGGCGATCGGTATCGGACATCGCGTGGAGAGCTGGATTTACATGGGGAGCGTCGGGTTCGGGGCGGCGGCCGCAGCGATCGTGGCGCAGAACCTCGGGGCAGGGGAAATCGACCGCGCTCGGCGAACGGGCTGGATCACTGTCGGATACGCCAGCATCCCCGGGATCGTGTTGGCCATTGCGTCCGTAATGTTCTCCGAACAGCTCACGTCGATCTTCACCGACGATCCGGCCGTGGTCGCCGAAGGCGCGCGATATCTACGGATCGCCGCGATCTCCAACCTGGTGATCGCGTCGGAGATCGTTCTCGAAGCCGCAATGGGGGGAGCGGGCTATACCTTTCTACCCATGCTCACGTCCACGGTGCTGACGGCGTCGCGCATTCCAATCGCGGCGTGGGCGGCAGGGGTTTGGGGTCCGGCGGGAATATGGTGGACGATCTCGGCCACCGCCGTCGCCCGCGGCCTCGCAATGCTCGCGCTCTGGCGCGCGGGTCGTTGGGCGCGCACATCAGTGTGAATGCGACCGCTCGTCACGCTGCTCACCGATTTCGGGACCGCGGATGGCTACGTCGCGGAGATGAAGGGCGTGCTGCTGACTGCCCTGCCCGACGCCACGATCGTCGACGTCGCGCATGATGTCGCTCCGCAGGACACGGAAGGCGCTCGGCTCGCCCTCGCGCGATACTGGAGGCGCTATCCCCCTGGTGTAGTGCACATGGTGATTGTGGACCCGGACGTCGGCACGCAGCGAGCGGCACTGGCCATCGAGAGTGATGGGCGATTTCTCGTCGGGCCCGATACGGGCGTACTTTCGCCCGCGCTCCTCGTACCCGGTGCGCGCGCGGTCCGAATCTCCATCTCGCAGGGCGCGAGCACGACCTTTCACGGGCGCGATGTATTCGCGCCCGCTGCAGCTCGCCTCGCGATGGGAACGGCGCTCGAGCAACTGGGTGATGCGTTCGGCGAGCCCATCATCCGACGCACTCCGGAGCCGCACCGCGCAGGTGATGGCGCGGTGCACGGGCAGGTCATTCACATCGACCGGTTCGGGAACGCCGTCACCAACCTGCTTGCCCCGCGCGGCGGCGATGTGGTTGTCGCCGCCCGGGTCCTTCCGATCGCGCGAACCTACGCAGACGCACCCGCCGGTGGGTATGTGGCAATCACAGGCTCCTCCGGCCTCGTCGAGGTAGCGCGTCGCGACGGGAGCGCCGCAGCGGGGTTGAGCCTCGTGCGGGGAACACCTGTCGTCCTGCGCAGCGGACCTCGCTGAGGCGTTTCCCCCAAACCCTGCTGCGCGTCATACGGGGGTAGATCGCCCCGATCCGACGCCGTCAGACTGACGCGAAAGACCAGCGAGTGTCATAAGGCGGCCCGCGTGCCTGCCTCGCCGGTGTTCGACGTTCCCGCGCTTTCATCCGAGGTTTGCCATGCGCATCCCGATGCCCGCCGTTCTCGCCGCCCTCGCGTTCCTCGGCTGTTCGTCGGGAACGCACACAGTCGTCGTGGTACGACCGACCACGCCTGCCACTACCATCCGGGTGCCCGCTCCGGTCGTCGCGCCGAGCGCTGTCCCGGTGGCGCTTCCCGCGCTCGAAGTCGCGCTCGGCCGGCCATCAGCGGCGAAAATCGTCGTGCAAACGAACCGTCCGGCCTACATCGCAGTGTTCGAGATTACCCCGCAGCACGGGGTAATTCTCGCCCACCCATCGTCGGTCAGGCAGTCGACCATGCGTCTCGCCGGGATCTCGTCGATCCCGGTGACGTGGGAAACTCCTGTGGTCGAGCAGGGAGTCGGAGCCACCGGGCGTCCGCTCCGCACGGCCCGGTATCTTTACGTCCTTGCCTCGGACAGGCCGTTCCGCATGTCCGACGCAGCGTTTCAGCCGGGTTACCTGGAGCGCGTCCTTGGCCCGGTCACCTACCGCGCGGCGGCGCCGCAGCCCGTGACACATGCTCTCGTGCGCCACTTCGCCCCTTCGGCTTCCGCGGGCCAGTGGGCGGAGGACATGCACGCCGTCGCGCCGGCGGAGAAGGGGACGACATACCGCATCGCTCGCATTTACTGCCCGGGCGGAACGGTGTACGAAGTCCCGGAAAACATTGCGGATCGTGCGTGGTGCCCCGCGCCTGTAACGCCGCAGAGCACGAACGGCCGCGGTCGCGGCAACGGGAATTCGGCCGACGAGTCACCGTCGAGCCCCGACTCAGCCGTCAGCCAGGATGGCCGGCGGGTGAAGCACCGCCTGGGGTCGATGGGTCGAGGCGTTGGGCCGGTCGCCACCCACCCGGCACCGCGGGCGACGCCCGACCAACGCAAGCCGGATCCGGTCGTGGGCAACGGCAGCGACCGGGTTGAGAAGGACCGGGTTGAGAAGGACCGGGTTGAGAAGGACCGGGTTGAGAAGGACCGGGTTGAGAAGGAGCGGGTTGAGAAGGACCGGGTCGAGAAGGACCGGGTCGAGAAGGAGCGGGTCGAGAAGGAGCGCGTCGAGAAGGAGCGCGTCGAGAAGGAGCGCGTCGAGAAGGAGCGCGTCGAGAAGGAGCGCGTCGAGAAGGAGCGCGT
>JANOCW010000399.1:0-3001 GCA_031412375.1 Gemmatimonadaceae bacterium | reverse complement strand
CGGCGATCGTGGTGATCTGGAGCTCGCCGCGCGTTGGAACCAGTGCGTGGAGCGAGCGCGCGGAGTATCCGATGCGCCGAACGATGACGTGGTGCGGGCCAGCCGGGACGGCGGTGAACGCGTAGCGTCCCTGCGCATCGGAGATCACGGTGCGCTCGATGTCGGTGAGCACCACCACCGCGCTGGCGAGCGGCTCGCCCGATTCGTTGTCGCGAACGACACCGGTCACAGTTGCCTGCGCAGTTTGCACAACGAGAAGTAGGCGTGCCGCTTCGAGGAGCCACGCGCCCATGCAGTCGACCTCCTGGCAGCACGTCCTGCGTTCCGAACCGCTCAACGCACGATAGAGCCGCCGGTCGCTCTAAGCAAGCAACCCGCGCTGCTGCCTCAGTGCGAAGACAACCTGGTTGCCCCATATTGAAACGGTCGCCTCCGGTGAACCCTTGCATCAGGTCCCAGCGACACGCAATGAAGACCGATCTTGTCGACCGCCGGCCGATATCTCCCTTCCTGATCCGTGTCGCCTGGATCGGCGTCCTGCTGCTTGTCATGCTCGGCGTGGGATCGGCGCTCGGCAGAGGCATGTTCATTGACGACTTCGCCGCACGCATCGAGCCGGGGCGTCAGCGGTTCATGGAGGCTCTCGATCGAGACGATCCGCTCGCGGTGGAGCGGGCTGCGGACATCGCCTGGCTGGATCGGCGGTTTGCCGCCCATCCGCTCGCGACATGGTTGCACATTCTGCCAGGCGGCGCCTTTCTGCTGCTGGCACCTCTTCAGTTCTCAGCGCGAATCCGGCAGCGCCACATTCGGATTCATCGATGGTCCGGTCGCCTGCTCGTCGTTGCCGCAATCGTCATGACCGTGCCCGCGTTCTACTTTGGCGTGCTCATGCCCTATGCCGGCCTGGGCGAAGCCATGGCAATCGCGATCGTTGGCAGTCTCTTCCTGGTTGCGATCGGTCAGGGGTACATCGCCATTCGCCGGCGTCAGGTGGCCCGACATCGGGAATGGATGATTCGGGTGTTCGCGCTCGCGCTCGCCATATCGACGGTGAGAATCATCATGGGAGTGCTCGACTACGCGCTCACTCCGGCCGGATATTCGCCGCGCCGGATCTTCGTGATCTCGGTGTGGATCGGGTGGATCATCACGCTCGGTGCAGCCGAGCTCTGGATCAGGCACACGCGCCCCCGCGCACTACCCTTTCCGTAGCACACGGGCCGATCGATTCGCGCCGCCGGTGCTCATGCCGAATCACGGTGCGCGAGCGCAAGCGAGCTGACGCGAGCCGTCTCCGCGAGCACCGCCGCGCCGACGAACACGCTCGCCTCTGCCGCGTGAAACTGCGGTGTGTGCGCCGGGATTGTCCGCCCACCGGGCTCCCGGGCACCGATGCGCAGGAAGCACCCTGGAATGCGTTCCAGGTAATAGGCGAAGTCCTCGCCGGCCATGTTGGTCGTGCCGAGCGGGACGATCGCGCGCGCCCCCAGCACGGACTCGACTGCCTGTCTCGCCCACTCCACTGGAATTGGCGGATTGACGATGGGCGGCGGGCCAAGCGTGACCGTCACCGATGCGCTGAGGCCGTGAGCGGCAGCGATTCCATCCGCGACACGACGGAGCTCGTCGGCGAGCAGGCGTCGTGTCAGCGGATCGACGGCGCGAAGCGTTCCGGTGAGCGTCGCGCGGTCGGGAATGACGTTCGTTGCCGTTCCCGCGTTGACGGTTGCGACGGTGAGCACTGCGGGGATCGCCGGATTCACGCGTCGCGAGATGACAGTCTGCAGCGCGCCGATCAACGCACCCGCGCCGACGATCGGATCGACCGATTCGTGAGGACGCGCTCCATGTGCACCGCGGCCGATGAGCGTGATCTCGAAGCTGTCGGCCGACGCGGCGAGCGGCCCCGGTTGCGCGACGACCTCGCCGACATCCCATCGCCGATCGACGTGCGCGCCGAAAATCGCGGCCACCCCGTCGAGCGCTCCGGTCGCGAGCATGGCGGCCGCCCCCTCAGCGGTTTCCTCCGCCGGCTGGAGCACGATCAGGACATCTCCTTCCGCCGGACGCTCGGCGAGCAGATGCGCGGCACCGACCGCCCATGTCGCGTGCACGTCGTGGCCGCATGCGTGCATCACGCCGTCATTGACCGATGCGAACTCGAGACCGGTCGCCTCGTGGATTGGAAGCGCGTCGATATCGCCGCGCACCGCGACAACGGGCGCACCGGGATTCCGGCCACGAATCCGCGCCACAATGCCGGTCCCGGCGACGCGCTCGATCGACGCCGCGGGTACCACCCCGAGTGCTGACTCAAGGACCCGCGCCGTGCGCTCTTCCGCGAGTGACAGCTCCGGGTGCTGGTGCAGATCGCGGCGCAGCGTCACCAGCGCGCGTCGCAGCGCCGGCGAGAAGAGCGCGTCCAGTGCGACGGGGAGATCGATCCCGGTTACGTCCGGGTTCACGGCGGTAACGCGCTGCGGCACCGCGCGCTCAGACCTTCCAGATGTCCGACAGCACGCGCACGAAGTTGCCACCGAGTATCCCTTCGATCTGGCTATCGGTGTACTTGCGCCGGATGAGCCCTTCCGCCAGATCGAACATCCGCTTCGGATGATCGAGCCCCTCGACATCGATCTTTTCACGAAAGCCGTAGCTCCCCTTGTAGCCGGCGCGGAGCTGCTTGTTCGCCTCCGGGGGCATGTCGTCGTAGCCATCGAGATCGATGTCGCTGCCGACGCCGAGGTGCTCGGGGCCGGTGAGCTTCGCAACGTGGTCGAAATGGTCGAGCACGTGCTCGACGGTCGTCGGCTCTCGATCGCGGACGAACATCCGTACGCCGGTAATGCCCATGACACCGCCGGACTTCGCCATCGCGCGGATGGCGTCGTCGGTCTTCACCCGCGGGTGGCCGGGAACGAGCGCGCGGCAGTTGGAGTGGGTGATGAGCACCGGTCGCTTCGAGACCTCGAACGCATCGAGGGTCGTCCGGTCGCCG
>JANOCW010000398.1:0-5683 GCA_031412375.1 Gemmatimonadaceae bacterium | reverse complement strand
ATATCGATCACGGCGCCGGGCTCGTCACGGCGTATTTCCATTTGAGCGCCGTGGACGTCGCGCCGGGTGACACGGTCACACCGGGCGTCCGAATCGGGCGGGTCGGCGCAACAGGGCGCGTGACCGGCCCGCACCTGCACTGGGTCGCGCGCTACGGTTCAGTCTCCCTCGACCCGTCGACACTTCTCGATCTGAACGCGAACGAGATCCCCGCTCCACCGCTCGCGGGCCCGCCGGTGATCCCGCCTCCCGCAGTTCCGCCCGCGAATTCGCAGACGCCGGCTGCTCCGGTGATCCTCACGAGCCCGCCGCCCCACCTTGATGGTCAGCTCTCGGACGCCTGGAGCTCCGTGCGCTGAGCCAGCCACCGCCGGGCGGCATCGACTTCATCCGGCGCGAGGTTGTGGCCCTGATCGTCCCACGCGAGGCGTACGTCCGCGCCGGCCTCCTCGAACATCGCGGCAAGGCGCTCCGCATTCGCCACGGGAATCATCGGGTCGAAGCGTCCGGCGGCGATGTAGATCGGCACGCCCGCGAGGTCAGGGCGCTGCCGCGGCTCGAGCGGCACCATGGCACGCAGCAGCACACCGCCGCGCAGCACCCCTGGGTGAAGAAGGAAGATGCTCGCGGCGATGTTCGCTCCGTTCGAGAACCCGACGGCGAACACGCGCTTCGGGTCGAGCTCGTACGCGGTGGCGGCGGCTCCGACGAAGGTCGCGAGCTCGCGTGATCGCCGGATGAGATCCGGCTCGTCGAAGACACCCATCGCGAGCCGCCGGAAGAATCGCGGCGATCCGTGCTCGAGCACTTTCCCCCGCGGGCTGAGCAACGCTGCGCCGGGCAGCAGCAACGTACCGAGCTCGATGAGGTCGTTCTCGTCGCCGCCCGTGCCGTGCAGCAGCAGCAGCGTGGCCGCGCCCGGAACGGCGGGCGGCACGAAGCGGTGGACGAAACCAAGGTCGTCCCGCTCGATCGCTGGCGGCTCAGTCAAGGAGCGATCCGAAGCCGAGCCACTTTCGCAGGAACCCCAATTGCCCGACGTGATATCCCTCGTGAAACGCGAAGAGAGCGAGGGCGCCGCGCAGCGTATCATCCGGGCTCGCCACGCGCACCGGCGGAGGAGCATCGAGCTGTTCCCGCGTCATGTTCTCGAGGCGTTGCATGAGCTCACCGGATAGTCTCGTCCACGTGATGAGAATCGCATCGGCGTCGGGATACCCGGCGAGGTCCCCGATCGCCGAGCCGGTGTCGAACATTCCCGCCCATGGGACCTCCGGTGGGCCGCCGAGGATGGTGACGATCCGGGAGCGCCACTGGGTGAGATGCCCGGCGATCCAGATCGGCGGATTCGACCGCGCGCCCGGGCGCGTCAGCAGCGCCTCGCGGTCCATCCCGCTGAGCGCCTTGGCGAAGAGGTTGGTGGTGACGCGAAACTGCTCCGCGGTGGGAATGAGGGCAGCATCCATCGGAGGCTCCAGTGGCAGATGTTCCGGGACTACGGGACCAGCGCCGACTCCCACCCGTAAAGCGCACGGTACAGGTCGCGGTTCCGCTGGACGATGCGAACGTAGTCGCGCGTCTCGACGTACGGGATGCGCTCCGTGAACATCTCCGGATCGTCGACGCCCGCTTTCGTTTCCCACCGCTCGACGCGTGAGCTGCCCGCATTGTACGCAGCGAGAATGTGCGGGAGTGCCTCGTATTGACGAAAGAGGTCGGCGAGATGACGCGTCCCGAGCTTCGCGTTCACGTCGGGCTGGTAGAGCAGCACGGGATCCCAGACCGGGAACGAGAGCGAGCGCGCCAGGATCCGCCCGACATCCGGCATCACCTGCATGAGGCCGCGGGCACCGGCGCCCGACGTCGCCTCCGGGACGAAACGCGACTCCTGACGGATCAGGGCGGCGACGAGCGATGGATCGAGCTTCGTTGCCCTGGACTCCTCGACGAGCACGTCGCGCAGCACGACGGGATAGATCAGCCGGTAGGTCCGCGCGTCGCGCGATGCGCCCTTCCCGAGCGCGAGCTGGGCCAGTGCGATCGAGCGCGCCGTCTGCCCGCGGTCGCGAAAGCGCGCAGCCGTCGCGAGCAGGCGTTCGGCCGACTCGGCGGCATCGGACGTGAGCGCATCCGCCTCCAGCCCCGACTCGACGTTCATGCCCAGGTGATCGAGGAGGTCGATGCGCGCGAACGCCGTGTCCAGTGCCGGAAAGGGCGCGAACGAGTCGAGGGCGGCCGGGGGTGCCCATGGCTCCTGACCCAGGCGACGAGCGGCGACAGCGCCGTAATACGATTGCGGGTCGCGCGCGACGCCGTCGCGCCACCGTTGCCGGGCACGCGTCGTATCACCGACCAGCAACCACGCGCGGCCCGCCCAGTATCGCCCCGCCGCTGCCTCGCCGCTCGACGGATATCGGGCTACGAGCGAGTCGAGCTCGGCGGCTGCGCGCCGCGGACTCCCGCTCGTGTAGGCGATCAGCGCTCCGCGGAACGCCGCTGTCGGGGCGAGAGGGTGTCGCGGGAACTGGCGTGCAACATCGCGGAATGCAGCACGCGCTGCAGAATCTCGCAGGTCGTCGGTCGCCAGGTCGGCGAGCAGGTACAGGGCGGTAGCCGCGCCTGAATCTCCCGGATGATCGCGGACCACCGCGCGGAGTGCGGACCGCGCTCCCGCACCATCCCCGGCATACAACAGGGACCGGGCACGCTGGTATGCGGCCGTCCCGGCGCGGGGATCGGGTTTCCTCACGCGCGCGAACGCCGCCGCGGCATCGCGGTGTCTCCCGAGGCGAAAGAGAACCTGACCGTGTTCGAAGCGATCGCCGCTGTTGCCGAGACCAGCGGCGAAGGCCTGCGAGAACGCGGCTTGTGATCGAGCGGCCGACCCGGTGCCGAGGGCCCGACCGACCGCCAGCTCCTCGGTGGCAGTAAGCGGAGCGAACGAGGAATCGAGGACCTCGACAACGGTCCTCGACGCAGCACCGTTGCGTCCTCCCAGAACATCGACGAGCTCGCCGCGCACCGCCGCGCGCTCACCGCTGTCGGTCGTGATGGCAGCACGCAGCCGCAGCGCGCTCACCGGCATGCGAATCCCCGCGAACGCCCGGATAGCGCCCGGGACGTCACCGGTGCGCTCCCGCGCGATGGGCTCGGTGTTCGCCACGCGCGAACGCGCGACGTCCGTCGTCAGAGCTGCATACGTCGCCGCGCGCGCTGCGCTGTCCGTGGTCACGCCCGCGGCGCGAAGCTGCAGCCAGTCCGCCACCGCCGGAAGGAGCCGCGCGGCGCGCTCGTAGTTGGCACGCGCACTGTCACGTGCCTCGATCCGATCGAGCGCACGCGCGAGGAGGACCAGACGTACTCCACGCTCGCGGTCATCGCCGGCCGCGCTCGCGGCGAGCGTCGCGTGCATGACGGCTGCGGAATCCTCTCCCAGGCCGAGCGCTGCCCGCGCCAGCAGCGCGCGACCTCGTCCGTCCGCGAGGGTATCGACCCACGTCTCCGCACCAAGAAGCTCGCGCACCTGACGCCACCCCCGCCACTCGGCAGCCGCCGTGGCGGCGAGCAGGACGACGCGAGGTGTTCGTCGCGCGGAGTCGCGCACCACCGGGGCAAGCAGCTCCGTCGCGTGCCACGGCCGGCCCTGAGCGAGCGCCCGCTCCGCCGCTGCCACCGTGGAGTCCTGGGTTTGCACGGCCCGCGACTCGACACCGAACGGGGTGCGGCCCGGCCCTCCAGCATCTGCGACATGCGAACCTTCCGCATCTCCACATGCGATCGAGACCGCGATCCCCGCGGCAACCAGCGTCGTCGATTTCAGTGCAGCCATCATCCCGGCGAACAGGTCACGATCCATACCAGCAATGAGATTCGGCGACGTTCGTGGCTCCAGTGGCGCCGAGCTCCAAGCCTGGGCGTTCCGCGACGATCGCGGATCCAACGCCGAATTCTAGCGGACGCGGGAGGGTGCGCGCTCGGGGCCCGCGAAGGACGAAGGTGCCGGGTTTACAGGCGGTTCCGTCGTCACGGCGGTGCTCTCGACGCCGTACGGCGCCATCCTTGGCCAGAGCCGGATCGGGACGAATGCAATTTGCCCCGCCGTGATGTCGACGTCGCCGAGGTCGATTACGCGGGCGGAGTCACTGGCCGGCCCCAGGCGGATCGACAACCGGTGCCGCCCCGGCGGGAGCATGATACGACTGAGGGCCACGTCGGCCGGGAGGAGGTGCCAGGATCGCGTATCGGCGTGCTCGAGCACGGCTCCGGCGAGCGTCGCCATCGCTTTGCCGGCCTTGCCCTTCTTCTTCTCCGCTGCCTCGGCAGCGGCGAACTTCACCGCCGCGCGCACGACGGTTCGCGTCAGCAGCATCGTCCGCTGGCGCCGATAGTCCGCGATGATCCCATCGGAGAGGTCGCCGACGAGACTGAACGTCGCGGAGCGGTTGCCCGGTGCAACGACCGTGGGAGACGCGGGTTCGCGCAGCGGGCGAAGGAACACGGGCCATGCGACCCTGAGCACGAGGTCGCCGGTACTGCCGCTCAGCAATCCGTCGCGTCGCAGGTGGCGGGCGTTCCCGCTTCGATACACGCCGCTGTCCGGCGCGCTTTCGATCTGCCGAAGCATGCGCGCGATGACCTGACCGTCGGATGACGGCAGCGCTTCGCCCTTTCGCCTGGCAAGGCTATCGCGCTCGCTCGGCTCGACTTCGATCAGCAGGTTTTCCTCGACGCGCTGCGCGATGAACCCGCGCTCGAGGAGCACCACGGCCTCGCCCGACGTGGCCTTGCGCGCGGTGGGAGACGGAAGGCTTCGCGCGGGCGCCAGCTCGGCCGCATTGCGATATGCGACGCTCGCATCGTTGGTCTCGCCGGCCGCCTCGAATACCGTCCCGGCGAAATAGCGGAGAAATGCCCGCGTCGAACGATCGGCCGGGTCGCGACGCTCGTCGAACTGCTCGAGCAGCTGGCTCAGGCGCCGCACCTCAACCGTCGCCCCGCGAACATCACTCCGCCTGAGGTAGCCGAGCGCACCGTAGTAGTGAACGAGGAGGCGCTCGGTGTGGCCGGGCATGTACGGAAGCACGAGGTCATTGCTGACCATCGACAGTGCCCCGCGCGAGAGACTCTTGGTGTAGCGATCCTCGGCCATCTCGTCGGCCGCCCGCAGCGCGGTACCGCTCCGCTCGTACTGGCCGGCGTAGTAGGAGACGAGGCCGTGGTAGAGTGAGCGCAGGAGGCGGTCGCGCGGAGCCGCCTGGTCCCGCGATGACACGCGCGCGAGCGCGGTGTCGAATGCGCCGGAGGCAAGCGTCTGACGAAGGCCCCACTCGCGCTGCTCGGTTCCGGTGGGAGATGCATCGTAGTACATCCGCGCCGCGCCGACGACCATCGAGCAGCCGCTGAGCGTGCCCACGATCAGCGCAAGCCCGCCTGCGCGCGCGTTCAGCGCACGCAGGCGGGCTGGCTGCCTGGCGACGGTTGGCCGACGACTCTCGGGGCCTCCCGCCTGCACGGTCGGGGGCCTCAGCGCTTGTCGAGAATGATGATGCGCTCGCGCGCGCGGGCAA
This sequence comes from Gemmatimonadaceae bacterium, assembly GCA_031412375.1. Lineage (GTDB taxonomy): Bacteria > Gemmatimonadota > Gemmatimonadetes > Gemmatimonadales > Gemmatimonadaceae > JANPKQ01. The sequence goes on along the minus strand of JANOCW010000398.1, from coordinate 116 downwards.
TCGCGTCGGCCATCTTTGCATGCGCGTCGCCAACCGCTTCGATCTTCTCGAGCTCGAGCTGGTGCAGGAACCGGCGATAGCGGACGACCGCTTCCAGCGGGCGAAGGCTCCGGTCG
>JANOCW010000397.1:0-2600 GCA_031412375.1 Gemmatimonadaceae bacterium | reverse complement strand
AGTAGCTCTGCCCGTAGAACTCGCCGATGTTCCACGGCGCCTCGTGGCCGACCCGGTTGATCGCGCCGACGAAGTACGCGTTCGCCACCGCGTGGGCGGGCTGCTCGAGCTTCCAGAGATACTCGGAGAGACCCGCGACCGTGGCCGAGGGGTTGAAGACGATCTCCGCGCCGTTCAGCCCGAGCTCGCGCGCTCCTTCCGGAAAATGGCGGTCGTAGCAGATGTAGACGCCGACATTGCCGTGCTGCGTCGTGAACACCGGATATCCGAGATTGCCCGGCCGGAAGTAGAACTTCTCCCAGAACCCGGGGCCGCACTGCGGGATGTGATTCTTCCGGTACTTGCCGAGGAAGCTGCCGTCGGCGTCGATCACCGCGGCGGTGTTGTAGTACACGCCGGTTGTCTCCTCCTCGTACAACGGGACGACGATGACCATGCGGTGCTTCTTCGCGAGCTCCTGCATCAGCCGCGTCGTCGGTCCGTCGGGAATGCGCTCCACGGCCTCGTACCAGCGCGGGTTCTGCTCGGCGCAGAAGTAGGGGCCCGTGAAGATCTCCTGCATGCACAGGACCTGGACGCCCTCGCGCGCGGCGCGCTCAATGAGCGCGAGGTGCTTCGTGACGTTCGCCTCGCGGATGGTCTCGATCTTCTCGGCGGTACTGCAGGCGTGGCTCGCCTGGATGAGGCCACACTTCACGATCCGGGGCATTCAGGAACTCCGTGTGGGTTGGGTGCGCGTTCGCTCCCGACGCATGAGCGCGAGATAGAATAGAAAGCTCAACGCGAATGTCACGAACCAGGCGTAGGAGTACAGGCGGTCGAAAAAGTGGGGGTCGGCGACCACTCCACCCGGGGTCATCGCGGCTCGGATGAACCCGGGGACCACCGGCAGCACCGAAAGAACGAGCGCCGCCATCGCGCGTGGATTCACCCCCGCCCGATAGGTGTACGCCCCCTGCTCGCGGAAGAGATCGGGAAGGAGGAGATGCTGCCGGCGTACCACCCAGTAGTCGGCGATGAGGATGCCGCCCAGCGCGCCCATGAGGCTCGAGTAGCCCAGGAGCCAGGTGAAGATGTAGGCCGACGCATCCGAGTAGAGCTTCCAGGGCATCATCGCCACGCCGAGGACGGCGGTGATCAATCCGCCGGTCACGTAGCTGATGCGGCGCGGGCTGACGTTCGAGAAGTCGTTCGACGGCGAGACGACGTTCGCGGCCATGTTGGTGGTGAGCTGGGCGAGGAGCACCACCAGTGCGGCGAAGGCGATCACGCCGGCGTTGCCGATGCGGCTCACCAGCACCACAGGATCCCAGATCGGCTCGCCGAAGATGACGATCGTCGCGCTCGTCACCGCGACACCGATGAATGCGAACGCGGTCATCGTCGTCGGCAGGCCGAGCGCCTGGCCGAGCGCCTGCGAGCGCTGGCTCTTCGCGTAGCGGGTGAAGTCGGGGATGTTGAGGCTGAGCGTCGCCCAGTAGCCGACGTTGGCCGTGAGCGCGGCGGGAAAGATCGCCCAGAACGAGAACCCCGCTCCGCGCTGCTGCAACCGCTGTGATTCAGTGAGGACGTTGCCGAGGCCGCCACCGTTCGAGACGCCCCACCAGAGGAGCAGGATACCCCCGCCGAGGAGGAGGGGCGCCGACCAGGTCTCGAGAATCTTGATTCCCTCGGTCCCCGTGAGGATGATCACGACCTGGATGAGCCAGAAGAGCGCGAAGGCGATCCACGTCGCACCGGGCACCGTCGCCCAACCGGGCCATGCTGCGCGGAAGAGCATGTCCATGGCGAGCGCGCCGATCCACGTCTGGATGCCGAACCAGCCACATGCCACCACGGCTCGCAGCAGCGCCGGGACGTTCGCCCCCCGCACGCCGAAGGCGGCACGGCAGAGCACGGGGAACGAGATCCCGTACTTCGTTCCGGCGTGGGCGTTGAGGATCATCGGCACGAGCACGATCGTGTTGCCGAGCATGATCGTCAGCATCGCCTGCCACCAGTTCATCCCCTGCGTCATCAGACCGGAGGCGAGGGTGTAGGTCGTGATGACGACGCTCATGCCGATCCAGAGCGCCGCGATGTTGTAGGTGGACCAGGTCCGGCGCGCGAGCGGCGTCGGCGCGAGGTCCTCGTTCCAGAGCGGGCTGTCGCTGAGGTCCTCGTCGGTGGTGACGACGCCCGCGGCCGCCGTCACCGGCCGTCCGGCGCGCGCAGGCCCGCGGTCGTCCGGGGCAGCCACTGGCCGCGTCCCTCGCGCCCCACCACGCGATAGTCGTCGACGATCACCTCGCCGCGCGACAGCGTGGTGCGCGCGAAGCCCGCGAGGTCCCAGCCCTCGTATGGCGACCAGTCGGCGTTGGTCTCCATCTCGGCGGGCGACACACGCCGGGTCGTGCTCGGATGGATGATCGCGAGGTCCGCGTCGGCGCCGATCTGGATGGCACCCTTGCGCGGCGCGAGCCCCATGATGCGCGCCGGGTTCGTGCTCAGCTTCATGCACATCTCCTCGAGCGTCATCCGGCCGTCCAGCACGCCCCGGGTGTACGTGAGCGGCAGCAGCGTCTCGAGCCCCGGCATCCCCATCGGGATCTTCGTCCAGT
>JANOCW010000396.1:0-3378 GCA_031412375.1 Gemmatimonadaceae bacterium | reverse complement strand
CAGCAAGGATGTCGTCGGCCCGGCCGGCGCGGGCGCATTGAAGCGCGCGAACAAGGGCGATGGCGGGTACGGCCCCCTCTACCAGAGCGCTGACTGCCCCGAGCTGCTCATCCCGCGTGACTTCCGGGTCGTACGGCTCAGCGTCGCAGGACAGCCGCTGAAATCAGGTGGCGGGCTCGTTCCGAACGCGCACGACGGCATGGCCGCCTTTCCCCTCCCCAACGGCAACGTCCGGCTGATCCGGAATCACGAGCTGCGCGATTCGGCCGCCGTCTCCGTGCCGATCGGGAATCCCGCGCTCGCATACGACCAGAAGGCCGGCGGCGGCACGACATCGCTCGAGATCGCAATGCGCGCCGATGGCACCCCGGAGCTCGTCGCCGAGTTCGTGAGCCTCGGTGGCACGCTGGTGAACTGCGCCGGTGGGGCGTCGATCTTCGCCGGCGGAAGCTGGATCACCTGCGAGGAGACGACCGAAGGCCGTACGCGTGGCGCGCGACTCCAGCCACACGGCTACTGCTTCGACGTTCCGGTGAACAGCGAAACGCAGGTCGCTCCGGTCCCCATCAAGGCGATGGGACGGTTCTCGCACGAAGCGATTGCAATCGACCCAATCACAGGCTGGGTCTACCTCACCGAAGACGGCCGCTACAATCCCGCGAACCCCACCGCGCAGCCGGGATCGGGATTCTTCCGTTTCATCCCCAACACGCGCGGCGTGTTCACGTCAGGCGGTCGCCTCCAGATGCTGGCCGTCATGGATCAGCCGCGGTACGACGCGACCGTCGGCCAGGTGCCATTCGCCAAGATCCGTGTCGAGTGGGTGGACATCGCCGATCCCGATCCGGCATCGGCCGAGACGGATGCGTTTGCGGTCATGCGGCAGGGACTCGCGCTCGGCGCCGCGTTCTTCCAGCGTCTGGAGGGATGCTGGTGGGGCGATCACGGCGTCTACTTCAATTCCACCAGTGGCGGCGATGCGAGAATGGGGCAGATCTGGCATTACCGTCCCCACGGCCCGAATCGCGGCGACCTGGAGTTGATCTTCGAATCGCCGGGTGCGGACGTGCTCGAGAGCCCGGACAACATCTGCGTGTCGCCTCGCGGCGGCCTCGTTCTCTGTGAAGACGGAGACGACGATCAGTACATTCGCGGACTCACTACGCGCGGAGAGATCTTCGACCTCGTTCAGGCTCCGGCGCTCACGGCAAGCGAGTTTGCGGGCGCCTGCTTCAGCCCCGACGGCGAAATCCTGTTCTTCAACTCGCAGGGCTCGACGAGCTCATTCTCGTCGACCAAGGGTGTCACCTACGCGATGTGGGGTCCGTGGAACGAGGGAGCGCTCTAGAACATCTCGCAGCCGCATGAAGGAAGGAGTCAGGCGTCGCGGTGGCGCCTGACTCCTGTCGCATCCAACGCGGCGGTGCGCCTAATCGTCCGCTCGGCCGTGGCTCGCCAGCCAGCGCTTCAGCGGGGCCCAGACGAGTCGCGCCGCGTCGTCGCCAAGGAAGAGATCCCCGTGACCGAAGTCGATCGCGGCCAAGCTCGCAGGCTGCAGCGACACGGTATGCCGCGTCACGTCGCGGCTGGCGGTCAGGGTGGTCGTGTGGTCACCCATCGTGCCGAGCCCACCGCCAGCGCCGAGATAGAGGATGGGCACCACGATGCGCCGGAGGTTATCGTCGAAGGCAACATCGCGCTCGTTGCAGAGGCCGCGCACCATGTCGAGGTGCGTACGCACCGGCTGGTACGGCGGCAGAGCCGCGAGCAGGGTGAACCAGCGCGCGGGCCGGGTATACGCCAACCCGCTCGGGGGGACGTCGGTCGACGACGCACCGACGAAATGCCAGAAGGGCGAAGGCTGCGGTGCGAGCAAGAAGGTGTTCGCTCCCGCGAAGAGGGCGACCTGACGATTGGTGAGCGGCTGGAAGGGCGGGATCGGCGTCGTCTCGTCGGGCGCGGCGTTCGCGAGCGCGCCGATGGCGCTGAAGGTGACACCACTGGGGTCCTGATACTGCCCCGCGTCGATCATGGCCTGGAACGAGGCTTCATCGCCGCACGCGTTGACGCGGCTAGCGTCGTCCGCCGGCGCGAACTTCGACAGCATGTCCACGATGACCAGGCCGGCAATGTTTCGCGTCCTGCGTGGCTCCCGCGTCTCGCGCCCAGCCGCGGCGTAGGCGACGCCGCCGCCGTAGCTGTAGCCGAGCAGGTCGATCGGGCCGCCGCCGTCACCGCCCCACGCGCGGAGGAGTCGCGCGATCGACATCGCCACCAGCGTATGGCGCGCGTCCCGCTCGATTCCCCAATCGCGCAGGAAGGTGAAGTCGCTGGTCGTCTCCGGGATGCGCGTCCATGCGAAATCCATCCCCCAGACGTCTACACCGTTCGTGGCGAGGTACACTGCCACGGAGGTCGCGCTATTCGCTTCCGTGGTGCCGGGACGCAGGTAGATCACCTCGAACGTCAGTGCCGACCCTGTTGTCATGAACACCGCGCCCTTCCCGGCCGTGCGGCGCCCGCCCTGCTCGCGCACCACGCGGTGAATGCGCACGACATCGAACTGGCCTGGGCCGAGCGGGACGTCGAAGCTGTAGTGCGCGATTCCATTCCCGAGCGCCTCCCGCGACGCGCTCGAAAAGATGCGCTCGAGCCGCTCCGCGCCGGGAGCAGAGCGATCGAGCGCAATTCCCTCGATGAATGCGTCCGGTAGAGCGGCCTCGCTGGTGAGCGCGGGTGCGGTCGGCTTGCCGTCGCAAGCGACCAGCAGGAGCGGCAGGGCGAGGAGCGGCGCCGCCAAGAAACGGTGCATCTCACGCATTTGGCACCTCGGGTGCTCGATGGACGCCTATCATGGGAGCAGTGAGGCGCGAGGGCAAGAGCGCGGCGCCTGTGACCCTCGGTGAGATCGTTCCTCGCCGGCGCGACTACAACGTCGTACTCAGCCTCTTGGCACCATCCACCCCAGCACGATCTCCGCGACGATCAGCAGCACGATCGACAGCTCCAGAATCTCCGCCCGTGCGGCCTGCGATTCGTCGTTCAGCATCGCGTAAGTCTCCCGCATGATCGCGAGCTTGCGATCGATGCCGCGCCGCCACGCATCCTCCCGAAACAGTTCGAGCGCCGCCGCATAGATGCGCGCGAGGTGCACATCCTCCGTCACCTTGAGCGCGTTGTCCACCCGCTCGACGGTCTCGGTCACGTCGGCCACCTGCGTCTGCATCGCGCCGAGGAGGGGACTGAACCGCCGCGTCGGGATGCTCAGCCGCCGCCGGGCTTCCGCCGCGCGATCATACATCCGAGGCAGCTCCCGGTCGAGCATCGCGTCGTAGAAGCGAAGCTCCAGCAACTGCGCGTTCGCGAACTCCAGGATGT
>JANOCW010000395.1:0-9121 GCA_031412375.1 Gemmatimonadaceae bacterium | reverse complement strand
GCTCGGTGCTGGCTGGTCCGGCGATGTCCACACGCGGCTCGGTGGCTGCCTGCTCGCGCGGGGCAGGCCGATCGCCACGACCCCGGCCCCGACCGCGTCTCCCGCGGGAACGACCCCGGTCTTCGGCGAGGGCGACATCGGCATCCTCGGTGCTGCTGATCGGAGCCGCATCGCGCACCTGTTCGCGCGCGGGGGGGCGACGTCCGGCGGGCTCGGCGACCGCGGGCCGGTCACGAGGAAGATCGACCTCGAGTTGGCCGTTCTCCAGCTTGGTGACCGCAAGCAGCCCGCGCTGCGCCGCATCGAGACAGAAGCGCGAGAACTTCGGGTGCCCGAGCTCCTTTTCATCGAAGCTGCTGTCGATCTCCTGCATGACCTGCTTGAGGCGGTCGGAGCGCATGACGTCGCCATTGCGCTTCATGCGGGTGACGGCCTCGGTGACGAGCTCCCAGGGGTCGCGCTTCACCGAGCCTTCCTCGCGCGTGTTCACCAGTCCGGCGAGCGCATTGTAGCTGTAGTACTCGTCGCAGTTCTGGACGAGCAGGTCGCTGGACGACTCACGAATGCCGATGCCGATGATGTACTTCCCATACTCCTTGAGCTTGATGACGAGGCTCGAGAAGTCGGAGTCGCCGGAGAGCAGGATGATCGTACCGATCTCGGGGCGCGTGAACACCAGCTCCATGGCGTCGATCGCGAGGCGGATGTCGGTGGCGTTCTTCTTCGCCGAGCCGTAGGCAGGAGCCCAGATGAGATCGATTGATGACTCGGTGAGGGGCAGGACGTACTGCGGGTAGCGGCGCCAGTCGGCGTACGCACGCTGGATCGCGATCTTGCCCTTCACGATGTCGGACGACAACAGCTGACGGAGCTCCGTCTGCAGATCGGAGCGGATGCCCATCGTGACGTTGTCGAAGTCGATCAGCATCGCCGCGTTGGGGGCGGTGTGAAACGATGGCACGTTCGCATTCATGGCCTGCGGGCCACGATGCATCGGGACGACGGGCATGCGAGCCGGTGTCGCCGTCCGCGGGGGTCGAGAGTTCATGTACTTCCTATCATCGCGGTGTGGTCGAGCGCCACAGTGCGCTCGAGCTCCTTCCGCTTCACCTTCCCGCTCCCGGTCATCGGGAAGCTATCGAAGAAGCGGACAATGTCCGGAGTCTTGTAATGGGCCATCGTGTCGCGCGCGAAACCCTTGATCTCGTCGCCCGTGATGACCGCGCCTTCCACTGGGACGATGCATGCGCAGACCAGCTCCCCGAGGATGTCGTGGGGCACTCCGATCACGCAGACATCATCCACCGCCGGGTGCGCATGGAGCTGGTCTTCGACCTCGCGGGGGAATACCTGATACCCTCCGCGGAGGATGACCTCCGTGCTGCGTCCGACGATTCGTACATATCCGTCCTCATCGATGATGCCGAGATCACCGGTGAGAAAGAACCGTTCCGGCGTGAAGGAGCGAGCCGTCTCGGCCGGCATGCGGGCGTAGCCGCGCATGACGTTCGGTCCGCGGACGGCAATGACGCCGACCGCCTCCGGTCCGTGCAACGCTCCAGTCACGAAGTCCACTGCCTTCACTTCCACGCCCGGGAGCGGGCGCCCCACCGTGCCGAGCCGTTTCTCCGGAGGATCGGAGAAACGGGTGATCGACACCGTCGGTCCCGTCTCGGTCAGTCCGTACGCGACCTGCACATCGCACCAGCGCCGCACGCGCCGGACGAGGTCATCCGAGACGGAACCCCCGGCAATCGCTCCCGTCCTCAGGGAGTGCAACCGAGCCGCATCGAACGCCGGATCGCGCATCAGCATCTGGAACATCGTCGGGACACCGTGAATCACGGTGACCCGCTCGCGCTCGATCAGGTCGAGTGCCTCGGCGGGTACGAACCGCTCCTGCAGTACGAGCGTCGCACCCGCCGCCAGCGTGCTCACCGCCACGCTGAGTCCGAACACCGCGAACAGGGGAACCGAGACGAGCACCCGATCCTCCGGAGCGATCTCCGTCGCCGCGGCGGCGAGAATCGCCGTCTCGACAATGGCCCGGTGCGTCAGGCAGACACCCTTCGGCTTGCCCGTCGTCCCCGACGTGTAGATCATGGCGAGGTCGGTACCATCACCGAGTGAGGCCGGTATCGGCGCCGGCCGCCCCTCCCCACTGGAGACAAGATCCTCGAACTGGAAGATCCGGTCATCGTACCACAGCTCTTCCTTCCCGACGGTCACCAGATACAGCAGGTCGGGCAAATCCGCGAGCAGCGATTCGAACAGCTGCAGGTAGTCCACGCCGTGGTGTCGCTCCGCGGTGAATGCGGCCGATACTTCGGCATGCCTGAGCTGATACCTGAGCTCGTGGTGATTACTACGCGGGTTGAGCGGGACAATGGTCGCGCCCAGTCTCGCGGCCGCGAGCAACGCGATGATCCACGACGGGGAGTTGGGCATGTTGATCGCGATGCGATCGCCCGCCTCGATGCCGAGCTCGAAGAGCCCAGCGGCCAACGCCGAAGACTTTGCGTCGACCTGTCCGTAGGTGAGTGTGCGGCCGCCCGCGACGAGCAGCGTCCGCTCAGGGTGCGCCTTCGCGCGTTCCCCGAAGACGTGTGGGAGTGTCCACGACGTCGTCATCTATCTCCGGTCAGGTCTCACGGTCGGTGCGTAATGTAAGCCCTGCAAAGGGGATGCGCGAGTGAGAGGGCATTAGACCCCCATCGCCTTGATCACGATGCGTTTCGGCCGCTGTCCGTCCCACTCGCCGTAGAACACTCGCTGCCAGGGGCCAAAGTCGAGCTTCCCGGTCGTCACCGGAACCAGCACCTCGTGCCCGATGGTGAGGGAGCGCAGGTGCGCAGCGGCGTTGTCCTCGCCAGTGCCCGAGTTGTGGTCATAGCTGTCGGGCGACCAGGGCGCGACGCGCTCTTCGAGCCACTTCAGGATGTCGGCCCACAGCCCGGGCTCATGATCGTTGACGAACACGGAAGCGGAAATGTGCATCGCGGACACGAGGACCATCCCCTCGCTGATCCCGGCGGCGGCGCGACAGGCCTCCACCGAATCCGTGATGTCGATGATCTCCTGTCGTTTTCGCGTGTTCATCGTGAGATAGGCGGTATGCGTCTTCATAGGGAAGGCGAGGGTGGTTCGGCGGATGCCCGAGCTGTAATATCACTCACTCCCGTATCCCTCGTCGTGCTTCCCTGGACGAACTTCGACGTGAAGCGAGTTGGATTCCGCACGCGACTTTTCGTCATTCTGGCGCTGTTCGCCGTTCTCCCCTCCGTCGTGTTGACGCTGATCTATGGCCGAACGCTGACCCGGATCCTCGAGACGGTGAGCGGAGGCGCAGCCTGGGAGCGCGCCGGGGCGACCGGTGCCAATGTCGTCAGACTCCTTCGGGCCAAGCCGCTGAGCGAGGCGGAACGGGCGCTCGTGGACGCCCACGCCCTGGAGCTGAACCAGTCGCTGACGAAATCGGCCCAGCTTCGACAGCTCGCCAGGGAAGCACCGCCGGTCATCGCCTTCTTCGCGCTGCTCGGCCTCCTGTTCATCGTGCTCATCGCATCGCGGATTGCCGGGCATTTGAGTCGCCAGCTCAGCCGGCCCCTTCAGGAGCTGGTGGGCTGGACCGAACAGATCGCGCGGGGAGAGCAGGTTCCCGCCGGGCCGTCGCGACGAGGCGCCCCGGAGTTCGAGATGCTGCGCCAGCGGATGCGCCGGATGGCGCGCGAGATCTCCCAGGGCCGCGCGAGAGCGCTCGAGGCCGAGCGGCTTGGCGCGTTCCGCGAGACGGCTCGGCAGGTGGCGCACGAGCTCAAGAATCCGCTGACGCCGATTCGTTTTGCCGTTGAGCGGCTGAAGCGAGACGCGGCCCCCGACCTGCGCGAGACGGTGGAGGTCCTGGCCATCGAGTCGGCGCGGCTCGAGGCGATGGCGAAGAGCTTCGCGCAGTTTGGCCGGTTGCCTGAAGGCCCGCCGTCGGATATCGAGCTGGGGGACATGGTTCGGTATTCCGCAACGGCCACGGTACCGCCGAGAGTCTCGTTGTCCCTGCAGATCGAGGAAGGACTTCCACTACTCCGCGGGCATCACGATGCGCTCGCGCGCGCGCTGTCGAATGTGCTCATTAACGCTGTCGACGCGTGCCGGGAGAACGGGGCGATCGCGGTGCGAGTAGGACGAACGGTCCTGGCCGGCGCGGACGCGATTGAGATCGTCGTCCGGGACACGGGATGCGGAATTCCCGAGGAGCAGCTCGCGCGCATCTGGGAGCCCTACGTGACGCACAAGGCGGGAGGCACGGGCCTCGGTCTCGCGATCGCACGGCAAACCATCACGGCGCATCATGGCGACGTGGGGGCGACAAGCGCGGTCGGCTCGGGCACCGAGATCCGGTTCGTTCTGCCGGTGAGCGCCTCCACCCACGGCGAGGCAATCGGGGCCGTGCATGAATAGCCACCGCGTCCAGCCGCAGCACTCGAGCCGTGATCGGGTGGGGGCATGATGCCCTCCATCCTCATCATCGATGACGAACCGAACATCCGGCGGATGGTCGGCGCCCTGCTCACGGCCGAAGGCTACGAGGTGCGCGATGCACCCGACGGCGCGCAGGGCATCGCGCAGGCCGGGGAAGTCGAGCCCGACATTGTGCTCCTCGATCTCATGATGCCGGGGGCGCTCGACGGCATGGGAGTGCTCGCGCGCCTTCGCGAGCGATTCCCCGAGATGCCCGTGGTGATGATGAGCGGTCGTGCGGGACTGAGCGACGCGGTGAGGGCGACCAAGCTCGGCGCGTCGAACTTCCTCGAGAAACCGCTGTCGCCTGAAGGCGTCCTGCTCGCGCTGTCGTCGGCGCTGGAGCTGCGGCGCGCGCGCCAGGAGGCGCGTGCACTTCGCGAAGACCTGGGCCTCACCGATGAGATGGTCGGCGACAGTCCCGGGGTGAAGCGGCTGCGCGAGATGATCGGCCGCATTGCGCCGACCGATGCACGGGTGCTGATCACCGGGGAGTCGGGGACCGGCAAGGAGCTCGTCGCCGCCGCGATTCATTTCGGCAGTGCGCGAAGGGAGCGGCCATTCGTGCGGGTGAACTGCGCCGCCATTCCGCGGGATCTCGTCGAGAGCGAGATGTTCGGTCACGAGAAGGGCTCCTTCACGGGAGCGACGGAGCGGCGGATCGGTCGGTTCGAGCTGGCTCACACCGGCACGTTGTTTCTCGACGAAGTCGGCGATCTCGGGGCGGAGGCCCAGGCGAAGCTGCTTCGTGCGATCGAAGCGCGGGAGATCGAGCGCGTCGGCGGAGGAACGTCGATTCGGGTCGACGTGCGCATCGTCGCGGCGACGAACAAGGATCTCGACCGGGCAGTCGCAGAGGGCGCGTTTCGCGACGACCTGCTGTTCCGGCTGAACGTGATCCCGATCGAGGTCCCGCCGCTGCGTGAGCGTCCGGATGATGTTCCTGCGCTCGTGCGCCACTTCGCGGCCAGACACCGCCGGAAATCCGCGCAGGCGGCGCCCACATGGGCGGCTGACGCCATCGTCGCGCTCCAGCAGCATCGCTGGCCGGGAAACGTGCGCGAGCTGGCGAACATCGTGGAGCGACTGGCGATCCTGCACGCAGGGCGTGAGGTGACCAGCGAGCATGTGCGCGAGGTCCTTCCTGCTGCGCGGGACCGCAATACGATCGGCGGAGCCCTTCCCGACCCGAGCACCCTCGATGGGCCGCTCTCGGATACCCTCGATGACTTCGAGCGCTTGCTCATCCAGCGCGCGCTCTCGGGCGCCCAGGGTAACATCGCCGAGGCTGCCCGGCGGCTGAAGACGGACCGCCCCAACCTGTACCGCCGAATGAGACGGCTGGGCATCGCCAATGAGGATTCGTGATGGTCGATTCCGGAGAGGGCATATGCGGCAACTAGTCGCACGCATGGTTGCAGTGGCGATGACCGTCGGCCTTGCCTCGGGCTTGCCGATGTCGGCACAGGAACCGGATACAAGTCGGGCAACGCTGCGCAGGGAGCCGCTGCCAGCCGACGTCGCGCGGGAAATTGCCGACCTGTACAACGCGCCGGGGACCGTGCGTGTCGCGGGCTCCCTCGAGATCGCGGCCGAGCGAACCGTCACGGGAGACGTGGCGGTGACAGGTGGCCCGACGTTCATCATCGGCGGTCGAGTCACCGGGCGCGTCGTCGCGATCAATGCCGACGTGATTCTCCGTCCTGGCGCGCGAGTGGATGGAGACATCCTCATCGTCGGGGGCCGCATCGAGGGGAGGGAATCCGCGACGGTGGGGGGTACTGTCCGTGTCTTCCGGCAGTCGCTCAGCTACCACATGGAAGGCGACCGGCTCGTGCCGGACCGGCAGCGCGTCGATGATCGGCCGCGGTTCGGGCGGATCTACAACTTCGGTGCGCGAACCGTCAGCCAGCTTTCGTTCACGGCGACGCCATACAACCGCGTCGAAGGGTTGCCGGTGCACATCGGTCCGACACTGGAACACCGCGCACGAGACGCGGACTTCCGCGTCGAGGTGCTCGGCATACTCCGGAGCGTCGACAGCTTCGAGTGGACGCCTGACAACGTCGGGCATCGCGTGTTCGGCGAGGCGAGGCTGGGGCGTTCGCGCGGTATCGGGATCGGTGGATCGCTGTTCGACGTCGTCGACCCGATCGAACGCTGGCATTTCAAGGATACCGAGGCGGGCCTTGCCGCGTTCTTCCTGCATCGAGATTTCCGCGATCACTTCGAGCGCCATGGTGGGGGCGTTCATGCCTCGGCGTTCGGCGGCGACCACCGCGCGCTGACGCTGGGATACCGGAACGAGCGCTGGCGTTCGCGTGCGACGCGCGACCCCTTCACGCTGTTTCGCGACCAGCAGGACTGGCGGGCAAATCCCTCCGTCCACGATGGGAGGATGCGGCTGCTGACGGCGGACTACCGCTACGACACGCGAAACGACGAGGCTGACCCGTGGACCGGCTGGTTCCTGAGTGGCGATGTCGAGCGGGGATCGGGAATGCTTCGCCTCCCGCTGGCGGGCGAAGTCGCGGAGCGGGTGGCCTACGTGCGGGGCTTCGCGGATCTCCGGCGCTACAATCGCCTCTCGCCGGATGCACAGGTGAACATGCGGGTGGTGATCGGGGGATGGCTGGGCGGCGATGACTTGCCGCTGCAGCGTCGCCTCTCAGTCGGCGGCGCCGGCACGCTGCCGGGCTTCGACTTTCGCGGCAACTCCGGGGCGGTCGATGTGGGACAATGCGGCGGCGGTCTTCTCGACGGCGCCCCTGCGCTCTGTGAGCGGGTCGTGCTTGCGCAGATCGAGTATCGCGGCGCCCTCGGGTTTGGACGCATCGGTCTTGGCGATCTCGTACCGGATTGGTGGAGCGCTCGCGGCTTGAAGGCTCCGCAGTGGGTGGCGTTCGCCGACGCCGGACGGGGATGGCTCGTCGGCGAGCGCCAGGGGGATCTGCAGTACCCGGGCTCCACCGTGCTGCCGCCGCTCGCGACGTTCCGAACAGACGTCGGTCTCGGTCTCGACATCCGAGTGATCGGCGTGTTCGTCGCCAAGGCCGTGTCGGACCGTAATGAAGCCGCGAACTTCTTCGTCCGAGTGAGGCATCGCTTCTAGCTCATGCGCATCCTGCTGGCAGTGACGCTCGTGCTGACGCTCACCGGATCCCTGGGTCCGGGTGAGCGTGTCGCTGCCGTGCAGAGCCCGCGCCTGTCGGTCAACGCCCCGTCGGGGGAGCGAGCGACGGCGGAGGGCCCGCGCATTGCGACGTCGCGCGTCCTCGACGACCCGAAGCTCGAACAGTTCATCAATTCCGGCTTTCCGGCACGGCTGCACTACCGCATCGATCTCTGGTCACGCAAGCAGTTCTTTGACAACCGGGAAGCGGGGGCCGAGTGGATCGTCACCGTGGAGTTCGACCGTCTGCAGAGGACCTACACCGTCCGCCGACAAGTCGGTGATCGCCTCGTGCCGTCAGGCACCTTCAGGGCGTTCTCGGAGGTGGAGGCGGCGATTGCGCTGCCGTTCGAGGCGCCGGTACGGGCGCCTCGGAATGGGCGACGCATGTACTACCATCTCGTGCTCGAAATCCAGAAAGTCTCGCTCTCCGATCTCGATGAGCTGGAAGCGTGGCTGCGCGGGGAGTTGAAGCCGGCGACACGCGGCCAGCGCAATCCGGGAACGGCACTCGCTCGCGGCTTTCAGACCCTGATGCTGCGGATGCTGGGCGGGGAGAATCCGCGATACGAGGCGAGATCGGAAACGTTCACGCCTCGCTGATCGCGCCGCCGGCTATCGCTCGAGATCCTCGAGCTGATGCAGCGTCTGCTCGCCGTAGAACAGCCGGATGTAGCGCGCCTGAGTCGGGGTGAGCCGTCGCACCGCCCAACTCAGGTGAACGAAGTGTGGCTCGACGGGAGCGACGATCGGATGCATGCCGATCTCTTCCGGGAGGTGGTTGGCCTTCCGGGTGTTGCAGGGGCTGCAGGCCGTGACGACGTTCGTCCAATCGTTGGTGCCGCCACGGGAGAGCGGAACGAGGTGATCGCGCGTGAGCGACTGCCGAGGTTTGAGCTCGATCGTCGAGCGGCCACAGTACTGGCAGCGATACCGGTCACGGGCGAACAGGAAGGTGTTCGTCACCTGACGCCGGAACCGGCGCGGCACGTGAATGAACTTCATCAGGCGGATGACCGCCGGACGTGGAAGCGAGAGATGCTCCGAGCGGACCATTCTGTCGCGGTCCGCCTCGACGATCTCCGCCTTGCCGTCGATGACCAGGCGAAGCGCCCGACGCAACGGCACCATCGTCAGCGGTTCGAACGACGCATTCAGTGCCAGACAACCAACGATCACGCGGACCTCCATTCGCCCTGCAGAAACTCCCGCCCCGAGTGGAAGCGGTAGCGGGAGAAAGCAGAACGTGCCACGCTCCGGTTGGGCGGCCAGCCGGCGCGCCAACCTGGTTCATTTTCGAAGGTAGCGCTGGGAGCTACCCCTTACAAGTGACTGGCGAAGCCCTCCCGCGTCACCACGGGCATTCCGCCCGTCCTATCTACGCCCGTGAACAGCGGGATCGTACAGCTCGGAATCAGCGACGCCAAGCGAACG
>JANOCW010000394.1:0-15348 GCA_031412375.1 Gemmatimonadaceae bacterium | reverse complement strand
AGCGATCTCCCAACTACCGCGACGGCGCATTCAGGAACCCGGACGCGACCAGCCTCGCCACCAGCGGCAGCACCTGGACGACGATCCGCCAGTGGCTCGGTGGGCACGAGCAGCGCGTGCCTCCCGGCCCAATGCCGATCGTGTCGCTGACGAAAGCGGACTTCGCGACGCCCCCGGCGTCCGGACTGCGCGCGACCTGGCTGGGCCACTCGACGGTGCTCGTCGAGATCGATGGTGCGCGGATCCTCTTCGACCCCGTGTGGGCTCGTCGCGCATCGCCGTCGTCGCTGGTGGGGCCGAGGCGGTTTCATGAGCCGCCGCTGGCGCTCGACGAGCTGCCGCCACTCGATGCGATCGTCGCGTCGCACGATCATTATGATCACCTCGACCGCGGCGTCGTGCGCGCGCTGGCTCGCAGCGCAGCGCAGTCAGGTGCGCGTTTCGTCGTTCCACTCGGCGTCGGCGCGCACCTGGAGAAGTGGGGCGTCGCGGGCAACCGCATCACGGAGCTCGACTGGTCCGAGTCCGCGACGGTCGGACCGCTCACGTTGACGGCGACACCGGCGCGGCACTTCTCCGGTCGTGGATTGTCCGACCGCAATCATACGCTCTGGGCATCGTGGGCCGTCGCCGGCCCGCGGCATCGCGTCTTTCACAGTGGCGATACCGGGCTCTTTGGCGGATTCGTCGACATCGGCGCGGCGCATGGCCCGTTCGACCTGACGCTCATCAAGATCGGCGCGTATGGCGAGACATGGCCCGACATTCACCTGACGCCGGAGCAGGCGGTGGATGCGCACGGGAAACTGCGCGGGAAAGTGCTGCTGCCGATCCACTGGGGGACATTCAACCTTGCCTTCCACGCATGGGATGAGCCCGCGGAGCGCGTGGTGACGGCTGCGCTGGCTGGCACGCAGCTCGTCATGCCGAAGCCAGGCGAATCGGTGGAGCCGGCAACGGCGCGCGCGGTTGACCCCTGGTGGCGCGCCGTGCGCGGGAAGTAAAGGACAGCGACCGGTCGTGACGCGTAGACGACACGGACACTGATCAACGAGGCAGGTATTTCGCGGGGATCGGGTTGTTCGGCCGCTCAGCATCCCAGAACACGGTCACGACCCACCAACGCTGCCCGTCGTTCAGGAGCTGGATGCTGTTGATGCCGCGGGCGAACGGCTTCGGATCGTCGGCACGCCCGCGCGATTCGTATGTGCTGAACCGGTGGGTGACGCCGCCAAACGTCTCACTCACGCGGCTGATCTCCCGCTCGAAGAACCCGTTCTCGAGCGCACCTGCGCCAGCGATATACTGTTCCACCGTCATGACCCTTGGCAGGACGCGACCCTCGACACGGCGCGCGACGATGAGACGGGCGTCCGGAATGAAGAGCGAGCGAAACCGGTCCCACTCTCGTTTCTGTCCGGCCGGCCCGGAGATGGCGGCGTAGAGAGCCGCGACGACGGCATCCTCGCTCGCGACATCCGACGGGCGGGCAACGAACTCGGGGGCCGCCACGTCAGGCGCGGGCGCGCTGCCAGGAGGCAGGGGAATCTCCACCTCCGTCATCCGCTGCATGGAGCCGTCTGGTAGCGGCACTTCGCCGTAGACCATGTACGGCGAGCGGTCGAGCAGATACCACGTTGCCAGGAGCGATTTGTCGGTCCGACGCCGCTCCTCCACCTTCCATGCGTTCACCTTCGTGCCCTCGACATCCACGTCGACCCTGCCGAGGACGGTGAACACACGGAGCTCGCTCGTGGTCGATCCAGGCTGCCACACCGGCGCAACCATCACCACGCCCGAGTCGAGTCGCACCGCCGCCGGGACGAGATCGGAGGCCGAGGCCACGAAACCCGGTTGATCGATCGTGTAGTCCACTGGTTCGATCGGCGCACCGTCATTCGCGCGCCGCGTTCCACGAACGGATCGCCCGTCGATCCGCAACGACGACGTCGCGCCAGTGGATGCCGTCCGCGTGATGCCGAGCGGTGCGAGCGTCAGCGCATCGTAGGTCTGGCGCAACTCCCAGCGCACCGTGTCACCAGCGGGCGTCACTTGCCGACCGGTCGTGACCCAGCGCTGAACTCTCCGCCCCGCCGAATCGCCAAGCGTGAGCACGTTCGTCCACTCGGCGCGCATTCGCCCCTGACCGGGGCCCACCCAAACCCGCACTCGCGCAGCGTGTGGGACATAGACCCGGCCGTCAAGCTGCTTCGATCCAACCTCGAGCCGGATGGTGTCGGACGGTACGCGCTGCGAAGTCACTGTGGACGTCATCAATACCGCGACCCCGAATGCAACGATCATGGACCCTCCCTCCGATCAGCGGCGTGAAGACAGCTACCGAGACCACGGCGGCGTGACACCATTCATGCGCGCATACGCAATCGACTGTCCGAGGTGCTCGTTCATGTGCGCGACGAGCTGCAGCAGCACGGACCATTGCGGTACCGTCCGTCCGTAGAGCTGGGTAGTCTGCGCCAGCTGCGCATCCGGCATCTGTCGCACACCCTGCCGTACGTACTCGGCGGAGCTCTTCAGCAACGCGACGATCTGTGCCTTGTCCGTCATCCGCTCGAGGGTGTCGATTCCGATCCCACGCGGTGCAGCGACGCCCATGTTCTGCGAGAGGTACGCGTAGTTGTAGCGGGCAACGTGTGCGTAGACGTTCGCGACGGACATCACGCCGGGTCCTGGACTCCAGGTAAACTTGTCAGCGGGCATCGCAGCGGCGAGCGCCTCGAACTTGGACGCCGAGCCGTTGAACTGCATGAGGAGCTCATCGCGCGAGCTCGCGGGAGCGCCCTGCGCGCCGGAGACGGTCCCGCCGACGAACAGGGCGAGCACGACTGCGGCGAGCGCAGGCAGGGAAGGCATGATGCGTACTGTGCGCATGGCGTTTTCTCGACAGGGGGGAGCGACGCCCCGTACGGGGGCCAATGGTCAGTCACCAATATGCACAGGGCCGTTGCTCGGCGAACGGGGGAGAAGATATGCGCCGCCCGCGACCAGCCCGGCGATCGACGGCGCGCATCCTGCTACCTCTCGTCGCTCGCACGTCGCCACAACGATCAAATCACAACGAACGGAGAACCAGATGGACAGAATACTCTGCGCGGTCGCATCGACCGTCGTGCTCGCCGCCTCCCAGCTCTCCGCACAGGCGACTGGCAGAGCCAGCAGTGACATGATACAGACGCAGACCGGCGGCGTGATGGTCGAGCGTCTCGCCAAGCTCGACAATCCGTGGGGAATGGCATACCTGCCCGGGGGCCGCCTGCTGATCACCGAGAAGCCCGGCCGCCTGCGCATCTTCGAGCGCGGCACGCTGTCAGCGCCGATTGCTGGAGTACCAGCCGTCGCCTACCATGAACAAGGAGGCCTGCTCGATGTCGCGGTCGACCCCGACTTCGCGCGCAACGGGCTGGTGTACCTGTCCTATGCCGAGCTCGCCGACCAACAGCCGCCCGCGGGGACGCACGATACCGTTGAGCCGCGCTTCGCTGCGTACAACGACACGCTCGACGGACAGCTCAAGGGAGCAGCCGTCGCACGCGGCCGGCTCGAGGGTATGCAACTCCGGGACGTGCGCGTGATCTGGCGCCAGATGCCCAGGACGATCGGGCGGGGCCACTTTGGCGGGCGCCTGGTCTTCGCTCCCGACGGCAAGCTGTTCATCACGTCCGGCGACCGGATGCGCTTCGACCCCGCGCAGGATCTCGCCAGCAGTATCGGCAAGGTCGTGCGCATCAATCCCGACGGCTCGATTCCCAGCGACAATCCGTTCGTCGGTCGCCAGGGGGCACTCGGCGACATCTGGGCGGTCGGGTCACGCAATGCGCTCGGCGCGGCGATCCACCCGGCGTCCGGACAACTCTGGATCCACGAGATGGGACCGGCGGGCGGAGACGAGGTCAACATCATCGCAGCGGGCCGTAACTACGGCTGGCCGCGTGTGAGCAACGGCGACAATTACGACGGAAGCCAGATTCCCGACCACATCACGGACAAGCAATACGATGTATCCGCTGCGTCCTGGAATCCGTCGGTGTCGCCATCAGGCATGGCGTTCCACTCGGGTCGCCGCTTCACGCAGTGGCGCTGCAACGCGCTGATGGGCGGCCTGTCGTCGATGGCGCTCATCCGGCTCACCATCGATGGGAGCCGAGTGTCCGGCATCGAGATGATCAACATGCGCAAACGTATCCGCGACGTGATCGAGGCACCGGACGGCGCCGTGCTTCTGCTCACCGACGGCGCCGATGCCGAGCTGCTGCGCCTGACGCCGCGAGCGAGCGGCCGGAAGTGAACGAGCGGTGATGGTGAACTCGCGTCACTCCCGCTCGAGCGCCGAACGGTCCCACGCGCCGAGTCGTGCCGCCGTCGCGTAGGTGCTCTCGAGAAACGCGAGCAGCGCCGCATCCGGATCGGTTGATGTGCGCACCGCATCGTACGGGAGCACCCACTCGCGCAGCTGAGCGTGATAGCTCGCCGCCTGCGGCCTGATCGGCGCGGCAGCGCACCCCGCGGGCTCGGGGTATGCATACGCGTAGAACGCTGCGTCCGTGACGGCACCTCCACCCGGCCACCACCCCGCGCTCACACACTCGTGCGAGTACGCCTCGAGGGCAACGTAGTCGGGGGCGTTGGGGACGCCGCCCGGATGCGGGGGAGCGCGTCGACCCGAGAAACGCGTGCACGACAGGTCGAAGCTGCCCCACCAGAAGTGCACGGGGCTGCACTTGCCGAGAAACCGACCGCGGAATTCGTGGAGGACGCGGTCTGCTTCGATCAGGACGCGCCAGAAGCGCTGCGCGGCCTCGGCATCATACGACGCGTGCGTGTGATCCTTCTCGAAGGGAATGACTTCGACAAGCTCGACGGGTCGCGACCGGATGCGCACGTCGACGCCCACATCGCGCAGCGAGGCCATGACCTCGCTGTAGAAGTCGGCCACCGAGCGCGGGGCCAGCGCCACCGTGCGTCGGGCTCCGCTGCTCGTTTCGATGTGAAGACCATGGTCGAGGAAGTCGAAGATGATCTCGACCGAGCCGCCGTCGTACGGCATGGCCGATGTCGTGAGACCGCGCGCGTTCACATAGAGCGGGACCTGCCACCAGTGATTTACCATCGGGGCGAGAGCAAGGCGCACCTTACCCACGACCTGCGTCCAGAGGTGCAGCGTGTCCTTGGTGTCCTGCCATTGGTTCAGCGGCAGCGTCGGCCACCCACCGGCGGTGCTCACTGCCCGTTCGCTGTTCCGAAGTCACGCACTGTTCCAGTCCTCCACGCTATTCGTCGACACGCATGTGACGTGCATGGCCCGCGGCAACGGCTCGCTCGTACACGAGAGACGCTGCCGCCACATCCTCGAGCGCGGTCCCCGTGCTGTCGAAGACGGTCACCTCGTCATCTCGTGTCCGTGCTGGTCGGCGACCGCTGACCACGTCCGCAAGTTCGGCATGCACGTCTTCACGCCGCATCACGCCGGCCTCGAGAGCATGGTGCAGCTCGCCGATCGTCGCGCACTGTTCGAGCACGTCGACGACGACGGTGCTTTGCGCGAGGATCGAGGGATCGAGCTCCTGCTTGGTCTCGCTATCCGCTCCCACCGCGGCGATGAAGGCGCCCGCCGGTATGTCGCACCACGAGAGAAGAGGCGCACGGGAAGGTGTACACGTGATCACGAGGTCGCTGAGGCCCACGGCAATCCTGTAATCGTCGACACGCTCTACCTCACACTCGATTAGCGGCGCCATCTCCCTGACATACCGCATTGCAGTGCCGGCGTCGAGATCGTACGCGAACACGCGACGAAGACGGCGGACGCTCGCCAGCGCGCACAACTGGCTCCGGGCCTGCACGCCGCATCCAATGATCGTCACCGTGCCCGCCGCCGGTCTCGCGAGGTGCTTCGCGGCGACCGCCGTGGCTGCCGCCGTCCGGAGGCTCGTGATCTCGGTCGAGTCGAGCAGCGCGAGCAGTCTTCCGTCCTCCGCGTCGTGCAGACTGATCACGCCCTGGATGGTCGGGAGGCCGCGGCGACTGGGGTTGTCAGGAAAGTTCGCGTTGATCTTCGCAGCGTAGTAGGCGCGCTTCCCGATGAGCCCCGCCGCTTTCACATGAAAGCCGCCCCCGGGGGCGTGCGTCCCCAGTGCGCCTGCAGGGAGTACGTTCCCAGCCGCCGACGCACGAAACGCATCTTCGACCGCGGCGATGCATGCGTCCATGTCGAGCAATGCCCGCACATCGCTCCGGTTGATCAGGAGCGTCGCGTTCGATCCGCTCACCTCGAGTCCTGGCCGATCATCCGCGAACGGTTGGGCCACCGCACGATTCACGCAATCCCCTGCTACTGCAACAGCCTGAACATGAAGGGCATCAAGGGTCAATGAAGGCGCATGAAGGAACAGCACTGTTGGGGGTGCGGGGGTCGGAGTGCGGGCAGGGACGTGACGCGCGCCATTTCCGCCGGGTCTGATGATCTGCGGTGGTCCCATGCAGTCCGACAAGGAGGTTCGCGATGCTGGAAACGTTCCGTTGTCGAAGAATGGCGGTCGCTCTCGCGGCGATTGTCTCAGGGTGTTCCTCGGATCCGACCATCGTGGAGCAGCCCGGGACAGCCGAGCTGAGAGTGGTGCACGCGTCGCCCGCGGTTGGCGACATCGATGTGCGGGTGGCTCAGGTCTCCGTCGTCAGCGGGCTGGCCTATGGACGAAGTTCGGGAGTGCTGCGGGTTCCATCGGGAACGCAGGTGATCACCGTACGATCAGGTGGCGCCCAGATCGCGCAGTTCAGTGCGAATCTGGCGACGGATCATGGGAATGCGCTGACGGTCGGCGAGGACACGACGCAAGTCAGCACGGTCATCCCCGATACCGGATTCGCGGTGTCGAATCGGGCGAACATACGGTTGATCAACGTGGTTGGAGCCACCACGGCTGATCCCACCTTGCTCCATCTGAGGCTTCGCTTCCCTGACATCGCCGACTCGACCGCCGTGATCGGCCTCGACGCGAAGGTCGCCAGCCACGGGCCCATGATGTACTTCAACCCTGGCCATTTCAGCGCGTCGTTCGTCGCGCAAGGATCAGTGGTGGTGCTCGCGCAGGCGGAATTCGATGTGGCCGCGGGAAGGAAGGTGGCGATCGTTCTCGAGCGCAGCAGCGGCGGTACGTACGCCGTGAGGATCATCACGGAGCCATGAACGCCGCGGGTTTCACAGGGGCGTGACACACCCGTCCTGTTGACAAACTAAAGGGGCGAGCGCAATGTCCTGTAGTCCCTCTACAGGAATAAGCGATGACTGATGCGCGCGCCGATGTGGTGCAGGGGACGCTCGAGTTGCTCGTCCTCAAGACCCTCTCCCTCCAACCGATGCACGGCTGGGGGATCTCCGTCCGCCTGCGCCAGATCAGCGGCGACGTCTTCGACGTCAATCAGGGCTCGCTGTATCCGGCATTGCAGCGGATGCTGCGACGTCGATGGGTCCGGACCACATGGGGCGCGAGCGAGAACAATCGGCGCGCGCGGTACTACGAGCTCACCGAGACCGGCCGGCAGCAGCTCGAGACCCAGTTGGCGGAGTGGCGACACTCGTCCGGCGCCGTCGAGCGAGTGCTTCGCTTCTCCCTGCAGGAGGGCTGACCATGGCGTGGTATCACGAGCTGCACTCCACGATCGCGTCGCTCTTCGGACGCCGCGCGGCCGAACGGGAGATGGATGACGAGATGCGCTTCCATCTCGAGATGGAAGCGCGCCGCTACGTGGATGCCGGCGCCACGGCCATCGAGGCCCGACGGTTGGCCGCCCGCGATTTCGGCGGCGTCGAGCGCTTCAAGGAAGACGTGCGCGATGAGCGCGGCGCGCGGTGGTTCCAGGACATCGGGCAGGACCTGCGATACGGCATCCGAACGCTCGGGCGCCGGCCGATGTTCACCGCGATGGCGGTGCTGACGCTCGCCCTCGGGATCGGTGCGACGACGGCGCTGTTCAGCGTCGTCAAAGCGGTGCTCCTGACGCCGCTTCCGTACGGCGATCCCGGCCGCATCGCGGTCCTCTGGAGCGCATGGAAGGGCTTCGACCAGACGTGGCTCTCCTACGATGAGTTCGAGGCGTATGACAGCGAGATCCGGGCATTCGAGAACGTCGGGCTGTTCGACGATGGGGCGGTGAATCTCACCGAGGGGGGAGAACCGGAGCGAATTCGCGCCGGCTTCGTTACGGAGGATGTCTTCGGCATTCTCGGTGTGCAGCCGATGCTGGGACGCGGCTTCACGAAGGATGAGGACCGCCCAGGCGGACCGCAGGTCATCGTGCTGGGTCACGCTGTCTGGCAGCGTCGCTTCGGAGGCGACCCCTCCATCCTCGGACGCCAGATCGACGTGGGAGGAGAGCCAACGACCGTGGTCGGCATCATGCCGTCCGGATTCAAGCTTCCGCTCGACTTCGGAGGTGCCGGAGCGACCGAAGTGTGGCTCCCGCTGGCGACCGACGCGGCAAGCCAGGGCGCGACTCCGGGCCCCGCATTCACGATCGGCGGCCAGAGCCACGGCTTCTACGGAGTTGCCCGGCTGCGCGAGGGCGTCACGTCCGCAGAGGCGAACACACAACTGCATGCCCTCATTACGCAAGCAACGCGCGATGGCGTGTACCCGGAGGCGATGCAGTTCCGGGCGTACGCGGTCCCGCTGCGGGAACAGGTGACCGGACGGATCCGGCCAGCGCTCCTCGTCGTGTTCGGCGCGGTGGGCATCGTGCTGCTGATCGCGTGCGCCAACGTCGCCGGCCTGATGCTCGTGCGCGGCGAGGCGCGACGTCGCGAGCTGGCCGTGCGTGCGGCACTCGGCGCAAGCGGCCAACGACTCACGCGACAGCTCTTCACCGAGAGTGTCGTGCTCGCGACCGTCGGCGGGGCCTTCGGTATTGCGCTCGCCGCCCTCGCCGTGCGGGTCGTGCGGCTGACCGCCCCAGCGGACCTGCCACGCTTCACCGAGGCCCGACTCGATCTCCCCGTCCTCCTGTTCGCACTCGGCATCGCAGTCCTCGCCGCAGTGGTGGCGGGTGTGCTACCCGCGCTCCAGGCGAGCAACGTCGCCCCGGGAAGTGAGCTCAAGGATGGCGGACGATCCGCGACGGCCGGCGCAGCGCGCCTGCGGTGGCGTCAGGCGCTCGTGATCGCGGAGGTCGCGCTCGCGGTGGTGCTCGTGTCGGCGGCGGGACTGATGGTGCGCAGCGTCGCCAACCTGTTCGCGATCGACGCGGGCATCGACGAGCGAAACGTGCTCACCATGCGCCTGTCGACGCCATCAGTCTACTACCCGGATTCCCTCAAGGTCGTGGCGTTCCACGACGAGTTGAAACGGCGGCTGACGGCAGTTCCGGGTGTGGCAACCGTGGGTACCGTGCGCATCCTGCCGCTCGCCAGCGAGATGGGAGACTGGGGTCTCCAGGTCGAGGGATACGCGCCGCCGCCGAACGAGGGTACTCCGAGCGACTGGCAGGTCGTGACGCCGGGATACTTCGAGGCGATGGGACTGCGACTCGTGCAGGGGCGCTTTCTCGAGGATCGTGACCGGATCGACGCACCGCTCGCCATGGTGGTCAACCGACGGTTCACGGAGAAGTACTTCGGCGGTCGCGATCCGCTCGGCAAGCGGGTCCGCGTTGGCGGATCGCCGGACAGCGCGTTCTACACCGTGGTCGGTGTCGTCGAGAACGTGCATCACAACAGCCTGACGCGAGAGGTGAAGACGCAGTTCTACGCGCCGCTTGCCCAATTCGCCGCGGCACCGGGCAACACGGCGCGCAGCGTGAACCTCATCGTCAAGACCGAAGGAGACCCGATGTCGGTCGCCCAAGCGGTACGCGAGACGATCCGCGGGCTCGACGCGCGGCTCCCGGTTTCCGATGTCCGCAGCATGGAGCAGGTCGTCGCGGCGTCGATCGCCGAGCCGCGGTTCGCGATGGGACTGCTCGGACTCTTCGGTACCCTTGCACTGCTGCTGTCGGCGATCGGCATCTTCGGGATCGTCTCCCAGGTGGTTGCCGCGCGCTCGCATGAGTTCGGAATTCGCGTCGCCCTCGGTGCTGCCCCGAGCGACCTGATGTTGATGAGTCTGCGAACGGGTGTCGCGCAATCGGTGATCGGCCTTGCCGTCGGCATCGTCGCGTCACTCGTCCTCACACACGCAATGGCCGGCCTGCTGCACGGCGTCAGGCCGACCGATCCCTTGACGTTCGCCGCGGTTGCGGTGGTGACGGGAACGGTGGCGATCCTCGCGAGCGTGGGCCCGGCGCGCCGCGCGGCGCGGACGGACCCGATGACGGTGTTGCACGAGAGCTGAGCCGCGCGAACCGCCGGGGCTTCAGTGGTCGGTCGATCCCGGATGCCTTTCGGCCAGTATCATTTCGTCAGGTGAGTCGAGAGGTTTCGATTGAGCACTTCGCAACTCATCTCTCATCACGGAGTCGGCCATGACGAACATGACACCGGAGTCGAGCGGCATGGATTCCAGGGGTAATGCCCCTGCGGACACCGATACGGCGCTTCAACGGGAGCTCGCCCGCGAACGGGCGGAGGGTCGCGACGCGATCGGCGACGTCGCCGCGAACCGGAATCTCAGCGGCTCATCGACGTGGGAGACGCTGCCGGCGGTGCCAAATGCGGACGGTGGCCGAGGCGCCAGCGAGCGCACGGCAGACGAGTCATCCCCGAGTCCGGTCGACGGGCGCGCTGAGGAATTTCAACACGCGAAGGCTGAGATCGCGGTTCGACTTCGCCGTCGCGGTGTCCGACTCACGGGTCACGAGACCGGCGACGAGCTCACCGATGCGCTCGATGCGGTCGAGCGCTTCGAAGAGGCGGTGCAGCGAAACGGCGGCGATCTCATGGTTGACGAGCCGATCGGTGGAGGATCGCCGATCGCACCCGACAACGAAGTCTTCGTCCTGCCGCGCCGGGACGAGAGCGAGTCGATTCCAACGTTCATCGAGCGGATCGCCTTCGCAACCTCGCGGGCGAAGGCCGAGGGACGGCGAGGGGCCATCTGATCCGAGCGGGATCAGCCATCAGGGCTCGAAAAACATGCTCGGTGGAACGTCAGCGAGGCCGGCGCTGAACAGCCATGCATCCATCCCGGCGGCGAGCGCACGGCGTTGCCGGTCGTCGAGATGTTCCAGTCCCGCGAGCAGCCGTTCCTGAATCGTCAGCGGGGCGCGCGTCGCTACCGCGAGTCCCTGGACAGTGAGAGCGAGCTCGGCGCGACGTCGATCCGTCGCGGACGCGGTGCGCGCGATCAGGTTGCGCCCAACGAGGCGCGCGGCGACCTCCGAGACGGAGCTTGGCGACGTCCGGGTTCGTTCGGCTAGGTCACCCAGCGACTGGCGAGGGTGAGCGAGCAGCTGACGAAGCACGAAGAGCTGCGCTGCGCTCACCCCGAACTCTGTTTCCGAGCTGTGGGCCGCGACGCGCAACTGCCGAACGATGCGTCGCAGGCCGTCCATGATGCGCCCCATGTCGTTCGAGTGGGTGGCACCGAGGGCGGCCTCCGCTCCGGATATCGCTGCAGCGACGGGCGTCATGACGCTGGCATGTGGTGCTCAGTGGTCCATGCGCGAGGTCTTCGGCGCGCCGACCTGAATGATCCCCACCGCGCCCTTCTCCGCGTCGGCAAAGCTGTGGGTGACGAACGGATACAGTCCTTCGCCGCTCCCGCCCTGCTCGAATACCGCCTCGAACACCGCGCCGCCGCCCGCCGGAATGCTCACCGTCTGCACCCGCTCGAGCACGTTGCGCGTGTTGCCATCGGGGTACACGCGATCGAACACCGCGCCGACGATATGGAAGTCACTTCGGAAGCTCGGCCCCGCGTTCATGACGAAGATCCGGACGCGGTCGCCGACGTCGACCTTCAGCGGGTTGTCGCGGTACTGACCGGCGCGTCCGTTGAACACGACATAGCTCGCGTTCTTGCTCATCGCCGCGGCAATGTCCGGATGGTGCGTCTTCGCCGCCGAGTCGTGCCTTGTGTAGAACTCACTCTGGACGAGGACGAACTCCTTGTCGGCCTTCGTTCCCCATCCACCCTTGGGATCGACGATGATCGTGAAGTACATCCCCTGCATGATGTGCACGGTGATCGGCGGCGTGCCGCAGTGCACCATGAAGGCGCCCGGATCACGTGCGGTGAACTCGAAGCTGATCGTGTCGCGCGGCAGGAGCATCCGGTAGGCGACGTTTGCAGCGATCCGGGCCGCGTGGAAGTCGATCGAGTGCGGCATCGGCGACTCGTTGACGACTTTTACGCGCACGAGGTCGCCTTCACGGACGCGCAGCACGGGGCCGGGCACGGTGCCACCGAAGGTCCAGCCCTCGTACTTCACGCCCTTCGAGATCTCGATCGTGTCGTGGGTAATCGGGATGATGAACTCGCGGATCGTGGCGTCGGACGCGGGTGCGACGCGCGCATCGTAGGCGGGAGTCGTTGCCGTGACTATTGTATGGAAGTCGATCCGCTCGACCTTGTCGTTGCGGCGAGCGGCCGTGAGTGCGCCGCCGGAGATGCCAAGCGCGACGAGAGCAAGGGCTGAAGCGGCAAGAGAGCGGGAGCGCATCATGGAGTCTCCGAAGTGGTGAGCTCATGCTCACGCCTTCAAATTGCTTCGGTTCCGATGCATTGTCCGTCGGAGAAGACTGGATCTTTCGTGCGGGAAGGCACGAGCGTTCGTCAGGGATTGCCTTACACGGGGCTCCGTAGCGTCGTCCATGCGTCGGCGCTCCGCTGATCTTTCTGGAGATCCGGGATGGTGGTTCGACATCAATCGCTCGGCGAGGAGATCGCCAACAGCATCACCCACGGCGCAGGATTGCTCGCCAGCATCGCCGCGGTCCCTGTGCTCATTCTCGCTGCCGTGGGACGGCGAGATCCTTGGCAGATCGTCGGCGGCGCGGTCTTCGGCGCGACGCTCGTCCTGCTGTACCTCGCATCGACGCTCTATCACTCGCTGCCCGTCTGCCGAGCCAAGGGCATCCTGCGAGTGGTCGATCACGCGGCGATCTACCTGCTGATCGCCGGCACGTACACACCGTTCACCTTGGGCGCGCTGCGCGGTCCGTGGGGATGGGCGCTGTTCGGGACCATCTGGGGACTCGCGCTGCTCGGGATCGCGGCGAAATGCACGCTCGGTTTTCGCTTCCCACGGCTCTCGACGCTGCTCTATCTGGCGATGGGATGGCTGGTCCTGATCGGTCTGCAGCCACTCGTGGCTCGTGTCGCGCCAGCAGGAATCGCGTGGCTTGTCGCCGGCGGGCTGTGCTACACCGGTGGCGTGGTCTTCTACGCGATGGATGGTCGTCTCCGCTACAGCCACGCGCTGTGGCATGTCTTCGTGATGGCGGGGAGTGCATGCCACTTCCTCGCCGTGCTGTGGCATGCGGCGCCGCGGCAGGGGTGAGAAGGGGGTGCGCTGACGCCGCCGCCAGCCGCACCCGCGGACGCTTCGCCGGGCGACGACGCAATGGTCGCGGATCTCGCGCGCCGGACGTTCGACTACTTCGTGCGCGAGGTGAACCGGGAGTCGGGCCTGGTCCGCGACAGCACGAAGGAGAATGCGCCCGCGACGATCGCGGGATCGGGACTCGCACTCACCTGCTATGTGGTCGGCGCGGACCGCGGCTGGTTGTCCCGCGAGGACGCGGTCGCCCGCACACTGGCCACGCTCCGCTTCTTCTGGACAGCCGAGCAGAGCGACGCACCCGATGCCACAGGCTACCGTGGATTCTTCTATCATTTCCTCGATGTCCGTCGGGGCCAGCGGGTGCTGGAATGCGAGCTGTCCACCATCGACTCGACGATCGTCTTCGCCGGCGCGCTCGCCGCGGCACAGTACTTCGATCGTGATGCACCGGCCGAGCGCGAGATCCGCGATCTGGCGGACAAGCTGTACGCGCGGGCCGACTGGACGTGGATGCTTCGTGATCGCATGGCCGTCTCGCACGGGTGGAGACCGCAGCGCGGGTTCCTGCCGTACGACTGGC
The DNA here is from genome assembly GCA_031412375.1 of Gemmatimonadaceae bacterium. Taxonomy (GTDB): domain Bacteria; phylum Gemmatimonadota; class Gemmatimonadetes; order Gemmatimonadales; family Gemmatimonadaceae; genus JANPKQ01. The sequence goes on along the minus strand of JANOCW010000394.1, from coordinate 1,313 downwards.
TCGGCTACAACGAGGCACTTCTCCTCTACGTCCTCGCCCTCGGCTCACCCACCCATCCCGTTCCCCGCGCGGCATACGCGCGCTGGCTCTCGACGTACCGGTGGAAGCGCCTGTACGGGCAGGAGTACGTCTACGGCGGGCCGCTCTTCATGCACCAGTTGAGTCATGTCTGGATCGACTTCCGCGGCATCCAGGACGCGTTCATGCGCGACAAGGGGATCGACTACTTCGAGAACAGCAGACGCGCGACCTACGTGCAGCGCGAGTACGCGACGCGCAACCCGCGGGGCTTCGTCGGATACGGGCCGAACGCCTGGGGCATCTCGGCGAGCGACGGTCCAGGGCCGGCGAGCCGGATCGTCCGCGGCGTGCGGCGGCGGTTCTACGACTACCATGCGCGTGGCGTCCCGTTCGGTCTCGATGATGGCACGCTCGTGCCGTGGGCAGTGGCCGCGTCGCTCCCATTCGCGCCGGAGATCGTCTTCCCCGCGCTGCGACACATCTCCGAGACGTACCCGACGATCACCGGGAAGTACGGCTACAAGTGCAGCTTGAATCCGTCCTTCCACGCACGCGGGAAGCCCGGGTCCGCGTGGATCTCAATGGGACATTACGCGATCGATCAGGGCCCGGTCGTGCTGATGCTCGAGAACTATCTCTCCGGACTGATCTGGCGTCTGATGCGTCGCTGCCCATATGTCGTGACCGGCCTTCGCCGCGCGGGCTTTCGCGGAGGATGGCTCGACGCGGAGACCCGCTAGCGCGGGCGTGGTGCCTTGTCCGGGGGATCGAGCTGAACGCCCTTCGTATCGAGAGCTCCCGCCTCGAGCGCTCGCACGAGGCTCGACAGGCCAGCGCCCGCGCTCGTGATCCGACGCACGGCAACGAGGCGAGTCGCGAACCACTGGCCGCGTGCGGATGACAGGTCGTCGTAGCGCACGACTCCGCCGCTCGACGTCGAATGGATGATCCGGTCATCACCCGCATACACGGCGACATGTGAAACGGCGGCGCCCCGCTCGGCAAAGAACATCAGGTCGCCGACCCGCAGCGCGGTCAACCGTGGTTCGACTTGAACGCCAGCGCTCGACTGCTGTCGCGATGTGCGGGGGAGTCGCACGTCGTGACGCGCGAACACGTACTGGACGAATCCGGAGCAATCGAACCCGGTCGTGGGTGAAGCGCCGCCGTACCGGTAGCTGACGCCGAGATAGCGCTGAGCCGTCGGAAGGACCCGTGGACCGATCGCGGACGCCGGGACAGTCGAACCAGCCGGTCCGGATGGAATCCCAACCGTTGCAACGCTGGGCCTG
>JANOCW010000393.1:0-11982 GCA_031412375.1 Gemmatimonadaceae bacterium | reverse complement strand
GGGTCGATCCGTGTAGATGTGCACTTCGCGGACGGTCCCGATGACGCCGGCTTCGATCAGCTCCTTGATCCGGTGCGTGGCATCCATCGAGTGGCCCTGGTTCCCCATCTGGGTGACGACGCGCATGTCGCGCGCGGTCCGCGCCATCACCCGCGCCTCGTACACCGAGTACGCCATCGGCTTCTGGACGTAGACGTGCTTTCCGGCCTTCATGAAGTTGTTCGCGATGACCGCGTGCACATGGTCCGGCGTCGCCACGATCACGGCGTCGATGTCCTTCTGCTTCTCGAGCATCACACGCCAGTCGGTGTACTTCGCCGCCTTGGCGTACACCTCCTTCAGCTTCGCCTGCTCCGCCGCGCGACGTGCCGCCGCCTCGTTCGCCTGCTCCTGCGTCTGTCCCTGCGCCGGCGTGATCGGTCCCTCGCGCGGCCGAAGCTCCTGGAGGAGCTTGCGCTCGACGAAGGGGAAGTCGACATCGCACACAGCGACGACGTTCTCCCCCATCACCGCCTTCAGGTTGTTCAAGCCCATGCCGCCGATGCCGATGCACGCAATGTTCAGCGTCGCGCTCGGCGCACGAAAGCCAGCGCCACCGAGGACATGGCGGGGCACGACCATGGCGCCGAAGGCGAGCTTGCCTGCATCAGCGACGAAATCGCGACGGGTGATTCTTCTGCCAGACATGAGGTACGGGGTTTGGGGTTCAGCCAGGCGGCACGGGCAACGGCAACAACAACGTCAACACACTTTGAACATGAAGAGCATGAAGTGAAAACGAAGATTCATGAAGAAACAACAGATGGTGGTGGTGAGGCGTTTGGCGAAGCGGCGGGGGGAACGACGCGTGAGTATCTGAGTGTGCGCGTGGACCGTGAACGGTGGGAGCCTCATCAATCAGTTGCAGTTGCCTCCTTCATGCCCCTTCATGGACCCTTCATGCTCTTCATGAGGAAGCTTTCAAGGGTTGCTACCCGACCTGGGCCGGCTTCCAATCGCCGCGTGCCACGGCCGGAACGAACTTGTCGAGACCGCGCGGCGGGAAGTCGAGCGTCTTCCCCTGCTCGGCGCTCTGGTACAAGGTCATCAGCATCTGCACGACCTCGAGTCCATCATCGAAATCGAGCAGCGCCTTCTCCTTGCCGAGGAACACGCGCGCGAAATGGCGGTCCTCGGCGTCGTAGCCGTAAACCGCCGACTCGTTCGCCACGACCGGCATCAGGCCCACCTCGGCATTCTGCTTCTCGACGAGGTCTTCGCCCGCCTTCCCTTCGACGGCGCGGCTGAAGAAGAGGTTGAGGCCGCTGTCGAGACTGTTCCACGACATCGAGTACTCGGGGCCGAGCAGCTCCGCCGACAGCCGAAGCCCGGCGCCGACGAAGCTCCACGATGTCGTCGCTTCGCCGAGGACGACATGGCCATCATCGGTCTCGAACTCGATCCGCGCGCTCGCGAAGTCCTCGGAAGGATGCCTCGAGTAGTCCACGTCGTTGCCCATGGTCTTCTTCAGGATCTTCACGTACTCGGGCCGCGACCACTTGAGGCTCGCGATGTGCGCCGACACGCGCACCGGCCGCACCGTGGAGAGTGGCTCGCCGGGCTTGGTGAGCAGGTGTCGAACGACGAGCGCCGAGTGGCACATCATGTCGTTGAGCACGCCGCCGCCCTGGAGCTCGCCCTTCCAGAACCAGGGCATGTGCGGGCCGCTGTGCTCCTCGGTCGCGCGGGCGAGATAGGGTCGCCCCGTCGCCTTCGCCCCGCGCGCCCAGAGCAGCGCACGACCATGCTCGACCTGCGGGGCGAAGACCTGGTTCTCGAGATAGCCGGTCTGGAGTCCCACGCTCTTGACGAGCTCCACGACCCGCTTTGCCTCGGCGACGTTGCGCGCGAGCGGCTTCTCGCTGGCGAGCCCCTTCAGCGTTCCCTTCCCGCTCTCGATCGCGCGAACGATCTCCTCGATGTTCTCGATGCGCGCGTGGTTCGGGCCGGTGAGCCAGAGCGCGTCGATGTTCGGATCGGCCACCATCTCGGTGATCGAGTCATAGGCGCGCGCGTCACCGACGTCGAGCGCCTTCGCCAGGGCCGCGGTGGCGGCGGCGTTCTTCCGGTTCGGGCTCCACACACCGAGAACGTCGGCCTCGCGAATGGCGCGGAACGCCTGCAGGTGAAACTTCGCGATGAAGCCGCTGCCGATGAAGCCGACGCCGAGGCGTCCGTTCGACGGGGATTTCTTACCTTGCGCCATTCTGCACCGGGATTCGGGTCTTCATTACGTCCTCGGTGACACCCAGTCGCCGAAGAGCCGCGGGCGGACAGCCTTTCCACTGTGCGACCGCGACGTTGCCGACGTAGCTCACATCCTTCCAGCCGATCGCACTCGAGAAGAAGCCCGACGCCGTCATGTCGCGGAAGCGATTGAAGAACGTCACGCCATCGGCCATCTCCTTCGGGGCCTTCGCCGGCCAGGCGATGTCGTCGAGGACCTGTCGGCGCTGCACGTCACTTGCATCCACGAACGTCTTCGTGAAGCGCTTCATGCTCTCGGCGTCGAGCCACGCGAGCCCGTCCTTCATGGCCTTCTTCGTGTTGTCGGAGGTGTTCTGCATCGGGTCGGAGTACATGAAGTCCATGAACTCCGGAACCTTTGCGTCGGTTGCGCTGCCGGATTTCGCGTCGCGCGGGATCACGTAGTCCACGAGCACACGCACCGTCCGGTATTCGGGAGGTGTGAAGAACTTCGGGGCGTACGGCTGGACGCTTTCTTCCCCGGTCAGCGCGCGAACATGGCGCGCGGCGCGATCGACATCCGCATCCGTCCACTCGAGGACGCCGATCATGGGGGCCATGCCGAGCATCTTCACGACGTCCCGGCGACTGACGCCGTCCTCCGGCGAGTCCTTGGTCGCGGGGTCCAGCGCTTCGGGCTGGTCGTTCATAGCGTCCCCTGCTTGCGCTGCTGGGTGATGTACTCGCTCGTGCGCATCGCGAGCGCGAGAATCGTCCACGTCGGGTTCTTGTCGGCCTGGCTGACGAACGGGCCACCATCCGCCACGAACAGATTCCGGCAGTCGTGCGAGCGGCAGTTGGCGTCGACCACGGATGTCTTCGCGTCGGCGCCCATGCGGGTGCCGCCGAGCTCGTGGATGATCTGTCCGCCGGTGGCGAGCCCGTAGCTCTGCTCGCGCGTCGGCATCGTCGCGGCCACGGTGCCCCCCATCTCGGTGATCAGGGCGCGAAACGTCTCCTGCATGTGCTTCGACTGGTTGTACTCGTGCTCCGTCCATTCCCAGTGAAAGCGCAGCACCGGAATTCCGAATCGATCCTTCACCTCGGGGTCGATCTCGCAGAACGACTTGTCGTTCGGGATCATCTCCCCGCGGCCGGAGAACCCGATCGACGCGCCGTAGTAGCGGCGATAGTCGTTCTTGAGCTGCGCGCCGTAGCCACCACCGGGCGCCTGGCGCTGGATTCCGCCCATGAACCCGGCCTGCGGCGGTTTCCATCCACCCCACACCTCGATGTGGTAGCCGCGCGGGAAGTCGAGCTTCCTGTTGTCGAGCCACCAGGGCATGTAGACGTGCATCCCGCCGACGCCGTCCTCGTTGTGCGGGACGTGATCCATCATCGAGGGGATGAAGCCCGAGACATCGGTGCCGGTGGTATCCGTGATGTACTTCCCGACCGTGCCGCTGCTGTTGCCGAGTCCCTGTGGGAAGCCGGTGGACTTCGAGTTGAGCAGGATGCGTGACGACTCGAGCGCACTCGCCGCGAGCACGACGACCCGCGCCCGCACGTGCTCGTCGGCGCCGGTGCGCTTGTCGATGTACGAGACGCCGGTCGCAAGGCCGTCCGGGCCGACGGTCACCTCGCGCACCATGGCGTTGGTGAGCAACGTCAGCCTGCCCGTCTTCTGCGCCGGAGCGATCAGCACGTCGGGGCTGGAAAAGTTCGCCTTCACCGTGCAGCCGCGATTGCACTGGCCGCAGTAGTGGCAGGCCATGCGCCCGTTGATCGGCTTCGTGATGACCGAGAGGCGCGACGGGATGCAGGTGATGTTGAGCCTGTCCGACGCCTGTTTCACGAGCAGCTCGTAGCATCGCGGCTTCGGCGGTGGTTGAAACACACCATCGGGGTGATTGCGAAGCCCCTCGTTGCTGCCGAAGATGCCGATCAGCCGATCGATGCGGTCGTAATACGGCGCGACATCGTCATAGGAGATCGGCCAGTCATCGCCGAGGCCATCGAGGGTCTTGCCGCGAAAGTCGTCGGGGCCGAAGCGGAGCGAGATGCGACCCCAATGATTGGTTCGGCCGCCGAGCATCCGCGCACGCCACCAGTTGAAGCGCGTGCCCGGTGCGCGGGTGTACGGCTCGCCCTCGATCTGGAACCCGCCATCGCAGGCGTCGAACTCCCCGAAGGGGCGGGTCTTCGTCGCGGCGCCGCGACGGGGCGAGGCGTATGTCGGCAACAACATCGGTGAATCGCCGCGCGACGCATACCATGCCGGGCCCGCCTCGAGCATGACGACGTTCGCCCCCGCCGCCGTGAGCATGTAGGCGGCCATTCCGCCCCCGGCTCCGGATCCGACAATGCACACATCGAAGACGGGGCGCTGCTGTTTGATCATCGCGAGCGGGGTGAAAGTCTATTGCTGCGACCCGGCGATCCCGCCGGACGGAAGTCAGAACGCGAGCTTCGCGAGGTGCCGATAGCCCGCAGCGATGGTTGCCATCGGATCTGCCGGCTGGTCGTGCTCGACGAACACATGCTTCACTCCACTGGCCACTGCGCGCGGCAGGATGCGCGCGAAGTCGATCGACCCCGCCCCGACATCCACCATTCGGTGCTCGGGCGGTCCTGCGGAATCCTTCACGTGCACCATCGTGAACCGGTTGGGATAGCGCGTGTAGTACGCCATTGGATCGTGGCCGGCCTTCACGAGCCAGTAAATGTCCATCTCATAGCTGACGAGCGCCGGATCGGTCTCGGCGAGCAGCACATCGAAGGGAACGACGTCGCCGATCCGACGGAATTCGAAGTCGTGGTTGTGATAGGCGAAGCGAAGGCCCGCCGCCTTCGCGTCGGCGCCGCCGCGATTGAACAGCTCGGCCACGCGTTTCCAGGCATCGACGCTGCTCGTATCGCCGTCGCCGAGCCATGGAATGGTCACGAACTCATGGCCGATGGTCTTCGCCTCGTCGAGCGCCTTCTTCCAGTCGCCACGCAGGCTCGAGACCGGGATGTGGGACGATGGCGCTCCGAGGTTGAAGCGGGTGAGCAGGTCGCGGATCTCGGCGGGCGTCCGTCCGTGGTAGCCCGCAAACTCGACGTCGCGATATCCGATCTCGGCGATGCGGGCGAGGGTCCCGGGAAGGTCCTTCGCGGCAGCATCGCGAACGGTGTAGAGCTGGACACCGATTCGGTGCGGGCTGGAGGGCGGGGTTGTGGATTTCTTGAGGTCGGCGGCGGTCTCGGGCTTGCCGGCCACACAGCCCGCCGCCGCAGCGCCGAGCAACGCCAGGAAGGAACGTCGGTCTTGAAGCATTTCCGGAGGAAGCGAGAGAGTGAGTGACTGCGCGACGACCGCGGAACATGCACCTGCTTGTGGCCCGTGGGAACGGCAGTCCGCCACGGCGACCTGATCCCCCCGAATGTGCGCTGTGGTTGGGTCGGTCGCCAGAGCCAGACTCTCGCGAGCCGCCCGGCCGAACGGTATGATCGCCCCCGTGACCAGACTTCCACGCGTCGACAGCTCGACCGACAGCGCCACCCCGGGTCTCGCCCGCCGCCTCGGCGTGTTCGACGCGACGATGATCGTGATGGGGGGAATCATCGGCGCGGGAATCTTCATGAATCCGTCGGTGGTCGCGCGGCAGGTGCAGACCCCCACTCTCATCCTCGGCGCGTGGGCGCTCGGCGGACTCATCGCACTGGTCGGTGCATTCGTGTATGCGGAGCTCGCCGTGCTTCGGCCGGCGGTCGGTGGCCAGTACGCGTACCTGCGCGATGCCTATCACCCGCTCGTCGCCTTCCTGTACGGATGGACATTGCTGCTCGTCGTCCAGACCGGAGGCATGGCGGCGGTCGCAATGACCTTCGGCAACTACTTCCGCGAGCTGAGCGGCGCGAACGTCCCGACGGCGGTGCTCGCGATCATCACGATCGGCGTGCTGACGCTGATCAACTGCTTCGGCGTGCGCGCGGGATCGAACGTGCAGAGCATTCTCATGGTCCTCAAGGCGCTCGCCATCATCGCGCTGGTGACCATCGGGTGGATCGCGGTCGGCGCGCCCGGCAGCAGCATCGAGAATGCACCGCCCGCGGGGCGAAGCCCGATCGCGGCGTTCGCCGCGGCGATGGTCCCGGTGATGTTCGCCTACGGCGGATGGCAGACGGCGAGCTTCGTCTCAGGAGAGCTCAGGGACCCGCAGCGCGACCTTCCACGCGGCCTGCTCGGCGGCGTCATCGGCGTCGTCGTGCTCTACCTTGCCGTCAATGTCGTGTGCCTGTGGGCGCTCGGACCGGCCGGACTCGCGGCGACGACGACGCCCGCATCCGATGTCATGCGGCTCGCGCTCGGCCCGAATGGCGGGCGCCTGATCGCCGCCGGGATCGCCATTTCCACGGTCGGGTTCCTCAGCCAGGGCATGCTGACGGCGCCGAGAGTGTATTACGCGATGGCGCGCGATGGCCTGTTCTTCGAGCGCGTCGGATGGCTCGATCCGCGGACGCGAACGCCGTCGGTCGCGATCGCCGTGCAGGGAGTGTGGGCAATGGTGATCGTGATATCGGGCAGGTATGAGCAGATCCTCAACTACGTCGTCGCGATCGACGCGCTGTTCTTCGGTCTCACCGGCGCAGCGCTGCTTGTCTTCCGCCGCCGCTCGGCCGCGGCTCCTGCGGTCGCACCCATGGCGGGTCGCACGTCGTTCCGAATGCCGGGGCACCCATGGAGCACGGCCGTGTTCGTCGGGACATTCTGGGTCATCGGCCTCAGCACCGTCGTACAGTTTCCGACATCGGCGGGCATTGGCGTGCTGATCCTTCTCGCCGGTGTGCCGGTGTATGCGTACTGGAGCCGAAAGCGTCAGTCGCGGATCGCCGGGGATAGTGGCGCGTAGCTGCATCGTGCTTGTCGGGGAACGCTCCGCGTGTCACTATTGCGCCTGAACTTCAGACTTCCGCCTCCGGAGAACACAAATGATTCGCTCCCTTGCCCTCTCGACGAGCACAGCCCTCGTGCTGATTGCCTGTGCTACCACGCCGAAGTCGGACGTCGCCGCCTCGCCGCAGCCGGAACCGATGGCATCCCCAGCGGCGATGACGACGATGCCGAGCAGCACGTTCAACCCGGCGGGGACCTGGAACTTCACGGCTGACAATCAGGGACAGCCCGTCACCGGTACGATGGTTCTGACGAAAGCCGTCGATGGCACGCTCGGTGGGGAGATCAACAGCGAGATCGGGACGGTGGCCCTGACCTCCGTGATGGCGGACGGTCGCAAGCTGACGGCAGCCGGCGTGCTTCCGAACGGCGGTCCCGAGATCCTGTTCACGTTCCAGTTTGCGGATGATGATACGTTCAGCGGGAGCTTCGTGGTGGAGGGTACAACGGGGTCGATCTCGGGAACGCGGAAAAAGGGCTGACCCGTAGCAGCGAGGGTGATTGGCGTTGGGAGCGGACTGCGAAGCGATCAGCCGTCAGTCGTCAGCCGTCAGTGTTCAGGGCTGACGGCTGACAGCTGACGGCTGATCGCTTCGCAGTCCGCTCCCCCTTCATACGCTCAGAAGGAGAGGTTCACCCCAAGGCTGAACCCCCAATCGTGCATCGTGCGCATGCCGACATCGAATCCTGTCGCCTCGCGGACGTCGAACTTCCCGATGTAATCCTTCACGAGAATGCGCACGCCGAGGCCGGGAAGAACCTCGAGATCGCCGCCGGCGCCCACGTTCCAGGCGAGGTTGGTGGAGCGGTTGTCGATGCCGGCGACCGCGAGGTCGCGGCGAATGCCGCCGATGCCCGCCTGGAGGAATGGTGTGATCGAGCGGCTGCCGCGGGCGAGTGCGGGGGCACTGAGCTGGAGGCCGCCATCGAACAGGTAGGTCTTCGCGTCACCGATCGCGATGCCACCAATGATCGGGATACCTGCGCGAAGCTTCCCCGCCGAATACCCGAAGTTGCCGATCACCGCCACAGAGGGAACGATCGGGATGCGCACCTGCGCGCCATAGAGGCCGCCACTGCCAGCCGAAATGCTGGTGCCAAGGGGGCCATCGGCGAGGTTGCTCGCAATGAAGTATCCGACGTACGGCGAGACCTCCACGAGCGGAAGCGAACTTCTCGTTTGCGCCGCCAACGGAGCGGCAGCGAGAAGTGCGACTGCGGCGAGCGATCCCAGACGAATGAACGTGCCCATGGTGATCTCCTCGAGTGCGGGTTGCACTGTATCAAGGCATGGGCAGGACCCTTGGCGCGCTGTCCCGTAACTGCTTGCAGCATTTAATCTTGCGGTTCCGGCAGGAAGCTCGGGCCTGGGTCTTTGTCCCTTTCCGGGGACGTTCGCCTGTCCCGGACCGGCTCCACATTCAGGCTGATGGGTGCACGGACCCTCCCTTGCGTTGCCCGCCTCGAAACATCCGCACTCAGAGGAATGCATGGCGACCGGCTTCCGCGGCAATCTCGGACTGTTGAAGCATACCGCACTCGATTTCTGGAACGACGACTGCCCGCGGATGGCGGCCGCGCTGTCGTACTACACGATTTTCTCGCTCCCCCCGCTGCTCATTCTCCTCGTCTGGATCGCCGGGTTGGTCTGGGATCCCGCGCAGATCCGGAGTGCCATCGAGGGGCAGATGGGAAGCGTCATCGGACCCGATGCGGCGCTCCAGATCAAGGAGATGATCGGCCATGCAGACTCGGATGATCCGGGAAACATCGCCACGAAGATACTCGGAGTAGCGGCGCTGATCTTCGGGGCGACGGGCGCGTTCATCCAGATGCAGAGCGCGCTCAACGATGCCTGGAAGGTCGAGCCCGATCCCGCGCAGGGCGGGATCAGGAATTTCCTCGTGAAGCGGGTGTTCTCGTTCGGGCTCATCCTCTTCATCGCGTTCATGCTGCTGATTTCGCTCGCACTCACGGCAGGGCTGAGCGCCGTGGGGGAACGCGTGGGAACCGGGCTCCCCGAGACGCTGATGCACATGGTCGAGTTCATCATCTCGTTCGCGGTCGTCACGGGATTGTTCGCCGCGATGTTCAAGGTGATGCCGGACGCAACGATCGCGTGGCGTGATGTCTGGGTCGGCGCGGTGGTGACCTCGCTGCTGTTCGTGGGCGGGAAATTCGGGCTGGCCTTCTACCTTGGTCGCAGCGATCCCGGGAGCGCGTTCGGCGCGGCGGGCTCGCTCGCGCTGATCCTCGTCTGGATCTACTACGCGACGATGATCCTGCTCTTCGGCGCCGAGTTCACCGAAGCGTGGGCGACGGAACGTGGCAGCGGGATCACGGCCAAGAAGGGCGCGACGCGAGTGATCGAGCAGAAGAAGAAGGTGACCGATGCGCAGGCGGAGGCGGCGTCGGGAAAGGATCTCGAGGTCGACGCCAGGCCGGGTGGTGCGGCGGCTGGGGACGCCATGCCGGATGGAGTCCCCGCCGGGAAGGAGAGCCGGAAACCGGGTGACCGGTGACCGCGACGAGAACGGCGCCGGGGAAGCTCCCCGGCGCCGTTTCGTTTTGAATGGTCGAACCAACTCAGCCAGCCGGCGGTGGCCGCTTTTTCGCCGTGCGGCCTTCGTCGGACCCGCTGGAGCCTGTCGATCCGCTCGAGCCGGAGCTCGACCCTCGCGAGTCAGATTGCTCGACGGGGCGGATGCGTTCGACGTCCGGCGCGGCCGGCGGGTCGGGTCGGCGCGTATAGCCACGCCCGTTCACCACCCTGCCACCGCCGCGTGCCGTCGCCCCGGGAGTGGTATCGGGATCAGACGGCGCCACGATGATGATCACCGGGCGCTGATTCGGGTACCAGCCCGAGTCATAGCCGTACTGCTGACCGTACTGGGAGTAGCCGTAGGGCGAGTAGTACCGGCGGTCGTAGCGCGAGCCGTAGTATGGATCCCAGAACGGGTCGAAGCCTCCGCCGCCCGCCCCGTAGCGGGGCCGGTCGAACGACCCTGCGCCCACCCGATCAGGCCGCGGCTGTGCAGCAACCCTGAAGCGATCGGGGTACGAGAGCGCGACCACCATGTCGATCACACTCGTCGGCACTCCGGCATCGGCGAACTGCACGAGCTGCTTGGCATCCGCGGCGAACGCCAGCTCCTGCTCGACGAGCCATACCTCGATCGCCGCCGCGTCGAGATGGCGCGAGACGTCGATGAGGTCCGCCGGGGTCACCGGCGTCGCCGCCGCGAGCCGCGCCGCGCCCAGCGAGAAGGACCGATCGCCGAGCGCTGCGAGAATCTCGGCTGGAATCTCCGCGGACAGGCGCGCCTCGCGATAGCGCAGCGCGCGAACCGCCTTCCGCTCTCCGACGCCGACGGATTGCACGTCGAGCCATTCGGTGGTCGAGGGCATTGAGATGACCCCCGTGGACACGCGCTTCAGTCCGCCGGCGCACGTCAGCTCCGACCGCAGGTATACGCGCTGCCCGGTCGTTGACCACTCCGCGCTCTGCCACCCGGAGCAATCGTCGCGCGTGAGCGGCTGCCGGTTGCCGCTCGCATCCACGCGCTCGCGCTCGACGACCTTTCCATCGACGACCGTCACCATGTCGACCGCTGAACCACCGTCCACCGGGACGACGCACACGAGATGTGAGCGCGTGCTGTCGGGGACGGAGTCGCGGGCCGTGGCGACTGGTTCCCAGCAGCCGAAGAGCGCCTGCCAGGTTGGAACGAGGGGCGGGGTCGCCGCCGATGCCGACGCCGCCGTTCCCGCAACGAGGGCCACGACGAGCGTCGCACGCGTGAGCCGGGAGCCGAGCTGCAGTGGGATGCGCATGGTGTCCATTCCTGTCAGAATCTGATGATGAATCCCATCGTGGCCGAGAAGCCGGACAGGTCGATCGGGTTGAAGTCCACGAAGTCCGCGCTCAGGTCGGACCGTGCCCAGCCGTACCGGCCCTCCGTCGATATGCCGAGGCGGGGGCTGAGGGCGAACTCGGCGCCGACCAAGGCATGCGCGGTCGGCGTCCATCCGGAAGACACGAACTTGTCGTAGAAGACGTCGAAGATTTCGGTGCCTTGCTGGGTGTCGACGAACTCGCCTTCCTGGCGGAAATCGTAGCGAAGCGCACCGCCACCGGCGCCGACGTAGGGCGAGAACCTGGTCGGAATCCAGGCGAGGGAGCCAATGCTCCGTCCCCGCGGATACAGGTATGCCTTGACGGTCGCCGTCACGGGGAGCCGACTGAAGGTCGTCGTCTGGTTGATCGGGAGATCGTTGGTGCCGATGTACTCACGAAACTCGGACGTCTTCGCCGAGCGTACGAAGCCCGCCCCGACGGCAATGTCCACTCGGGAGGTGACGGCGTAGGCGAGATCCGCACCGAAGGTGAATCCGCTGAAATCGCCCTTGTCGAGCGTCAGCGTATCGGTCATGAACGTGAAGATGTCGCTGCCGGCGATCGCGCGGTCGAAGCCACCGCGAAGGGTCATCGTCCAGCGTGGCTCATCGAACAAAAAACCGTTGCCGGACGATTGCGCACTCACGGACGGCGCGGCGAGCGGTATGAGCATCAGGGAGAGCAGCCTCGCTACTCGCGCTGCACCAGCCCGCGAGGTGCGGGCGGCGGTAGATTGGGCGAATCGGGCAGGCGGCATCGGACCCCCATCGCGGGAACAGGGTGACCGGTCCAGCTTCCGGGCCGGGTGAAGCGTCACTCAAGAATACAGTATACCGGTTCAGGTGTTCCCCGCCAGCGCTCACACCATACGCATGGACAATCTCGCCCACACCCTCGCGGGCCTCGCCCTCGCTGAAGC
>JANOCW010000392.1:0-7765 GCA_031412375.1 Gemmatimonadaceae bacterium | reverse complement strand
GGTAATACCCATGACGCCGCCGGACTTCGCCATCGCGCGGATGGCGTCGTCGGTCTTCACCCGCGGGTGGCCGGGAACGAGCGCGCGGCAGTTGGAGTGGGTGATGAGCACCGGTCGCTTCGAGACCTCGAACGCATCGAGAGTCGTCCGGTCACCGCAGTGCGAGACATCGACTGCCATGCCGACCTGGTTCATCCGCTCGACGATCGCGACGCCGAAGTCGCTGAGTCCCTCGTCGCGCCGCTCGGTCGCGCCGTTGCCGATCAGGTTGCGGGAGTTGTAGGTGAGCTGCGCGACGCGCTGCCCGAGGCCGCGGAAGAGGTTGACATCATCCGGACGACGAAAGTGCGCAGCGTTCTGAAGTCCGAGAATCACGCCGAGCTTCCCCGAGCGCTTCACCCGTGCGAAGTCGGCACCGCTATCGATCCGCAGCATCCGCTCGTCGTTCCCGGCGAGGAGCCCGTTCCAACCGGCGAACCAGTGGAGCGCAATCTCGTAGGCGTCGGTTCCGCCGAGACCCACCGCGGGATGAATGACATTGATTCCGGAATCCCGGAACCGCTGGAAGTGCGCGGCTGTGAAACGCTCCGGATCGGCCACCCATTTGTCCTGGAGCGGGAAGTCGAGCGTGAGCAGGGCCAGCATGTCGACCACGGTCGACCGCTGCACGAGTGCGATCGCCCGGGCGGAATACTCCTGCACCGACTGCGCGAAAAGACGGAAGCGGCCGCGATTGATCATCGGCGCGCCGACCATCGCCGCGCACGATCCCGCGATCGCCGTGAGCGCCGATCGGCGCGAGAGCATGCGGTTCGGAGCGTTTGACATTGTCGGATGCTCTTATTGGCGGGGGCGCGCCCGCGAGAAGGTGATGCCGAACGCCCGCAGAGAGCTCACCCCGCCCAAGGGCATCAAGGGGCGAAGACGACCAGTTGGGGGCGGGCACAGGCCACACTTCTGTAAATCAATACTGTATACAATCTCGCGCACGCGATAGCATTGTCATTCGCGCCGCGCACCCGCACGACGGTGCGCGGGATCCGCCCCCCCGTCCGGCCGCCGTGCCGCCATTCGGATGATCAGTGAGCGTCCGCGCGCCACCCCCACGAACGTCCGGGCCGACCAGGCTGCTCCAGTGCCGCAGGGCATTGTGATCCGCCGGGTCGAGACGCTGGGTGAATACGAGGAGTGCCATGCGATCCAGGAAGAGATCTGGGGCGCGGGCTTCCGCGAGCTTGTCCCGCCCACGATCCTCCTCGTCGCGCAGAAGCTGGGTGGGGTATGCGCCGGCGCCTTCGCCGCCGATGGACGCATGCTCGGATTCGTCTTCGGCATGACCGGACTTCGCGACGGGAAGCTCGCCCACTGGTCCGACATGCTCGCGGTTCGCGTCGAGGCTCGTGGCGAGCACCTTGGCGCGCGCCTCAAGCACCACCAGCGGGAGCTCGTGCGCACCGTGGGGGTCGAGGCGATGTACTGGACCTTCGACCCGCTCGTCGCGCGCAACGCCCATCTGAATCTCAATTGGCTGGGCGCCAGGGTCGCCGAGTACGTTCCCGACATGTACGGGTCGCGCACAGGAAGCCCGCTCCATGGGTCGCTCCCCACCGACCGTTTCGTCATGGCCTGGGATCTGACGCGCGACGCTGTGAGTCGCCCGGAGCCCTCGCGCCCCGGGGTGCTCGTCAACCCGCGAACGAACGGCGTGCCCGCCGCCGGCGGATATCCCGACGCCCCGGTGGTCCGCATTGCCGTCCCGCACGATGCGGACGCCGAGCCACCCGAGCAGCATTCGATCTGGCGCGCAGTGACCCGCGATGCGCTCACCCATTATCTGACACGCGGATACGATGTCGTCGGCTTCCACCGCGGCACCACCACCGATCTGCCCTATTATGAGCTCGCTCCTCGACGCGCGTAGTCTGCCGACCCAGAGCATGATTCGAATCGACCGCATCACTCTCCGCGAGATCCGGCTGCCGCTCCGCGAGCCGTTCCGGATCTCGAGCGGTGTCGTCGCCGAGCGGCGCATTGCCCTGCTCGAGCTGCATGATGCCGACGGCGTGACCGGATGGAGCGAGTGCGTCGCCATGGAGCAGCCGAACTACAGCCCGGAGACGATCGACACCGCGTGGCACGCGATCACCGAATGGGTCGCGCCGCGCGTAGTGGGCCGGTCGTTCGACGACCCGCGCGAGATCCTTCCCGTCCTCGAGCACGACATCCGCGGCCACCACATGGCAAAGGCCGCGGTGGAGATGGGAATGTGGGTCGTCGCCGCCGAGCGAGCGCGGGTGCCGCTGGCGCGTCTGCTCGGCGGCACGCGCACCGAGATCGAGACCGGAATCTCGCTCGGCATCCAGAGCTCGCCAGCCGCGCTCGTCGACAGGGCGCGCGACGCGATCGCGCTGGGCTACCGGAAGGTGAAGATCAAGATCCAGCCCGGAGCCGACATCGCGTACGTTGCTGCGGCACGGGAGGCGCTCGGTGCATCGGCGCCGCTGATGGCCGATGCGAACAACGCGTACACGCTTGCCGACGCCGATCACCTTGCCGAGCTCGATCGGCTCGACCTGATGATGATCGAGCAACCGCTGGCCTGGGATGATCTCCTCCAGCACGCGACGCTGCAGCGGCGTCTGTCGACGCCGATCTGCCTCGACGAATCGATCACCTCGCTCGATCGCGCGCGCGACATGGTTGCGCTTCGGAGCGGCCGTGTCGTGAACATCAAGCCGGGACGCGTCGGCGGCTTTCGGGAATCGATCGCCATTCACGATTTCTGCCGGGAGAACGGCATGCCGGTGTGGTGCGGCGGGATGCTCGAGAGCGGTGTCGGCCGCGCGTGCAACGTCGCGCTCGCATCGCTCGCCGGCTTCACAAAACCGGGAGACCTGAGTCCGAGTGCGCGGTACTGGGAGCGTGACGTCGTGACGCCGGAGTGGACGATGAGCGTGGACGGAATGGTGCGCGTGCCGCTCGATCGACCAGGACTGGGGGTGGACGTCGATCTGGACAGGGTCGAGAACCTGACCGTCCGACAGGTGGTGTTGGGGGACTAATGAGCGACGAGCCGATCGAGCAACGG
This sequence comes from Gemmatimonadaceae bacterium, assembly GCA_031412375.1. Lineage (GTDB taxonomy): Bacteria > Gemmatimonadota > Gemmatimonadetes > Gemmatimonadales > Gemmatimonadaceae > JANPKQ01. Next base: position 4,677 of record JANOCW010000392.1, on the reverse strand, counting down.
TTCACCGCAGCACTCGAGGGGCTCATCGAGCAGGTGAGACAGGACCGATCCATTCTTGCGGCGGTCCTCTGCGGCAGTCTGGCACACGACACCGTATGGGCGAGGTCGGACATCGATCTCGTCCTCGTGACCCTCGACGACCGGAAGGCGCCCGACGGGAGCCTGTCGCTGTATGCGGATGGCGTGAACGTCCACACGCTTCTCGTGCAACGGGCCCAGTTCCGGAAGATCGTGGAAGGCTCGACCCGCAATTCCTTCGTGCATTCCTTTCTTGCCAAGGGGCGGCTGCTGTACACCCACGATGAGACGATCGCCGATCTGTGCACCCGGCTCGGCGAGATCGGGGATCGCGACACCCAGCTCCAGCTTCTCCGAGCGGCGATCCACGCGCTGGCGCCGATCGACAAGGCGCACAAGTGGCTCCTCACGCGTGGCGACCTGACCTACACGGCGCTCTGGATTCTCTACGCGGCGACACCGCTCGCGCAGATCGAGGTCATCGGCCGGCGACTGCTCGCGGATCGCGAAGTGATCCCGCAGGCCATGACGCTCAACCCGGAATTCTTCGCGACGATCTACGCCGATCTGCTGAACGACGGGAAGACTCCCGCGAAGGTCGAGGCTGCATTGGAGGCTGTCGATGGCTACCTGACTGAGCGCGCCGGAACGCTGTTCGCGCCCGTCATTGAGCACCTGCGCGAAGCCGGCGAAACACGCTCGTGCACCGAGATCGAGGACCACTTCAAGCGGACGATGGACATCGAGGGTGTCACCTCCGCGTGCGAGTACCTTGCTGACCAGGGCCTCATCGGCAAGGCATCGACGCCCGTGCAGCTCACGCGGAAGAGCAACATCGGTGTCCAGGAGCTGGCGTTCTTCTCAAAGGCATGACACGGAAGCCACCCTCCCGACCGGCGGCCCGTACCACCATCGCCGTGAAGGGCGCGCGCGTGCACAACCTGAAGAACATCTCGGTCGAGATCCCGCGCGATCAGCTCATCGTGATCACCGGCCTCTCCGGGTCCGGAAAGTCGAGCCTCGCCTTCGACACGATTTACGCCGAGGGACAGCGACGCTACATGGAGTCGCTCTCGACGTTCGCGAAGCGCTTTGTGTCGCAGGTGACCAAGCCCGACGTCGACTTCGTGTTCGGCCTGTCGCCCGTGATCTCGATCGAGCAGAAGACGATTGCCAGCAATCCGCGATCCACCGTCGGCACGATGACCGACATCGCGAGCTACCTGAACCTGCTGTTCGCGACGATCGGCGAGCCGCACTGTCCGCGGACTGGTGAAGTGACGCCGAGCCGGACATCGAGCCAGATCCTCGAGGCGATCCTGTCGCTTCCGGATGGAACGGAGGTCGAGCTGCGTGCGCCGGTGTTCAAGGTGTACGGGGAGGAGCTGGATTACGTCCTCACCGAGGTCCGCAAGAAGGGATGCCGGCGCATGATCGTCGACGGCAGGGCGGTGGACCTCTCCGAGCACCTGGAGCTGGACGAGTCCACCGTTCGACACATGGACGCGGTCGTCGATCGCCTCATCGTCGGCCGCAAGCACGAGAAGGCGATCAAGGCTGGCATCGCGAACACGTTGCTCGCGGGCGATGGCCTGCTCCAGGTGCAGATCATCAAGGGCGCCGCCAAGGCGGCGGTGGAACGGTTCTATCGATCGTTGTGCAGCCCGAGGCACCATTTTGTCTACGGCGACATCCAGCCGGAGTACTTCGTCTTCAACAACCCCGAGAGCGCCTGCCGGACGTGCGGTGGGCTCGGGGTCTACAAGCTTACGCATCCAGAACTCCTGATCCCCGACCCGACGCGCAGCATTCGCGGGGGCTGCTTCGTACGCGAGGCGTTCAGGTACAACCCCGATACGTGGGACGGCGTGATGATGTACAGTCTCGCCATGGACCTGGGCTTCTCACTCGACACGCCGTGGGAAGATCTGGCCGACGCGGCGCGGAATGCGGTCCTCAACGGCATCGATGCCCGCAAGCTCGTGCTGGTCCGTCCCCCCGAGGCGAAGTCCGGCCGCGACGATCGCCTGGGGAACGAGGTCGGCTTCCACGGCATCGCGCGGCGGATCGAGCGGCACTATCGGCGCTACCGCCAGCGTGGTGAAGCCAGCTCCGGGATGGAAGCATGGCTCGAGAAGGTAATGGTCGAGCACATCTGCCCCGACTGCAACGGCGCGCGTGTTCGCGAGACCCGGCTCCTGTTCACCATCGCCGGCAGGAGCATTCACGACGTCGGGCAGCTCCACTTCGATGAGCTGCATGCGTTCCTGGGGAAGGTCAAACCGACGGGGCGTGGCTCCGACGCCGGCCTCCAGGTGCTCCGCGAGATTCGCGGTCGTCTCGAGCTGCTGCTCGGCATTGGATTGGACTATCTCAACTTCAACCGACGCTCGGGAACGCTGTCCGGCGGCGAGTCGCAACGGATCCGGCTGTCCACGCAGATCGGGTCGGGGCTGATGGGGATGCTGTACGTGCTCGACGAACCAAGCATCGGGCTGCATCCGAAGGACAACGTGAAGATGATCGGGACGCTCGAGCGACTGCGCGACATCGGGAACACGGTCATTGTCGTCGAGCACGATGAGGACACGATTCGCGCGGCCGATCATATCGTCGAGATGGGGCCCGGGCCCGGGGTGCACGGGGGGACGGTGGTGGTGCAGGGCAGCATCGCCGACGTGCTGCGATGCAAGGCGTCGCCAACCGGGCAGTTCCTCTCGGGAAAACGAGCGATCGCCATGCCGGAACGGCGCCGGCAGGGCAACGGCAAGGCACTGGTGGTGCGCGGGGCCCGCGAGAACAACCTCAAGTCGGTGAACGTCACGATCCCGCTCGGGATGCTGGTGGCGATCACCGGCGCGTCCGGCTCGGGCAAGAGTACGCTCGTCAACGAAATTCTCTACAAGGCGCTGTGGAAGCGGCTCGTGGACACGCGCACGCTGCCCGGTGATCACGACGGGGTGGACGGCGTCGAGCACGTGCACAAGGTCGTGAGCATCGACCAGTCGCCGATCGGACGGAACAGTCGCTCGAATCCCGCGACCTACATCGGCTTCTACGACATCATCCGCGACCTGTTCACGCGGGCGCCGCTCTCGGTCGAGCGCGGCTACAAGGCGGGGCGGTTCAGCTTCAACGTGAAGGGCGGCCGTTGCGAGGAATGCCAGGGCGAAGGCGTGATCACCACCCAGCTCTACTTCATGCCCGATGTCGAGGTGACATGCGGCGCCTGCAAGGGAGCGCGGTTCAACAGCGAGACGCTCGAGGTCACCGTACGCGGGAGAACGATCGACGATGTGCTGAACATGTCCGTCGAGGAGGGCGCAACGTTCTTCGCGACGGAGCCGACCGTGGGAAAGAAGATCGAGGTGCTCAACGACCTCGGGCTCGGCTACCTCACCCTTGGCCAGTCATCGACGACGCTGTCCGGGGGCGAGGCGCAGCGGATCAAGATCGCGACGGAGCTCAGCAGACTGCAGCGAGCGAAACACACCGTCTACATCCTCGACGAGCCAACGACCGGGCTGCACCTTGCCGATGTCGAGCGGCTACTCGGCTCGTTGAACCGGCTCGTCGATACGGGGCACACCGTGCTGCTGATCGAGCATCACCTCGACGTCATCAAGACAGCAGACCACGTCATCGACCTCGGCCCCGAGGGCGGCCATGGCGGCGGTGAGGTCGTCGTAACCGGCACGCCGGAGCAGGTCGCCGCATGCAAGGCCTCGCACACGGGGACCTTTCTCAAGGCGCACCTGCAGGCGTGAGTGGCGGCACGAGCTAACGGCGGCCTGCCTTCCCGCCGACGTGAGCCCACAATGCTCGCTCCACCATCACCGGCGTCCAGCGTCGGCCGAGGAGATCGGCGCGCTGGCGCAGGGCCTCGGCGTACCGGCGGTAGTACGCGAGCGTCCACGCGACCGCCCCGAGCCCCGGGACCTGCGCGGCGACGAGCTCATCGAAGAAGGGGTAGATCGCCGGGCTCGCTGCAGCCACGACCGCGGATGCCGTCGCCGGGCCGACGCCAGCGAGTTCCGCCAGCGTCGAGATCGGAGCCGTCAGATGCGGAATCCTGGCCAACGCCTCTCGGCTGGTCGTCACGACGAGCTTCGGGTCATTCCCGCGCACGAGAGCGAGATTCCTCGCGCGCCACACTCCACGCGCCATCTTCCACTCGGCGAGCTTCACGATCTCGCCGTGGGTCACGTGCGCCGGCGATCGCCCGGCGATGGCGTCCGGCAGCTCGTCGCGATACCATCGGTCGAGGTCGGCGAGCGCCGTGACACCTTGCCGCGCGACGACATCGTCGTAACTCTCCAGCGCTGTCGTCCAATCCTCGAGGACATCCGAGGTCCAGAGCTTTTTCACGAGTCACCGACCGACATGGTGATGAGCATGAAGATCCTGTTCATCGGCAACAGCTTCACCGCACGAAACGATGTCCCCGCCCTGATTGCGGCCCTCGCCGAGTCTCGCGGCGAGCACGTCGAGCACCGATTGATCTCTGCCGGTGGCGCATCGCTCCGCATGCACTGGAACAAGGGCGAGGCGAAGAGGGCGATCGAGCAGACGCGATACGACTATGTCGTGCTTCAGGAGCAGAGCACGCTGCCGATCAAGAACGCGGCCCGCATGCACGAGAACGTTCGACTCTACACC
>JANOCW010000391.1:0-7416 GCA_031412375.1 Gemmatimonadaceae bacterium | reverse complement strand
GTTCAGCCATCCTGCGGCGGCTCGCGTGAGTCGTCGCCATCATGCGCCGCCGGGTCGCGCGGCGCCGAGACAGCGTGGAGCGGGAATGCCGGGATTCGCGAGTTGGGGATCGGAGTGGTGGAAGCCAGTGCTGTTCGTCATCGTCGCGGGACACCTCACGAACGTCTCCGTCACGCTGTTCCTCCACCGGGCACAGACACATCGAAGCGTTCGTTTTCACTTTCTCGCTGCGCTGCCGATGCGCCTCTGGCTCTGGCTGTCGACGGCGATCGTGACGAAGGAATGGGTCGCCTGTCACCGTAAGCATCACGCGTTCGCGGATTGCGATGGCGACCCGCACAGCCCGCTGCGCGAGGGGCTTCGGAACATCGTTCTCAAGGGCGCGTTCTACTACCGGACCACCGTCCGGCAGCCGGGGGTTCTCGAGAAGTATGGCAAGGGAACGCCAAACGACTGGCTGGAGCGCCACCTTCTCGCGCCGCACGGCAAGATCGGGATTCTGCTGATGCTGCTGCTCGACATCTACCTGTTCGGGTTCTTTGCCGGGCCTCTCGTCTGGACCGCGCAGATGCTCTGGATCCCGTTCTGGGCCGCCGGAATCATCAACGGCGTGGGTCACGCGCTTGGCTACCGGAACTTCGATGTGAAGGATGAGAGCCGCAACATCTCACCGATCGCGATCTGGCTCGGCGGCGAGGAGCTTCACAACAACCACCACGCGGACCCACATTCGGCGACGTTCAAGGCCAAGTGGTACGAGTTCGATATCGGGTGGGCATACATTAGACTGCTCTCCATCTTCGGGCTCGCGAAAGTGGAGTACGCCCGAGCGCGCTCCTAGAGTCTCAACCGGCGGCGGGGAAGGGCGGTGGATCCGGCAGCGTGCCCGGGTCCCGCGTTCCGCGCCGCCACGTTTTTTGTGAGGTAACGCATGGCCGACATCACGTGCACCCGCTGTGGGGAGACCCGCGACGGCTTCGATCGTCAACCCTTTCCCGGCGCGATCGGCGCTCGCATCGCGGCGGAGATCTGTCGCGAATGCTGGGGATTGTGGCTCAAGCAGCAGACGATGCTCATCAATCATTATGGACTGAACGTGATGGAGCCCCAGGCTCGCACGTTCCTGACGCGCAACATGGAAGCGTTCTTCTTCAAGACGGCCGCCGGCGAAGATGTGGACACGACCCGGAAGGGCACCGTCTCGTGGTAGGTGTCCTCCGTGGCTGACCGCGACGTGGCCGGGACGCTGCTCAGCCTGCGCTCGCGACTCTCGCGACGCCACGCGATCGGGGCAACCGTCACCGTCGCGATCGCGATGGGCTGCGCGTCGCCGGGAGTACTGCCGCGCACCGATCCCACTTCGCAACCGGGGCAGGACACTGCCACAACACTGTCGGTCGCCCCGGAGTCGATCGCCACCGTGGTCTCTACCGCGCGGAGCTGGGAAGACTCGGTCCTCGGATCGCTGAGCCTGCGTGAGAAGGCCGCGCAGATGGTCTGGCAGTCCACCTTCGGCGATTACGTCGCCGAGGATGCGCCACAATGGCGGCGGCTCAAGGCCAACGTCACCGACGATCGGATCGGCGGGGTGCTCATGTCGGTCGGGTCGCCTCTCGAGATCGCGGCCAAGTTGAATGCGCTTCAGCAGATGAGTCGCGTTCCACTGCTCGTCGGCGCCGATCTCGAGGCAGGTCCGGGATTTCGCGCGCGTGGTGGAGTGTTCCTGCCGAACAACATCGATCTGGGCGGGGCGCCGGTGTTTCCTCCGCAGATGGCGCTGGGGGCCGCGGCCGACAGCACGCTCGCCTACGAACAGGGACGCGTGACCGCCCTGGAGTCGCGGGCGCTCGGGATCCACATCGCGTTCTCGCCGGTGCTCGACGTCAACAACAACCCGGCCAACCCGGTCATCAACACACGCTCGTACGGGGAAGACCCGCATCTCGCCGGCCGTCTTGGTGCCGCGTTCGTGCGCGGGCTTCAGGAGCACGGAATGGTTGCGACGGGCAAGCACTTCCCCGGCCACGGTGACACGGAGGTGAACTCCCACCTCGCGCTCCCGGTGGTGAATGCGAGCCGTGCACGCCTCGACAGCATCGAGCTCGTGCCCTTTCGCGCGGTGATCGCCGCTGGCGTGGGCGCGATCATGACGTTTCATGGCGCCATGCCGGCGCTGGATTCGACCGGAGTGCCTGCGACACTGTCGCGACCGGTCCTCAACGGGCTGCTTCGCGACGAGCTGAAGTTCGACGGGATGATCATCTCGGATGCGATGGACATGCGGGGCGTGGTCGACACATACGGAGCCGCAGAATCCGTGAAGCGCGCCGTCGCCGCTGGCGCGGACATTCTCATTCAGCCCATCGATGTCCGGCAGGCGATCGATGCCGTGGTGGCCGGGGTGAATGAGCGGCGATACACCGAGAGCCGGCTGGATGAATCCGTGCGGCGCATCCTCGCCATGAAGCGCGGCCTCGGACTCGATCGCCGGAAACTGGTGTCGCTCGACAGTGCCCGATCGATCGTCGGTGATTCAGCGCACCATGCCATTGCGGCGCTGGTGGCCGCGCGGTCGATGACGCTGGTGAAGGACTCGCTGCAGCAGGTTCCGCTCGGTGCACGCGGCCGGAGCCCGCGCGTGCTCTCGATCACCGTCGCACGACGTGTGGATCTCGGCGCGGGAGTGGCCTTCAACGCCGAGCTTCGGCGCGGGGTGCGCACGCTGCGATCCGAGTTGGTGCTGGCGGATGATCCGGGTCCTGCCTATGCGAGGCTGTCGAAAGCGGCGGATTCCGCCGATGTGGTGATCGTGAGCTCGTACATGGCCCAGAGTTGGGATGCCACGACGACTGCACAGCCGCGCGAGTTCGTCGAATTCGTCACCCTGCTCTCTCGTCGCGGGCGACGACCGATCCTCATTTCGTTCGGCAATCCGTACCTGCTTGCCCAAACACCTGGCGTCGCTGCATATCTTGCAGCGTGGGGTGGTTTTCCGGTGTCACAACAGGCCGCGGCACGAGCACTGCTTGGAACTGCGTCCATCCAGGGACGGCTGCCGATCGCGATTCCTCCGGTGGCGCGCCTCGGGGCGGGACTCATACGCGGCGGCTGACGCGATTCGCATCGGTCGCGGTGCGAGCAGTGGATGATTTCTGTTCGTTGACGTTGCAATCGAAGAGCGCTATATAGTCGCGGCACGAATACAATCGACGAATTAGTATCTCTTCATCACTAATATCGGGGTCCGCTCTTGACATTAGTGACCTTTGGTGACTAATTCGCGCGTGATGCGCGACCGCTCGACTTCCTCCCCCGCGAAACCCTCCCCGCGCCGCGCAGGCTTCTCGGTCGACCTGGTCCTTCTCACTCCGCACGGCAAGCAACTCGCCGTGCTGCTGATCCGGGCGACGGATGCGCGCGTACGTGAGAAGTGGGCCCTTCCCTTCGATCTAGCGCGTCCGGACGAGACGCTCGATGTCGCCGCCGATCGCCTTGCCCGAAGCGCCCTGAATACGGCCCCGAGCTGGATCGAGCAGATCGGCGCCTTCAGCGATGGCCGGCGGCACCCCGCTGAGGTCGAGCTCTCGGTCGGCTACGTCGGGCTGGTCCCGCTCGGGGCACCCGCGCCGGTGGGTGGCGCTGCCGCGTGGTTCCCCCTGTCGGACATTCCACCGCTCGCGCCCCGGCATCGTGCCATCGTCGACTCGGCGTTCGATCGCGTGCGCGACCGCCTGGATCAGGCTCCAATCGCCTTTCGGCTGTTGCCGACGACGTTCACCCTGAGCGATCTGCAGGCGATGTACGAGCTGCTGCTGGGGCGGCGACTGCACAAGGCGAGCTTTCGACGGGCGCTCCAGGGGGCGTGGCTCGTGGAACCGACCGAGGAGTGGCGCAGCGAAGGTCGGGGCCGTCCCGCTCAGCTCTTTCGGTACGCGCCCCGCCGGCGACGGTCCTCGCGACGCGGCGTCCGATTCGAGCTGCTGGGCTGAGCCCGATCCGGCGTGCGGCCCATCGCACGCTCCCCCAACGCCTTGCGGCTTGCGGCCAGTCCCTCCCCGTGACGGCCGCTCAAGTCGACCCGAACTCGCCTGCACGGCCCGGTGACCCCGGGCGGTTCTCGACTGTCGTATGAATGGCGTCCGTGCCCCCGGTTCGGGGCCTCGCCGTCATGAGCAGGAGGGGATCCGACGTTCACACGACCGTTACCGGGGTCGGTCACCGATCTCTTGCGCTCATCGGTGCATTAGTTGCAATATGTACAAAAGGCATAATACGGAGATCGCGCATGCTCGCCTACCTGGACATGCTGTGCACAGCGCTGCTGGCGAGGAACGGAGATGAAATTCTCCGGCTTCTCGAGCATCCGCTCGCCGGTGCGCTGCCCAGGCGGGTCCGGGAGGAGGCGGCAGCGATCGTCCGCGCGGGCGCGAACAGCTTCATGGCGCCGATTCACACGCTGCACTTCTATCATCAGACGGCGCACCTGCTCGGGGCGCAGAGCGACCCCGCCTCGCGACCCGCGCAATTCGAGCTGCCGCTTCGGGCAGCAGGGGGATCCCGCTAGGCTCGCCAGGCCAGGGAGGCGTGCCGCCTCGATCCGCTCCTCGCGATCGCTTACCGAAAATCGGTGAGCGTTTTTCGTTTCTAGTGGCGAGCCTGCCAGCGCAGGATGCAATGGGCGACCGCCACGTTGTCCGCGGCGATCTTCACCAGGTCGTTGTAAACGTCCGCCGCCGTAGGACCTTCGGCTGTGGCGATCACCGGACGCTCGTGCCCATCGCGGCGAACCGGATCGGTGCGCCGCTCCACGGTGAGCTGGGCGCGAAACACACCGTCATCGGCCGGGATCGCTTCGATGATGACGTATCCGCCACCGGGGAGTTCCCGGGAATACAGCGGTGCGGGAGTGGTCATGGGGCCATGGCGACGGAAGCGATCGAGGGAGACGGAGCGCTGTGTCGCGTGCCCCTCCGGCATCTGGCCAATACTAGGATGCCCCGGAAGTACGCGCCAGCAACTTTCTCCTGTAAACGCTCATCGACCCTTCCCTGTTCGCGCTCCCCGTTTCGCCGGCGCGCCGGTGGCTGCCGCGTCGAGCACCGGGCGGAGGGAATTCCTCTGCCGCATCGCGACGCCCCAGAGATCCCCCATCCGCTCGACCCGTCGCGGAACCGACTCGATGGAAAACGCCCGCGGATCGAGCGATGGCGTGAGCTCCTCCCAGTTCAGCGGAGTCGAAACCGTCGCTCCAGGTCGCGCACGTACGGAGTAGACACCGGCCACAGTCTTCCCGCGAATGTTCTGGAGATAGTCCACATAGACCGCCGCCGGGGGACGCGCCTTGATGAAACGCTCGATCGTCGCCTCGCGCGGATGCGCCTCGGCTATGCGAGTCGCGATGAGCTGCGCAACCAGGAGCGCCGCTTCCTCAGGCGTCCTGAGCGCCAGCGGAATGAAAATGTGAATCCCTGACGAGCCCGAGGTCTTGGCAATTCCCTCGAGGCCGAGGGCGTCCATCTCGCCCCGTACCCAGCGTGCGACGTCGACGACGCGGGCAAAGGTCGCTCGCGGTCCGGGGTCGAGATCGAGAATCGCGTAGTCGGCATACTCGAGCGCCCCGACACGGCCATGCCACGGATCGACCGAGATGGCGCCCAGCTGAACGGTGTAAAGGAGCGTCGCGAGATCTCCGCCGATGAATCTGCGCTGCTCGACGTTTTCCTCGTTCCGGATCGTCTCGACTCGGACCGAGGACGGGGCTTCATCCGGCGCCTTCTGCTGGTAGAAGGAAGGTCCGGCGATGCCATTGGGAAATCGCTTGAGCACCAGCGGTCGGTCGGCAATCGCTGGAAGCACGTACGGTGCGACGGCCGCGTAATACCCCATCAGGTCGCCCTTCGTATACCCGTCCTTCGGCCAGAACACCTTCCCGAGGCTCGAAACATCGAGCGTCGAACCGCGCCTGACGGACAGCGTACCACTGCCCCCGCCATTCTGGAGCTTCTCGATCTGGGCAACGACGCTCCCGGCTGACGCACCGGTGCGCATGGCCTTCTTCACAGGCGTCTTCACAGCGTCTTTCGCAGGCGTCTTCGCAGCCCTTTTCGCAGGCGTCTTCACGGCCCTTTTCGCAGGCGTCTTCACGGCCTTCTTCATAGGTGCCTTCCGAGCGGTGGTCACTGCACTCGCTTTCGGGTTGATGGACCGTCCGGCAATGCTTTCTGCTTCCCGGCCGACGGCGCGGGCGTCCTTGTCATCGCGGATCCCAAGGTAGATGGGCTGCCGCAGCTTTCCCTCCGCCGTCCACTCGTTGAACTTGACTTCGACGACGACCTTCGGCGTGACCCAGTGTGCGCGCTCGTTCGTTCGTGGGGTTTCCTCGAAGGGAGACGTGCGACGACTTAGCGGCTGGAGCCTGTCGTGCATCGCACGAAGCCCTTCGCGGGTGAACCCCCCGCCGGTGTGGCCAACATAAATGAAGCGATCATTGTCGAAGTAGCCCAGGAGCAGCGCGCCGATGTGCTCGCGCGTGTTCCGGGGCTCGGTGAAGCCGCCGATCACGAACTCCTGACGGTGCTCGATCTTCAGCTTCAGCCAGGCACGGGACCGAACCCCCGGCTCATAGGGAGCGTCCGTGCGCTTGGCGATCACGCCTTCCCATCCGCCGCCGTGCGCCCGCTCCACCATGGCAGCCCCGTCTCCCTCGACGGACTCCGCCAGCACCAGGGTCTTCTGCGCGCGCCGACCGAACAGGCGGACCAGGCGCTTCCGGCGGAGAGAAAAAGGATCGCGCAGGAGGACATCATCACCGTCGAGAAGGAGGTCGAAGGCGATGAACGCCGCCGGCGTCTCCTCGGCATGGCGCCCGGCCGTCGCCGCCTCCTTCACGTGCATGCGTGACTGCAACTCCTGAAATCGTGCTGGCGCTCCGTCGATGAGCGCGACGATCTCCCCGTCGAGGACGAGTGGCCGATCGAGCGCCTCACCGAGCGCCCGGAGCGCATCGACGATCTCGGGGAACTGCGTGGTTTTCTCGTTCCCGTTCCGGGTCACGAGCTTCACCGACCGCTGCGTGATGAAGGCGAGCACCCGGATCCCGTCGTATTTCGGCTCATAGGTCCAGCCCGGACCGGACGGGATGACCTGCCCGACGCTCGCGTACATGGGCTCGAGCGCGGCACTCGTTACTGCCCGCTTCGATACCGACTGTTTGCGCGGCGTGGTGGCGTCACCCTATGCGGTTTTCTTCCGGCGGGGCGACTTCTTTTCGTGAGCCGCCGCCGTCTTGCCTGCCGCGCGGGCCGCACCCTGCTTCTTCGGCTTGCCCTGCTCGAGGCTTTCACGAAGGCGCGACATGAGATCGATGACGCCGGCGTCCTGCGGCTCGCGATCCGGCTCCTCGAGCTTGACCTTCTT
>JANOCW010000390.1:0-2158 GCA_031412375.1 Gemmatimonadaceae bacterium | reverse complement strand
CAGGCTCAGCGAGCCGCGGCCCAGCGGCAGGCCGAAGCCACCGTTCACATCCGCCGCGGTCCCGTCGTTCGGGTAGTCCTTCCCGGGACGGTACTGGCCGACGCTTGCGTTGACGAACGGCGTGAACGCGCCTTCCTTGAGCACCAGGTTCACGACGCCGGCGATCGCGTCAGAGCCGTACTGCGTGGATGCGCCATCCCGCAGCACTTCCAGCCGCTCGATCGCGCTCGACGGAAACGCGTTGAGGTCCACGCCGCTCGACCCTGGCGCCGTTCCGTTTGAGAACACGTTGAGGATCGACGTCTGGTGGCGACGGACGCCATTGATCAGGACGAGCGAATGGTCGGGCGACAATCCACGCAGCGTGAAGGGTCGCACGATCTCGGTAGCGTCGGTTACCGCCTGCTTGGGGAAGTTCACCGAGGGTGAGAGCGTCGCCAGCACCTGCGAGGTTTCGGTCGAACCCGACCGCGCTATCTCTTCAGCAGTGTACACATCTACCGGCACCGCCAGCTCCTCGGCGGCCGTGTGCCTGGCGCGCGAGCCGACGACGACAAGGACCGAGGCGAGCTGCGTGGCCGTGGCGCGAAGTCTTATGTCGGCGCTGGTGATCTCGCCCGCCGCCACCGTGACTGTGAGCGTCTCCGGGAGGAAACCGAGCGCCCTGACGCGCAGCATGCGTCGCCCAACCGGGACGCCGGTCAGCGTGTAGCCGCCTCGTGCGGAGGCCGTGGTGCGGAGTGAGGTCTGGTCCACCGTGACCGAGGCGCCGACGATGACCGTCCCGGTCGTGTCGGTGACCCTGCCCTGCACTGACCCCGTCTGCGCGGTGAGGGGCCGTGTGACCACGGCGGCGCAGAACAGCGCCGCCGCGAATGTGCCTGCTGTCCGCCACGATGAGACGCGCATCATTCCTCTGGGTGAAGGTTGCAACACTCGAAGCTTTGACGCTGAGGGCCGCTCGGGAGCGAGCGTCGTGCCCAACATGGCGTCGTTCTGCGAATTCCACCAGAGGCGTTCGCCTCGATTTTTACGGCATCCCGTCGTGCGCCCGACGAAGCGTGGCGATGTCGATTTTCTTCATCCGCAGCATTGCTTCCATGGCCCGCTGCGTTCCGGGCGACTTCTCGTCCCTGAAGAGCTCGTCCATGACGTTGGGCACGACCTGCCAGGAGAGGCCGTAGCGGTCCTTCAGCCAGCCGCACTGCTGGGCCTTCGGATTCCCTCCGGCGGACAGCTTGTCCCAGTGGTAGTCGATCTCCTCCTGTGTGTCGCAGTTGACCTGCAGCGAGATCGCCTCGTTGAAGGTGAACAACGGTCCGCCGTTGAGCGCGGTGAACGACTGCCCGTCGAGCTCGAATGCGACCACCATCACCGATCCCGCTGGCCGATGATGGGTTTCAAACCCCGCCGTGCCGTAGCGGGTGATCGTCGTGATCCAGGAGTTCCTGAAGATCCCCGTATAGAATCGCGCGGCTTCCTCGGCCTGGTCCGCAAACCACAGGCAGGGGCTTATTCGCTGGGTCGTGACCATGACTTCAGCCGGCGATCGCGCTCGGGTCCATCCAGAATACCTCCCAGTGGTGTCCGTCGAGATCGTAGAAACTCCAGCCGTACATGAATCCGTGGTCCTGGGGATCCACGGCATGCGAGCCGCCCGCAGCCAGGGCCTTGTTCACCATCTCGTCGACTTCCGCACGGCTGTTGACGCTGAACGCGAAGAGCGCGTTCGTCTCCCGGCGCGCGTCGCCGATCGGGCGCTTGCTGAAGCCGGTGAAGCGCTCCCGGTTGAGAAGCATGAAGTACGCATCCTCGCCGACGAGCATGCAGGTTCCCGTCGCGTCGGTGAACTGGGGGTTGAAGCTGAAGCCGAGCGCTTCGAAGAAGTCGATCGAGCGTTGGAGGTCGCTCACCGGGATGTTGACGAACAGCTTGTGGGGCGTCGTCGGAGTGGTGCCGGAGTTCCGGATGGTGGGTGCGGTCGCTTCGGTGGTGGACATCGTGTGATCTCCGTAATTGGGTGGACAGTTCAGCGGACGGGGCGGAGCAGCGCGCGGACGCGCGGGTCGCGCAGGTACAGCCCTCCCCAGATGAGGGCGGCGATGTACATCGGGAAGAGGATGTGCGAGAAGAGCGGATTGTCGATGCGCAGGTGCGT
>JANOCW010000389.1:0-7781 GCA_031412375.1 Gemmatimonadaceae bacterium | reverse complement strand
GCATGAACGAGCCGCCGTAGCTGAAGAATGGCAGGGGAATTCCCGTCACCGGCATCAGGCTCAGCGTCATCCCCACGTTCACCAGCACATGGACGAACCAGCTCGCGGTCAACCCGAAAGCGACGAGCCCACTGAAGGAATCATTTGCCCGCGACGCGATACGGGTCGTCCGAAGGAAGAGCAGCAGGAAGAGCACGAGGACGACCGAGACCCCGATGAATCCGAGCTCCTCGCCTGTCACCGCGTGGATGAAGTCGGTGTGTTGTGCGGGCAGGTACCCCAGCCGCTTCTGGGATCCCTCCGTGAATCCCTGACCGAACCATCCACCTGACCCGATTGCCGTCTGCGACTGAAGGACATGGTAGGCCGATCCTCGCGGATCGGCCTGCGGATCGAGGAATGTCAGCAGTCGCTTCTGCTGGTAGGGGGAGAGCCGGTTCCAGAGTGTCGGCGCGAGGATGCCCATGATCACGTTCGACACGACGAGCACCACGCCCTCGATCAGGTAGGGCCGGTAGTGCAGCACGAGGGCGATCAGCACGAGGAACCAGCCCCCCCACAGCTTCGTATCTGTCGCGAGGAGCAGGCTGATCCCCGGACTCGCCACGAGGAGCAGCAGCGGCCACGATACGCCGGCCCAGTAGAGCATCGCGAAAAAGATACCGATGAAGGCGATGCCGGTGCCGAGATCGGGCTGGCGCATGATCAACACCCACGGCACCAGAACGACGAGTGCCGGCTGCCAGAGCTCGATGAGCGACCGCGGCGCATTGCGACGCGAGGCGAGCACGCGTGCCAGCATCAGCACCACCGTGATCTTCGCGAACTCTGCTGGCTGCAACCTGAAACCGCCGATGCCGATCCAGCTCTTGCTGCTCGCAGCCGTACCCGCGCCGGTGCCGATGACAAGGGTGGCAACGAGCAGGAGCAGGGTAACCAGGAAAAGCGGAACGCTCATCCAATCGAGCAGCCGAACGGATGCCCTGCTGATCACGAGCATGGCCATGATCCCGAGGATCATCCAGACGAACTGCTTCTGGTACACGGTGGTGACCGCGCTCGGCGCATCGGTTTGCCCGGCCGAGAACACCATCGCCAGTCCAAACAGCGAGAGGACGAGCGCGAGGATGACGAGATGGTAGTCGGTGACGGTCCGCCGCATCAGCCTTCAGTTCCCGTGAGCTGGACCGTGCTTTGCTTCAGGTAGTATTCGATCGCCGCCTTCGCCGATCGCGCCGCGTTGTATCCGTGGGTGCGGTTGATCAATACCACCGAGACCAGGATCTTCGGGTCGTCGGCCGGCGCGAACCCGACGAACCACGCAATGTCGGGCTGCGGATAGGGCATCTGGCCAGTACCCGTCTTCCCGGCGAGCACGGTCCCCTGAATCTGCGCGCTGCCGGCCGTGCCGGTCGCCGACACGACCCCCGCGAGCGCATCGCGGAGCGACTTCATCTGCACGTCGCTCAGGTCGAGAATGCGCTCGCGCTCGACGCGTCCCTTGGCGATCTGCGGACGAACCGCCATCCCGTCGGTGGCAAGCGCCGAGTAGAACCGGGCCATGCTCGCGACGGTCTGGTCGTTCTGCCCCTGCCCGATCGCGAGGTTCAGGATCACCGCCTCCGTCCAGCCGCGCGCCGTGTAGAGCTTGTCGAAATACTCCCGGCTCGCGGGCCACTGGGGCGCCGATTCATCGGGAAGGTCGAGCCCCGTGCGTTCGCGAAACTTCAACGCAGTCGCGCCGTCGAGCAGGCGATCGAGCCCGATGCGGATGCCGAGCTGATAGAAGTACGTGTCGCACGACACCTCGATGGCACGGGCCAGCGTGACGTCGCCATGCCCTTCCTTCTCCCAGCACTTGAAGTAGCGGTTCCCGTACTGGAACCCGCCCCGACAGGGTACCGGCATCCGGTCGGTCATCTTCACGACCCCCTTCTGGATGCCGATGATCGCCGTCGCGAGCTTGAAGGTGGACGCCGGCGGGTACCGCCCCTGGAGGACCTTGTTGTAAAGCGGCTTGTCCGGATCGTTTCGGAGCTGGTTGTAGCGGTCGTCGGACAGGCGCCCGATGAACCAGTTGGGGTCGAAGCTGGGTGCGCTGTGGAGCGCGAGCACTTCGCCGGTGCGCGGGTCGATCGCCATGAGACCACCGACCAGCGAATCCCCGAACACCGAGTCGGCGACATACACCTGCAGCGCCAGGTCGATGTTGGTGGTGAGGTCTGCCGCGCCCTCGGGCGCCAGATCCTGTCGCCCCCCGGCCCCGCGGCGAACCTCGCGCCCGCGGGCATCGTACTCCACGAAGCGGGTGCCTTCGCGTCCGCGAAGCTGCGTTTCGTACTGCCCCTCCAGGCCGATCACACCAATCTGCTGCCCCGGCTCATAGTCGGCGAACTGCGGCGCTGCGAGCTGGCCTTCGGTGATCTCGCGCGTGTATCCGACGAACGCGGCGACCGCGGAGCGCTGCGGGTAATACCGCTTGGGGGCAGACTGAATGATCAGCCCGGGGAAATCGAGGGCATGCTCCTCGAGGACCGAGATCACCGGGAAATCGGCGTCCGAAAGGATGACGGTGGGACGCGTCGGATCGCGGCGATACTTTCGCACCGCCTCCTCGATCTGCGAGGGCGCGAGCGACACCGTGGCGCTCAGCCGCTGGAGCGTTGCCCGGAGCGAGTCGGCCGACTGTCCGAGGATGGAGACCGAGTACCCCGGGACGTTCTCCGCAATGATCGCCCCGTTCCGGTCCCGAATGATTCCGCGCGGCGCCGGGAGCGGGACTTCGCGAAGACGGTTCTGCTCGGACTTGAGCGCAAAGCGCGTGTGCAGGAGTACCTGCGTGCGGAAGAACGCCCCGACGAGGAAGAGAAACGTCCCGATGAGGATGAACGACGCAACGCGCGCGCGTCGGGCGATCTCGTTCGGATGGAAGCTCACGTCCGGGACGGCTCGAGCACGGGTCGCAGCACGATGAGGAGGACGACACCCGCCACGGCGGTATTGAACGCGGACAGCGGCGACCAGAGGAGCAGCTGGGTCACCATGGCCCCGCCACTCAGCCGCTGTTCCACCACGATCATGATGATATCGAAGGCCCACTTCCCGATGAAGAAGAAGAAGCCGTTCAGCGCGAGGTTGTCGGCGAAGAAGATGGCCTTCATCCACGAGGCTGCGAACGCGACAATCGACATGGCCAGCGCGCGGGCGCCGAAACCCTCGACGTTCAGGGAGTCCGTGGCGATCCCGAGTGCGAACCCGAGCAACGCGGACGTTCCCGACCGCGCCCGAACCGCGGCGAGAAGTACGGCGATCACGAGGAAGTCGATCGGTGCGCGCCAGCCGAGCAGGGGGCGGAGGGTGTAATGCAGCACGAGGAGCAGCCCGAAGACGAGGGCGGCCCGGAACGCCCCAAGCCCGGTCACACCGGCACCGTGAACGACACGCCTGCAACGCCCGGCGGGGGCGGGGGCGGGGGAATGACCGGCGGGGCTGTCGGCGGCGGCGAGGTCACGATGGTATCGGGACGAACCGCGGGTGGCGGGGCAACGGGCGGTTTGGTCGCCGTGGTATCGGTGACGGCGCGCGGCGGCGGCTGCGTGCGCGGGGCGGTGATCGGACGCTTCACCGGCGGTGATGGTGCCGTGGCGGACGCCGCGACCGGGAGCGTTGCCGACGTCGTATCGCCTCGCGCAATCCGTGCGGCGGTCGCCAGCGCCTGATCGCGTCGGCTGAGGGAGTCGCCGGCACGGGCGATGCCCCGCGCGGCGGAGTCGGCCTTCGAAATCGTCCAGATCTGCTGCACGCCGGCAGCGGAGCGCTGCTGACTCATGATCATGACCGAGCGCACGTCAGGCGGCGGGACCGCCGGTCGAAGCAGGTACGTACGCGCCCACAGCTCGGTCGTCTTGATCTCGCCAACCACGGTTCCGATCGGAATGCCCGCCGGGAACACCCCGCCGAGGCCTGACGTCACGACGAGGCTGCCGGTATCGAGCGCGCTCCGAAACTGCACGCCGCGCAGCTCGAGGAGAAATCCCTCGGCACCTTCGCTGGCGTGCGGGTGGATGATGCCGAACGCGCTGCCGTCGGCCGACATCGCGCTGGGCCGGAATTGGGGGTGCCCCCAGAGGAGCGCAACGCTGGTACCCGGGTCGACGCTCTGGACGGTCCCCACGAGTCCTTCCGGCGCCACCACCGGGGCGTATCTCCGAACCCCGGCGTCCGAGCCGACGCTGAGAGCGACGGTCGTCTCGTCGCCAATAGCCTGCCCGTGCAGCGCCTCGGCAGCCACGAATCCCCAGCCCAGCCGCGAGCCGAGCGACAGCAGCCTGCGAAGGCGTTCGTTTTCCGATTCGAGGGCCGGCACCTGCATCGCCCGAAGAGCGATGCTATCCCTCGAGACGGAGAGGCGTTCGTAGTTCAGCCAGGAGCTGCGGGTGCGCTCGGCGCTCGCCTGCAGGCTGACGAGCGGACGGACGATGGTCTGGCGAAGCGTCGCCGCGATCGGATCGCGGATCGTCTCCGGGAGAAGGCGCGCCGCGATCGCGAACACGATGCACAGGACGAAGAGCATCGTATCCCTTCCACTGCC
Source organism: Gemmatimonadaceae bacterium (assembly GCA_031412375.1). Lineage (GTDB taxonomy): Bacteria > Gemmatimonadota > Gemmatimonadetes > Gemmatimonadales > Gemmatimonadaceae > JANPKQ01. The sequence goes on along the minus strand of JANOCW010000389.1, from coordinate 3,190 downwards.
GTCGCGAACCGAGCGAGCCACGGCTCAGCTCACGTGCTGAGCACCGACCAGTATTTCGCCTCATCGTCGAGAATACGGCCGGTCCCACGCACTACGCAGGTGAGGGGATCTTCGTCAACGTGGATCGGGAGGCCCGTCTCCTGGCTCAGCAGCAGGTCGAGACCCCGGATGAGCGCGCCACCGCCGGTCATCACGATCCCGCGATCGACGATGTCGCTCGCCAGTTCGGGCGGGGTGATTTCGAGCGCCCGGCGGACGGCGTCCACGATCTGCTGGATGGGTTCCTGGATCGCCTCGCGAATCTCGCTCGAGTGGACCCGCACGGTTTTCGGAATGCCGGACACGAGGTCGCGCCCCTTCACTTCCATTTCGCGCTCTTCCCCGACCGGCGCCGCCGACCCGATCTGGATCTTGATGTTCTCCGCGGTTGGCTCGCCGATGAGGAGATTGTAGTTCTTCCTCATGAATTGAACGATCGACGTATCGAGCTCGTCGCCGCCGGTGCGGATCGAAGTGTCGCTGACGATGCCGGACAGCGCGATGACGGCGATCTCCGTCGTCCCGCCCCCGATGTCGATGACCATGTTGCCGGTCGGGGTCTCGACGGGAAGCCCGACGCCGATCGCCGCCGCCATCGGCTCGGCGACCATGAACACTTCCTTCGCCCCCGCTCCCATCGCGGAGTCGCGGACCGCGCGCTTCTCGACTTCGGTGATGCCCGACGGCACGCAGACGATGACGCGGGGCTTCACCTTGAACACGTGGTTCTCGATGATCAGCGTCAGGAAGTAGCGCAGCATCTTCTCGGTCACGTCGAAGTCGGCGATCACGCCATCCTTCATTGGACGCACCGCGATGATGCCTTCGGGCGTGCGCCCGAGCATGCGCTTCGCTTCGAGCCCGACGCCCTTGATGCGCTTCGTCTCGCGGTCGATGGCGACGACGGAGGGCTCGTTCAGCACAATTCCCTCGCCCTTCACGTAGATGAGCGTGTTCGCGGTGCCGAGATCGACGGCAATCGCGTTCGCGGGGAAGAGTGACCCCTTATTGAAAGGCCAGCGCATTAAGTCCGATACCGCACTTCACATGAAGCGCGTGAATTGTGTGGGAGAAGGCCAACCGAACCGAAACGTAGCGGCGCGGCAACGACGCTACAAGGCATTTGCTTGACACGACGGAATCGTGTCGCTAAACCTCGCACGTGCGCTCCTTTCTCCCCGCCCGCATCGCCGTTGTCGACGCTCTGCTCTGTGACGAATGCGGGCTGTGCATGCCCCTCTGTCCTCCGATGGCCATCCGGATGCGTCGCGAGGGTCTACTCGTAGACGACGCAACCTGCACTGGATGTAACAAGTGCATTGCCCCGTGCCCGGTCGGCGCCCTCTCCATGGTGCCGAATCCGAGGCGTCCGCCGCTTTGATCCACTGCGATATCCTCGTGATCGGGGGCGGCCCCGCCGGGCTCGTTGCCGCCCGGGAGAGTGCCGCCGCCAACCCGGCGCTCGATGTGCTCCTGCTCGAGCGCGACCGGTCGATCGGTGCACCCGTGCGCTGCGGCGAAGGCGTGGGGAGAGCCGGCCTCGCCGAGTTCCTCGATCCCGTCGGCGCGGATTGGATCTCGAGGCGAATCACCCGCGTCATCTTCTGGGCGCCGGACGGTACCGAGGTGCGGGTGGCCGAAGGTGATGTGGGTTACATCCTCGATCGCACGCGCTTTGAGCCCGCGCTGGGGCTCGAGGCGGGTCGCGCCGGCGCCGATCTCTGGGTTGGTACCGAAGCCACGGGCATCGCGCGGAACGCGGACGGCTGGCGGGTGACCATCAGGGGCCAGCGCGGCGAAGGCGTCGTTCAGGCGCGATTCATCATCGGCGCCGATGGTGTCGAGAGCATGGTTGGACGCTGGGCCGGGCTCGATACACGTGTCCCCTCCCGCGACATGGAGAGCTGTGCCCAGTACGTCGTCTCCGGCATCGACTTCGACCCCGACGCGATCTATCTCCACTTCGGCGACCAGATCGCTCCCGGCGGGTATGCCTGGGTCTTTCCGAAGGGCGTGGGGATCGCGAACGTCGGCCTGGGCATCGTCGCGTTGAAGGGAGGCAATCGGCCCGCCCGCGACTGGCTGCACGCCTACATCGATCGCTACTTCCCGACGGGCGTACGGACGTCGTATACCGTCGGCGGGGTGATCGTGCACACGACCGTCAAGCGTACCGTGACGGACGGAATGATCATCTGTGGCGATGCGGCGCACATGGTGAATCCCCTTTCGGGCGGGGGCATCGTCAATGCGATGAAAGCGGGTCGACTCGCCGCGCGGACCGCCGTTGGCGCGCTCGAAGCGCACGACGTCTCCGCGTCACGGCTCCAACGGTACCATACGGAGTGGATGGCGCTCCTCGGCGATGACCACGAACGGTTCTACAAGATCAAGGAAGCGCTCAACAAGTTCGATGACGCCTTCTACAATAGTCTGGCGCAGCGGTTGAATGGCATACCAGTCGATCGCCGTACGCTGGGCCGCATCTTCGCCACCGCGCTCGTCACGCACCCCTCGCTCATCCCGGTCGCCGCTCGATACTTCGTCTAGGAGCCGAGGAAGGTCGAATGGCGTGCGGCCACCGCCACCGCCGATTCAGCCGAGTGGCTCGCCGTCCAGATCCGCGATTGGAGTCCGCGCGTGCTCGCCGTCCGCACGCGACCGGCGCGCACGCTGCCAGAGGGTCGTGCCCACGGCGCACCGGTTCGCGCCGATGGCGCCGAGGCGCTCGATCCCGCGCAGGGGCCCGACGGCGGGCATTGGAGGCGACCACGGATAAACCGGCAGCCGCTCCATGGCCATGACACCGGGGCGGTTGACGCCGGCCAGCGCGACGCCGCACGCATACCCCGCGTCCGCGGCGAGGACACGCTCGCGATCAGTCTGAGCGCCAAAAGGATAGGAAATCGCCCCCGGCGCCACATCCAGCGCGTGCCTGATTGCCGCGCGCGACGCCGACATCTCCCGCGCGACGTCGCGGTCGCTCAACCAGGTGAGCCGGGGGTGGGTCGCCGTATGCGAGGCGAACTCGACGCCGCGCGACTGCCAGCGGCGCATGTCCCGCCACGCGAGATGTGCGAACCGCCGCCCGCCGTAGGCGACATCCCAGCGATTGAGCCGGCCTGCGTACTCCGTGATCACGAAGCAGGTC
>JANOCW010000388.1:0-2661 GCA_031412375.1 Gemmatimonadaceae bacterium | reverse complement strand
CTGCTTCCCGGCCATTCACCGGACAGCGCCGAGGCGACGCTGCGGCGTGTACTCGCCGATACCGCGATCCACCTTTCGCGCGTTGCCGCGCCGACGGCGAGTCCCGCGTCGCCGCTCCGCCCCGATGTGATGCAGCCTGTCGAGCGGCTCGTCGCGAAAATGTGGCCGGGAGTTACGGTCGTGCCCGAGATGTCCACCGGCGCGACTGACGGGCTCTATGTGCGGAACGCCGGCATACCCGTGTACGGCGTCAGCGCCGTGTTCGAGGCGGTGAACGACATCCGTGCCCACGGGCGCGACGAGCGCATCGGCGTGAAGGCGTACCACGACGCCGCACAGTTCTGGTACGAGCTCGTGAAGACCCTGGGCTCGACCGCCATCCAGCCCTAGCTGACTGGTGGGTCACCGCCGATCATGCCGGCCAGCCGGCGCTTCACCGCCGGCCATTCGTCGGCGATGATGCTGAAGTACACCGTGTCCCGCGACGAGCCGTCCGAGTTGATCATGTGTCGCCGAAGCGTTCCTTCCTCGAGCGCACCGATACGCGCGATCGCGCGGCGCGACGGCAGGTTGAGGGCGCTCGTCTTGAACTCGACGCGCTGCAGTTTCCAGCGCTCGAAGGCATGCTCGAGCATCAGGTACTTGGCCTCGGTGTTGGCGTGCGTTCGCTGCCACTGCCGCCCCAGCCACGTCCACCCAATTTCCGCCCGCAGGTGGGCCAGATCGATGTTGGCGAACCGCGTACAGCCAACGACGCGCCCGGACTGACGGTCCATCGTCGCGAACGGCACTGCGGTTCCGTCGCGCTGCCACTGGAGCGCGGTTTCCACGTACTCCCGCATGTCGCTGGCGGATTTGACCCGATTGGTGGTGAACCGCCACAGCTCCGGTTCGAGTCCAACCTCGCATAGTCCCGGAAGGTGCTCGAGCGAGAGCGGCTCCAGGCGAATGCGCGGCCCTTCGAGCACCGGCGGCGCGAGCCGACCGACGGCAGTCATGACTGGCTCATTGATGAACACCCGGTTTCAGTTTGACGACGAGTATAGCCTCTGCATCGCTCGCCGCCATGAGTGCCACCGGAGGCTGGCGGCGGCCATCACGTGCGCACATCGACTCCTTCCCCGCCACTACCCGCGAACGCCATACTTCGATGACCATGACGACCCCCACCCGCCCCAGCGAGCTCTCGCTCCCGATCGGGGCGCTCGCCGATCGCTACGCCGTCGAGCGCTCGCTCGGCAGCGGTGGGATGGCGACCGTCTACCTGGCGACGGAACGGAAGCACAGCCGCAAGGTCGCGATCAAGGTGCTGCGCGCGGAGCTGACACAATCGGTCGATGCCGCCCGCTTCACGCGCGAGATCGGCATCGTCGCGCGGCTCTCCCATCCACACATCGTCCCGCTCATCGACTCGGGGGAGTCGGAGGGGGCGCTCTACTACGTCTCTGCCTACGTCCCCGGCGGGTCGTTGCGCGATCGGCTGGACCGGGAAGTGCGCCTGTCGGTGCGCGAGTCCCTCCGCATCACCAGCGAGATCGGCGCGGCACTCGACTACGCGCATCGGAACGACTTCGTGCACCGCGACGTGAAGCCGGAGAACATCCTCTTCGCCGACGGGCTCGCCGTGCTCACCGACTTCGGCATCGCGACGGCGTGCTGCGACGAGCGCGGCGAGCCACTCACCGCGAGCGGCCTCGCGATCGGGACACCCGCCTACATGAGCCCGGAGCAGGCGGGCGGCGAGCCCAACATCGGCACGCGAAGCGACGTGTACAGCCTCGCCTGTGTCCTCTACGAGATGCTCGCCGGCCGGCCTCCCTTCCGCGGCCACTCCGCGCGCGCAACGATGATTCAGCACCTTACCGTGACTCCGCAGCCACTGCGCGCGTTCTCACCGGAAGCGCCGGCAGCGATCGAGGCGGCGATCTCGCGAGCCCTCGCGAAGGATCCCACAGACCGCTTCGCGACGGTCGCGGAGTTCATCACCGCACTTGGCGCGGAGGATTCCGCCCGCACGCGCGTGTCGACATCCGCGACGCGAGCGATCGCGGTGCTGCCGTTCGTGAACGCGAGTCCCGATCCGGCCAACGAATACCTGAGCGATGGCATCACCGATGAGCTCATCGATGCACTCGCGAAGGTCTCGGGGCTTCGCGTCGCCTCGCGAACGTCGGTGTTCGCGCTCAAGGGCAAGGCGCAGGACGTTCGTGCAATCGGCGCGTTGCTGGGCGTTTCCGTCGTCCTCGAAGGAACGGTGCGAAAGTCCGACCAGCAGCTCCGCATCACGGCGCAGCTCAGCGGCGCCTCGGACGGCCGGCTCCTCTGGTCGCAGCGCTACGATCGGAAGCTCGATGAGGTGTTCGTCATTCAGGACGAGATCGCGCAGACGATCGTGAGCACGCTGCGAGGTACGTACTTCGCCGATCTCGTCGAGCCGCAGCGGAAGCGGTACACGGACAACGTCGTCGCCTATGGGCTGTACCTGAAGGGTCGTTTCGAGTGGAACAAGCGCTCACACGAGGGGGTCGCTGCGGGGATCCGGTACTTCGAGCAGGCGATCGCCGAGGACCCGGGGTATGCCCTCGCCTACACCGGTCTCGCCGACTCGTATGCGCTGCAGCTCGACTACCGGAGCGTGCCGGTGGCGGAGGGTTTCGAGCG
>JANOCW010000387.1:0-2498 GCA_031412375.1 Gemmatimonadaceae bacterium | reverse complement strand
CCTTCGGTCTGTCTTCATGCTCTTCATGTTCTATGTGTGTTGACCTTGCCGCATGAACCACGGTTCGTCAGGTAGCGCGCCTGGCTGCCCCATCGCGGATCCCAAACTCCCGGTCGATCACGATGTGCGCGCGGCTCGCCTGCGGGGCGATGAGCGCGTGCTCGATCGCCAGGATCCGGTCGATGATCGGCGCGTCGACATCGCGATTCCTCCGCCGTCGCCGCTCGGCGGTTTCCTCGTGCGTCGCTTCGAGAAAGATCCGGATGTCCGCATCGTCCAAACGCAGGACGTAGGTGCCTTCGACGATCAGGACCGCCATCGCCCCGAAGTCGAGTCGCCTGGTGAGAAAGGAGTCGGTGGCGTAGTCGGCTCGCGGGGCGATTAACGCCTCGCGGCCGGCGCGAAAGGCCGCGACGTGGGATGCAAGCAATGCGAGATCCACCTCGTGCGGTCCCACGCTGGCGAGATCGGAACACCGATGATCGTGGTTCGCGCGCGGCGGGCGCAGGAAGTAGTCGTCCTGGTGCAGGATCGCCGCCGCACGTCCGTCGGCCGTGAGCTGCTGCGCGAGCGAGGTCGCGGTGATGGACTTGCCGCTCCCGGATTCCCCGGCAATGGCGATGACCGTGCGAGCGGTCCCCCCGACCGGGAATTTCTCGTGGAGCACCGTGGCCAGCGACCGGGCCAGCGCGAGCTGTGCCCCCTCGAGCGGCAGCGGTGCATCTCCAGTCATGATGCGAGCAGCGACAACCGCTGCGGCGAGCCGGCGACGTGGAGCATCAGCACTCCGGTGGCGCTGTACGCCATCCCGGCGGTACCGCCCGGCTCTCCCGTGAGGCCGTGCAGGAACTCCTCGAATCGATACCGCCCGGCGACCCCGAGCCGCGCTCCCAACGTTGTGCGCAGCCGATCGAGATCATCGCGGCGCTCATGCCGAGCGAGAGCGAGGCCCAGCCAGCCGAGCCAGATGGGCCAGATCCCACCGTTGTGGTACTCGTGCGGCAGATTCCGAAAGCCGTGCAGGTGGTAGCGCCGCAGTGCGCTCCAGTCGGGATGGCCCTCGTCGATCACGGGGTGGAATGCGGGCGGCAGCTCCCCGCGCGCGAGGAACCGGTTGGCGATCCAGCGCAGGGTTGCCGCGCCGACGTCGGGGGCAACGCCCGAGAGCGCGAGGAGGCTGCTCGTCGCCAGGTCGAACATGTCGTGCGTCCGTGTCGGCGAGTACGCTGCGAGCGGATACCCACGGCCCACGGCGTCGGTCGTCCAAAAGCTCTCGATGATCGCCCGCTCGATGTGCCCGGCCTTCGCGCGCCAAGCCGGCTCGTCGTACGTGTCGGCCACCAGCCGGAGCGCCCACGCGCGCAGCACCTGGTCGTGCAGGACGTACCCCTCGTACACGTACTCATCCGCCCAGTCCCCCCCCACGGGCACGTAGATGAGGTGCCGCCCATTGAACTCGAGGGCATCGAGCAGGCGCACGACCGCCACGACCGACGCGCGAAACAGGTTCGGGTCGAGCGTCTTCGCGCGGGCGCCGACGCCGATACCGATGAGATACCACAGCGGCGCGTCGAGCCGGGGAACGAGGGAGCCGAAGCTCACGCGTGGGGGCACCCCATTGCGCACCTCGTAATTGGACGCAATCTGTCCCTCGCTCCCCTGGAGGTCGCGCAGATGCTCCAGGGTTCGCGTCAGGCCGGACGCGATCGTATCATCGTCGAGCAGAAGTCCGGCGATTCCCGCCATGACCCCATCCCGCGCGAACACGGCGCCGTAGTTGGCATGCGTCGACGACGACGCGCGGATGCCGTGCGGGCCGCAGAGCTCGCGCAGCAGCGTCCGGGCGTCGTCGTGCAGGGCAACGGGATCCTTCACGCGACCTCGTGCGGGACTGAGTCGGAACGAGTACCCGCGCGTCTCGATGCGGGCCGGTGGAAGATAGCGTCGACGCCCAACCCACGTGAGCGAGGAACATCGGTGCCGGAAACGTCCATGATGCAGCGACCGCGGCTCTCGTTCGCGCAGATCCTCAACATGAACGTCGGCTTCTTCGGCATTCAATACAGCTTCGGGCTCCAGCAGAGCAACATGAGCCCGATCTACCGCTACCTCGGCGCGGACGAGGCGAGCCTGCCGCTGCTCTGGCTGGCGGGACCGATGACCGGGCTGATCGTGCAGCCGCTCGTCGGCGCGATGAGCGACCGAACGCTCAGCGCGCGCGGCCGACGGACGCCCTACTTCCTCGTCGGGGCGGTGCTCTGCAGCATCGCCCTCCTCTGGATGCCGTTCAGCCCGACGCTGTGGATGGCGGCCAGCCTGCTCTGGATCCTCGACGCGGGCAACAACATCACGATGGAGCCATATCGCGCCTTCGTGAGCGATCGCCTCGACAGGAGCCAGCACTCGGCCGGATTCCTCACGCAGAGCGCGTTCACGGGACTCGGCCAGACGCTCGCGTATCTCACGCCGTCCGTGCTCGTGTTCGCCGGACTGAATCG
>JANOCW010000386.1:0-25399 GCA_031412375.1 Gemmatimonadaceae bacterium | reverse complement strand
AGCGATACGCCATCACCTATACGGGGTACTCGCCCGCCGGACCGCGCGTCTGCCTGATCACGACGGATGACCTGCTCGATCCATCGCGCTACGTGCGCCACGGACCACGAATTCCGGGCGAGAACAAGAACTGCGTGATCTTTCCACGCAAGGTCGACGGTCAGTACGTGATCCTGCACCGGCCGATGCCTCGCATCGTCTGTGTGCGTGTTGACTCGCTCGAGGACGAGTGGCCCACGGACGGTGTCGAGCTGCTCGGCCCGCAGCTCGGGACGTGGCGAAGCTCGCGTGTCGGCGCCGGCGCTCCGCCGATCTCGACGCGCCTCGGCTGGCTGTTTCCCTTTCACGGCGCCACGACCATCGAGGAAGGCAATGTGTACTCGATGGGGTGGTGCCTGCTCGACCACGAGAAGCCGGAGACCGTGCTGTACGTGTCCGACACGCCGGCACTGACGCCGCAGGCGCCCTACGAGATCGACGCCGGGCCGTTGCTGCAGGTGGACATGGCCAACTTCCGAACGGGAGTTCGCGTCGTGTTTCCACAGGGCCTGGTCGAGCGCGGTGACGATCTCCTGGTGTACTATGGCGCCGCGGATGTGTCGGTGGCGGGGGCATCAGTGAACAAGGAAGCGCTTCTGGGCTCGCTCGAGCAGGCCATGTCCCGACCGAATCACCCGGATCACTCCCGACCGCGGAGATCGCCCGCGTGATCGCTCGCGCAATTCGGTCGCGGGCGATGATGGTCATCGGCGGGATTGCGCTGCCATGGCTCGCAGCGGGATGCGGTCGTGAGTCCGTCACTCCGCCACGCGGCGATGCGCCGCCGCCGCTGACGCTGCGCTACGATCACCTGCGACACCTCGGCATGGATGCGACGGTCGCCGGTCAGTCCGTTCGCGTTGTGGCGTTGTATGCCGATGCGCCCGACTATCGCCCCAGCGGATCGCCGGCCCGGGATGGATTCGAGGGGATCGCATGCGTGGACGATGCGGCGCGCGCCGCGGTCGTCTACCTCCGCGCATACGAGGAAACGGCGGACACGAACATTCGGGACGAGGCGCTCGGCCTGCTTCGGTTCGTCGCGGCAATGGAGCAGGGCAACGGAGAGTTCGTCAATTTCATCGATACCCAGGGGCGCCTGAACCGCAACGCGCCCAGCAGTCGGCAGAGCATGTCGTACTGGGCGGCGCGCAGCATTTGGGCGCTGGGCGAAGCGGTGCGAGTGCTTGGACGCACCGAGCCTGATCGAGTACAGGGCTTTCGCGCGCTGCTGGAGCGCGCGGAGTCGCGGATGTCGCGCGACGTGAGCGCCGGGCGCTTGCTCGGCGGGTCAGCGACCGCGACCTCGGAGGCACTGCTCGGGTTGCTCGCGCTCCAGCGCGCCGAGCCATCGGTCGCCCGCGCCGCGCTCGCGGCGCGAACGGCAGAGCTCCTCGTTCTACTCTCGCGTGGATCGGCGACGACCGCGCCATGGGGCGCCCATCTCGATCGGCCCGAGGTCGTCTGGCACGCATGGGGCGCGCGGTCCACCGCGGCACTTGCGAGCGCGGCCGTGATTCTGGATCGGCCCGACTTCCTCGTCGCTGCGAAGCGGGAAGCCGATGGGCTCTGGTCGCGCTTCCTGCTCGCGGGCCAGTTCGCTGCCGAAGTCGCGCCCGACGGCACGCCGAAGTGGTTTTCACAGATTGCCTATGGCATCAGCCCCGTGGTGGAAGGCTATCTCGCGATTGCCGAGGCGACGAACGACCGGCACTACGCGGTGCTGGCTGGACTGGCGGGCGCATGGCTGCTCGGCGCAAATCCCGCCGGCACGGCCATGTACGATGAGCTGACGGGCCGGACGTTCGATGGCATCGACTCCGCGACGGGAGTGAACCGAAATTCCGGAGCGGAGTCCACCATCGAGTCGCTGCTCGCGTTGCAGCGTGTCACGCGCAATGCGGACGCCGCGGAGTATCTGCGCTATCGCGTCGTCGGAGCGCCGAGTGGGTCGCTGGCGAATGTTCCGGAGCAGCGCGAGTTCTCCGGGCCCGGAGGCGGTCGTGTGGTGGTGCGACGAGGGGCGGCCGGGCTGCGGGTCATCGAGTCGCACGGCGCGGCGACTCCGATCACGCTGACATACTGGCCGGCGGCGAATCCACCCGAGACGCGGCTCGCCATCCGCCTCGCCGCGGAGTGGAACCGGGAGCATCCGGATATTCAGGTTCGCGTGCAGCCGTTGCCCGCCGGGCGATCGACGGAGGAAGTGCTGCTCGCGGCGATCGTCGCGCGCGCGACGCCGGACATCTCGTCCAATGTTTCCTCGGCGCTGCTCTCCCGGCTCGTCCGCGCGGGCGGCGTCGTCAGGCTCGACAATCTCGCGCCGACGGCAGCGCGCCTGTCCGAACGAACGACTGCCGCAATGCTCGGTTCATTGCGGCTGCCGGATGGCGGGATCTACGCGATGCCGTGGAAGACGAACCCGGAGATGCTGATGTACAACATCGATCTCCTGGCCGCCGCCGGCATCGACCCACCGCGCACGCAGAGCGAGCTGCTCGAGGCATTCCGGCGGCTGGCGCGCGACACCGACGGCGACGGTCGCCTCGACCGCTGGGCGCTCTGGGCGCCGCTCAAGGTGACGTGGCACGAGCGCTTCCATGATTTCTATCCGCTCTATCTCGCCAGCTCCGGGGGCCGAACGCTCGTCTCGAACGGAGAGGTGCTCTTCGACAACGAGGCCGCCGTCTCCGCCATCGATGTTCTGCGACGTGGATTCGCCGAGGGATTACTGCCGCGCGCCAACTTCCAACTGGGCCGCGACCCGTTCGTGGACGGGACCGTCGCGATGAAGATCATCGGCTGCTGGTTCCTGCTCGAGCTCGAGCAGCTGAAGACGCCGGGGCTGCGGTACGCCGTCACCCCGATTCCAGCGGCGGACGGCTCCCCGCCCGGGTCGAGCTATGCGTTCGCCGACCTGCGCAGCATCGCGATCTTCTCGACGACGAAGCATGTCGATGCCTCCGCCCGGTTCGTCGCGTACCTGACGTCCCCCGCCGCGGACCGTCTGCTGATCGAGGAAGCGAGCCAGCTGCCGTACCGTCGCGGGCTCGCGTCTGATGCGCGTTTCACGGCGGCGCTGCGCCGCTGGCCGACGCTGACGAACTACGCCGCGCACGTCGAACGCACCCGCGACCTCGATCTGGACGCGGACATCGTCGAGATCTTCGACCTCATCTCGGAAGCGTACGAATCGTCCGGCATCTACGGCGTCGTTCCCGTGCGGCAGGCACTGTCGCGCGCGGCGACCGAAGCGAGGAAGATCATCGATGCGCGGTGAGGCGCGGTCGGGGGCACTCATGGGTGCGCCCTACGCCTTGTTTCTCCTGGCGTTCGCCGCGTATCCGGTGCTCTTTGCGGTGGCGCTGGTGTTCATGCGCTGGGATCTGGTGACCGAGCCGTCTTTCGCCGGGCTCGACAATGTCCAGCTGCTCGCGGTCGATGCGCGCTTCTGGCGAGCCGTGGCGAACACCTTCGTCTTTCTGGCCATTCACCTGCCGCTCCAGATCGCGACGGCGCTGACACTGGCCCTCGCCCTCAACCGCCCGCTGGTCTTTCGCGCCTTCTGGCGGGCGGCGTTCTTTCTGCCCGTGGTCATTTCCGGCGCGGTAGTGGCCATTCTCTGGAATGCGCTGTACGCCACCGACGTCGGCCTGATCAACAGGGTTCTCGCGAAAGTCGGTGTGTCGCCGATTCCCTGGCTCACCGATCCATCGCTGGCGATGGCCTCGATCGCGGTCATGGTCACCTGGAAGAACGTTGGCTTCTACGTCGTGATCTACCTCGCCGGCCTCCAGTACATCCCGCGGAGCTGCCAGGAGGCGATCGAGCTCGATGGCGCCACGGCGTGGCAGCGCTTTCGCCATCTCACCTTGCCGCTGCTGCTGCCACAGACGATCCTCGTCGTGACTCTCTCGACGATCAACGGATTCCAGCTCTTCATTGAGCCGTACGTGATGACCGGGGGAGGACCGCTCCGCCGGACATTCTCGGTCGTGCTCCACATGTACACGAACGCGTTCTCCTATCAGAAAATGGGATACGCGGCGACCATCGGCGTGGCGCTGGCGCTCATCATCGGCGCCGTGGTGGCGATTCAGCGGCGCGTCATCGGCTCGGCGGAGGCGCTGTGAGATCGCTCGGGCGAGCCGCACTCTATGGGGCGCTGGCAGTCGCCGCGGTCACCTTCATCTATCCGTTCCTCTGGATGGCGTCGAGCACGCTGAAGTCGGCCTCCGAGTTCGGGTCGCTGGCCCTGATCCCGGATCCGATCACGCTCGACAACTACAGGACCATGTGGAGCCGGGCGCCCTTCGGGCGAGCGCTGCTCAACAGCGTGCTCGTCGCGGGTACGATCACCGCCTCGGTGCTCGTCATGGGCTCGATCACCGCCTATGCGATGGCCCGCCTCACCTTCCCTGGTCGCCGCGCGCTGAATGTGGCCACGGTGGCCGTGCTCCTGGTGCCCGGGCAGCTGACGCTGATTCCGCTCTACACGCTGATCGTGCAGCTCGGGTGGATCGATACGTATACGGCGCTCATCGCTCCCTACCTGTTCAACGCGACGGCGATTCTGATGCTGCGCCAGTTTTTCCTGCAGATTCCCCAGTCGCTCATCGACTCGGCGCGCATGGATGGCATGGGGGAGCTGCGGATTCTCTTCACGATCTTCTGGCCTCTCGCCCGTCCGCCGCTGGCCATCGTCGCGATCTTCACCTTCATGGGATCGTGGAACGAGGTGCTCTGGCCACTCCTCGTCGTCCGGGAACAGCAGATCATGACCCTACCCCAGTTACTGACTGTCTTCGCGCTTGGCGGGGGGGCCGGGACGCTCGGCGTATCACTCGCCGCCGCCATGGTGCTCGTCGTCCCGGTGGTCGTCGCGTACATGTTCCTGCAGCGCTACTTCATCGAGAGCATGGCCGGCGCGGGAGTGAAGGGCTGATGCCGCCGGTCTCCTTCGAGCGTGTGTCCAAGCGGTTCGGTGACGTCAGCATCGTCGAGGACTTCAGCCTGCACGTCGAGGATGGGGAGCTGCTGGTGCTGGTCGGCGGCTCGGGCTCGGGGAAGTCGACGATCCTTCGCATGGTCGCGGGGCTCGAGTCCGTCACGACGGGCAGCATCCGCATCGGGGATCGAGAGATCACGCACCTGCGTCCGCGTGAGCGCGACGTCGCGATGGTGTTTCAGGACTACGCGCTGTACCCGCACCTGACCGTTCGCGACAACCTCTCGCTCGGACTGCGTCTTCGCAAAGTCCCACGGCCGGAGATCGAACGCCGGGTCGCCTGGGCGGGGGGCATGCTTGGCCTGGACCCGCTCCTCGATCGGAAGCCGAAGCAGCTCTCCGGAGGGCAGCGGCAGCGCGTGGCGATGGGACGGGCGATGGTGCGCGAGCCGATGGTGTTCCTCTTCGACGAGCCGCTGTCCAACCTCGACGCCGGGCTTCGCGCGCAGATGCGCATCGAGATCGGGGGGCTGCAGCGCCGGCTGAGTACGACGACGATCTACGTCACGCACGACCAGGTGGAGGCCATGACCCTGGGCGATCGCATCGTCGTGCTCGCCAACGGCCGGATCCAGCAGGTCGGCCGCCCGATCGAGCTTTACCGCCGTCCGCTCAACCGCTTCGTCGCCGGCTTCATCGGCACGCCGCCGATGAACTTCATCGACGGCGCGCTGCAGCGGGTGAATGGCGGGGCGGCGTTCGTCGCCGAGGGCGTGCGCATCGCGCTGCCCGGCGACCGACTGGCGGCGGGCACGGAGCCGCGAACGCTCGGCATCCGCCCCGAGGACCTGAGGATCGTCGCGGGAACGAGCTCGGGGGAATCCGACTCGGAGCTGACGGGCCGTGCAGTGCTGGTCGAACGGCTTGGCGGCACCAGCCACATCCACTTCGACGTCGGGCCGCACCGCCTGCTCGCGTCAGTCTCGGGCGACCCGCTTCCCGACGTGGGAGATGTGATCCGTGTGCAGGTGCCGCCAGCGAACGTGCACCTGTTCGGCGCCGATGGCGTCGCGCTCTGACGCTGCCATCGTGCCGAGGGTTCGCAGGAACTAGTAGCCGGGATTCTGCTTGATGCTGCCGCCCGACTTGTCGATCTCGCCCTGCGGGATCGGGTACAGATAGTTGTAGTCCTGGAAGTTCTTCCCGAGCGCGGTCAACACCTGCTTCGCGACGTTCCATCGCTTGAGGTCGTTGAACCGCTGCGATTCGAAGCCCAGCTCCACGCGCCGCTCGTGCATCAGCCAGGCCCTGATCTGGGCCTTGTCGGTCGAGGCGATGTTCCGGTCGGGCAAGGTTCCGGCCGGGGGCAGGGTGCCGGTCGCGGTCACGCTCGTGCGGGCCCGCTGCCTGATCCGGTTGATGATCGCGACGGCCTGCGCGTACGCGCCCGTCTCGTTATACGCTTCGGCTTTCCACAGCAATACATCCGCAAAGCGAATGTAGACCTTGTTGCCAGGCGCATCGTCGTTTCCCCTGTACGCCGTGTTCGTCGCGCCCAGCAGCTTGTAGACGGCCTTGTCGGCGACATTGACCGTATAGAGCAGCCGCGGATCATTTGCCTCGAATTCCGCAAGGAAATTGTCGGTCGGCGCGATGAAGCCCCAATCGAGCGGAGCGCTCAGCCCGTTCCCCATCCGCGGCGTTTTCCCCGACTGGTGGTCATAGGCGAAAATGACTTCCGTCTCGGCGTATTCCTTCGTGACGTCGAAACTGTCGAAGTAATTGGCGTTCAGGGCGTAGAAGCCCAGGCCTTCGAGCTCGGTCACGACACTGATGACTTCCGCCCACCGCTGGTTGTAGAGCGCCACCTTGGCCTGCATGGCGAGGACGGCACCTCTCGACACTCTCCACTTCTCCGCCAGATCGGAGTACCTGGTGGCTGGCAGGAGGGGCTTCGCCAGCGCCAGGTCCGCACTGATCTGGGTATACACGTTCGCCTTCGTTTCACGCTTCGCCACGGCGTAGGCTTCCTCGAAGTTCTTGAGCGGCGCCAGCAACAGGGGCACATCGCCGAAGTTGTTGACGAGGTCGAAATAGTAGAACGCCCGGAGGAAGTAGGCCTCGCCCAGGAGCCTGTCCTTCACGGCGGGCGCGATGCCGATCTTTGCGATCACGGCCGGATCGGTCAGGTAGGCGATCGCCTGGTTCGCCCGCGAGATCCCCTCGTAATCGTAGCTCCACTGGCCATTGAAGGCCTGGTTGGACGACGTGAAGTTGAAGCTGGACACCTGGTCCATCCATGCCTGGTCGCCATCGGGATTCCACTTCTTCTTCATGTCATCCGACGCGATGTCGAGCAGGATGAAATCGTTCCGGAAGACCGTTCCCAGGTCCCACCGCCATTCGCCAAGCAGGTTGAGCGTACTGGCGAGCATCTGGTACGACGACGTCACCGCGGACGTGACCGTGTTCAGCGTCGGGTCGGTGTTGATCTGCTCCGGGGTGAGCAGTCCGATCGGATCCTTGTGCAGGTCGGTGCAGCTCAGCACCGACAGGATGGGGATCAACGCAAGTGCCCTGGATCGTGTTCTCATGATGCTCACCGGTCTGCAATTTGTGACTGCATGAATCAGAACTTCACGTTGGTGCCGAACAGGATCGCCCGCGACTGCGGATACGTTCCCCTGTCCAGGATATCAGTGGACTCCGGATCCAGGCCCGTGTAATCGGTGCTCGTCAACAGGTTCTGGCCGGACACATAGAGGCGTGCATTCCGGACTCCCAGCCGCGAAATGGACCGCAAGGCGCTGAGGGAGTATCCGAGCTCGAGATTCTTGAGGCGGACGTACGACGCATCCTCGACGAAGATGCTCGACGTCTTGCTGCTGCCGTTGTCGTTGAATGTGGTTCGGGGCATGGTGTTGCTCGTCCCCGGACCGTTCCAGCTCTTCAGGACGGCGACACTATGGTTGAAGGGACGGCTGTCGTAGTCCGTGATCTTCTTCGCGTCGTTGTACTTGTCGACTCCTTCGACTCCCTGAACCAGCATCGACAGGTCGAACCCCCGATAGCCTGCCGACAGGTTCACGCCATACGACATTTTCGGGATCGGATTGCCGATGAACGTTCGGTCGTCATCGTTGATTCGTCCATCGCCGCTCAGATCCTTGAATCGTATGTCACCCGGTTTTTCGGCAGGAACCGCGGTTCCCGACAGGTGCTGGGTGATCTCACTCTGGGTCTGATAGATTCCTTCCATCACGTAGCCATAGAAGGACCCCAGCGGATGCCCGACCGCCGTTCGGTATATCTCCCCGACGATGTTCGGCAGGTTTGGATGGAGCTTCTCCACGTTGTTCCGGACCGTCGCGACATTCGCGTTGATGCCGTAGGTGAACACCTTCCCGCCATTGCGGTAGTCGAGCGCGACCTCGAATCCCTTGTTGCTGACTTCACCGGCATTGACGATCGTCGGCGAAACGTTCCCGACGATCGATGGCAGGGAGATCGGCAGCAGGATGTCGTGCGTGTTCTTGACGAAGTAGTCCAGCGACAGGTTGAGTCGATTGCCCAGGACGCCCATGTCCAGGCCGACGTTCTTCTGGGTCGTCGTCTCCCACCGCAGGTCGGGATTGCCGTAGCGCGAGATGAGGTACTGGTCTCCCGATCGGCGGAGCAGCGTGAGGAACGAGTAGTTGTCGATCTCCTGGTTTCCCAACCGTCCGACACTGCCTCGGAGCTTCAGGTCGGTGAGCCAGCCGACATTCTGCATGAACGGCTCATCTGAGATCTTCCAGCCCGCGGACAGCGAGGGGAAGTAGCCCCACTTGTTCTGCTCGGAAAAGCGGGACGATGCATCTGCCCTGAAGTTGGCGGTGATCAGGTACCGAGTGTCGAACGCATACGTCGCCGAACTGAACAGGGAGAAAAGGCCCCACTCGGACGCGGATCCGGCGGTGTTCTGGTCGACTAGCCCGCCGTAGTTGAGATACTGGAAGTTCTCCCGGACGAAATCGAATCGCTGCCTGGAGGCACCGACCGCCGACTCATAGTTAGTGATGTACTCGCTGCCGACGAGCGCACTGAGGCCATGCGTCCGGATGTCCTTGCTGTAGTTGAGGGTGTTGTTCCAGGTGACGGTGGTCTCCTGCCCTCGATTCTCGTCCAACGCCGTGGGACGATTCTGGCGACCCGCTAACCGGTCCAGCGAACCGCCGCCTCCATCCACATCTCCGAAATTCTGCTTCACGGCCTTGTTGTGGGTCAGGTTCAGATCGACCCCGAGATTGGACTTGAGCCTCAGCGAGGTATCCCGCAGGAACGCGTACTCTGCGTGCACGTTGCCGAATGTCGTGAAGCGATTCCGCTTGTCATTCGTGTAGTAGGCCAGGGCAACCGGATTGGCGCCGAACTCATAGCGATTGTTGCTGTTGTTCCATGGCTGGCGATAAAACGGCAGATCGGTGAAGGGGTCGCTCGCGGAGTACGTCGGATCACCTGGATCCGTATACACACCGATGACCGGCGGGCGGATCAGCGCGTTCCGGATGATGCCGGGTGCATCTCCCTTCGAGGACAGCTTGTCCTGTTCAGCATAGGACAGCAGGAGATTACTTCCGACGCTGAACCGATCGGTCAAGCCCGCCTGAATGTTTGTCCGAAAACTGAGGCGCTGATATCTGTCGTTGTCGTAGACGACGATACCGTCCTGTTGATTGTATCCGGCCGACATCAGGTATTGCACCCGTTCGCTCCCCGCGCCTGCGGTCAGCTGCACGTTCTGCGAACGTCCTGCCTCGAACAACGCGCCCAGCCAATCGGTATTGGCCAGATCGGTCCGGCTCTTGTCGGCAGTGTACGGGTTGATGCCGGTATTCCCGGAATTGTTCCAGGCTTCCTCCATCTTGTTCATGTACTGGGTGGCATTCAACATCGTCGGGAGATTGGTCGCCTGCTGAATGCCGGTGTAGTAGTCGATGGCGAAGGTTGCGTCGCCCTGTTGTCCACTCTTCGTCGTGATCACGATGACGCCGGCAGATGCCCGCGAACCATAGATGGACGCCGCCGACGCATCCTTGAGGACCGTCAGGGACTGGATATCGGCCGGATTCAGGAAGGAGATGCTGCGCGATGGGATGCCGTCCACGATGAAGAGCGGGCTGTTGTTCCCGATCGTCCCTTCCCCGCGAATGCGAATGCTGATGTCCTCGCCGGGCGCGCCCGTGCTCTGGGTGACCTGCACGCCGGCCACCTGCCCCTGGAGAGCCTGCGCCACATCGGCCACCCGCCGCGACTCGAGATCGGCCGTGTTCACCGTCGCGACGGCGCCGGTGATGGTCGATTTCCTTTGCGAGGTGTAGCCGACGACGACCATTTCCTCGAGTATCGCGGCCTGCCTGCCGAGCACGAACGCCACCGAGACGGTCGATCCGCTCGCCACGTTGACGGTCTCCACCTGCGTCCCGTAGCCGATGCGCCGCGCACGAACGCGCTGGGTTCCCGCGGGGACACCCGTGATGGTGAAGGTGCCGTCGTTCCGGGTGATGGCGCCGCGCGTCGTCCCCTCGACGACGACGCTGACCCCGGCGAGCGGCTGTCGAGACGCGCTGTCCACGACCTCACCGGTGATGGTACCGGTGGGTTCCTGCGCACCGAGTGGATTCAGGGATGCAGCGGCGCACACGAGGGCACCGGCAAGCAGGGGAAGGAGATGACGGACCACTACCATGAGCGGTGCCTCCAGTGGGTCGGGAGTGTCGTGCCGCCCTTTCTCACTGCAGATGCAGAGACCAGGGAATTCGGATGGAGCGAGCCACTATCCGCCCCGGTAGCTGAAAAGTCAAGCGTTTCCGGTCGCGTGGGGCTCCTGGAAGGAATCCGTCGGCGAGTCGGAGGACGCTGCCTGGTTTGACTTTACTGAGTAACGTCCTCGCTGGATTCGATACGGGGGGTGGGTACTTCGCAAGCCCCTATCTCGCGTCGAACCGTACGCCAACGTTGGCGACACGTCCCTCGAGCGGACCCCAGACATCGGTCGTCCAACGTCCCCCGACGCCGCGGGCGGGAAGCACGAGCGGGTCGTAGTGTGTCTGCCGATATCCGAGGAGATTCTCGGCGTTCACGAACAGTCGAGCACGGCCGACCCGACGCTCGGCAAGCACGCCGACGTGAACGTACGGTTTGCTCTCCGTTCGATACGGATTGTCGTCGAGCGATTGCACCCCCGTGTAGTAGACCTCGAGTCCGGCGCGGGCGCGCCCCTCCTGCTCCCACATCGTCACGACCCCCGCCTGGTGTCGCGGCGTGAGCGGGGCAGTGCGCCGGTTGCCACTCTCGGGATCCTGCTCCGTCGAGCGCACGAGCGTGTACGAGCCGGTCACGTGAAATGGCTCCGGGTTCCAGCGCAGGAGCAGCTCCGTTCCCGTCGTGCGCGTCGGTTGTCGCAGGTTCACGAGTGCCACGCGGTCGGGGCTGCCGCCCACTGTCCGGAGACCGACAGGGTGATCGACGACCGAGCGGAACACCGTTGCGTTCATCTCGATCACACCAATCGTACCGCCCAGGTCGACGGAGCCACTGCGCGCCCGTTCCTCACCGATGCCCTGGAGTGGCTCCAGCGGAGCGAGCCCGGTCACCTCGGTCTCTTCCGTGAATGGCGACGGCGCGAAATAACCTCCACCGCCCGACGCGCGCACTGTCCACGCTGGCCCCAATCGCACGAGGGCGGAGACCCGCGGCGCGACCTGCATGCCGTACTGACTGTGCTGATCCACCCGGGCGCTTGCCGTGAGCGAGACCGACGGGGACAGCGTCACCGTGTTCTGCGCGAAGAGCCCCGGCGCCGTGAAGCGATAGTCGAATCCCGCCACGTCATCCGCCGTGTACCGCTCCTGCTGCACTGCCGCTCCCAGCACCCACAACGACATCCCTCGTGGGATCGTCAGCGCGGTCTCGCCAAGCCATGTCAGGTGCCGATCACGCTCACGCACGCTGCCGAAGGCATGATGATGCCGCTGCGTGGCCACGGCTCCACGAATGGAAAGAATGGTGCTGCCCCCAAGCAGGAATCCGCCGACGAGGCCCCCGTCGTATCGGGTCGTGCGCAGGTTCTCCGCGAACGCTCCTCCCCCAGGAACAGTCCCGCCCTCGATCGTTCCACCCTCACGGCGCTCGACTGTCGTCCCCGCGGTCGCCATCAGCGAATGGCCGGCCGGGCTCGACCAGAAGACACGAGGCCGGACGAGCAGGCGCTGATATCCCGGCAGATCCGTCCATCCGTCATCATCACGATCCACCTGCGATTGCCGATGCGCACCCGCGAGCAGCGTGTACCCCCACCGCTCGGTGAGTTGCCGCGATGCAAAGCCGACCGCATCGGTTCCACCGAGCGTCGTCTGGTTGAGCAGCAGCTCCCGTTCGCGCTCTTCCCCGGGGCGACGGGAGATGAGGTTGATGACGCCGCCGAGGGCCGAGCCTCCATAGAGAGCCGAGGCGACACCCTTGATGATCTCGACGCCGCCGAGATCCATCGGGGGGATCTGCAGCAGCCCGAGCCCGCCGGTCTGGCCTCCATAGAGCGGTAGACCATCGGCGAGGATCTGGGTATATCGACCACGCAGGCCCTGGATGCGGACGGCAGCTCCCCCCAGCGATGGGGATGTCGTTTGCACGCGCAGGCCCGATGACTCGTTGAGCATCATCGTGATGTCGCCCGGAGTCATGAGCAGCTTCTCCTCGACCTCTTCCTGCGCGAGCACTTCCACTCGCAACGGTTCATCCTCGATCCTCTTTCCGCTGCGCGTCGCCGAGACGATGACGCCGGACAGCTCCACGGGCTGCGCCGGGAGGGTCATCGTGACCGTTGTATCGACACCGGGGCGCAGCGTGACGAGGAGCGTCTCCGCCCTGTAGCCGATCTTGGTGGTGATGATCTCTCGCACACCGACCGGAAGCCGCAGGACAGCGATCCCACGCGCATCGGTGGGCCGCCCTGTCTGCTCGCTGCGAACCATCACATCCTCGAGCGGCATCGTGTCTCGTCGCACGATGACCGTCAGGGTCACGGTGCTGTCGGATCCCGGTGCGGGCGCACCCTGCGCGAGGAGCGGAGGGCTGGCGAACGGGAGCGAAGACAGAACGATGAGCCGATGAAGCATCTGATGAAGCATCTATGGATGTTGCACTGGAGTGGACGCTCGGTGACTCCCAGGGCCCGGGAGGTATGGCCTGGCTCGGTACGGAACTGTAGCCACCGGGATGGTTGCGGTCGGTCGGTCGCGGCGGTAGATCATCCCCCTCTACCCAAAACATCCGTTCTGACCTGCCACTGCAGCCATGAGACCAATTCTCCTTGCGGCGGTCGTTGCCGCCATCCTGGTGAGTGCGTGTGACGAAGCTTCCGCCCCCGAGGGGCGTGAGGGGACGCTCACCGTTCGCGCGTATGTCGACAACGATGCGACCGGAACGCAGACCACCCCCGACCTGCCGGTGTCCGGGCTCGCCGTGACGTTGAGCCGAAATGGCGTCGTTGTGGCGACCCAATCGACTGCGGCCAATGGACTTGCCACCTTCGATGGGCTGGCGCCGGGGAGCTATCGGGTCCGCACGAGCGGGACGGTGCCGACGGGTGCGATGCTCGTCTCGAACCCGGAGCCGAGCGCCGTGATCAACTTCCGGGGCGATTCGGTGGACGTGGGCTTCCAGTTCGCGTTCCTGCCGGCCACGATCTCAGGGCGGGTGGTCCGGCTCGCGGATGACGCCGGGGCGGAGAATGTTCAGGTCGTGCTGAAGCGCGCCGGCCTGACGGTCGCGACCACGACGACGAGCGCGACGGGGGCATACCAGTTCCAGCGGCTCGCCGGTGGCGACTACCAGCTCGAGTTCGAGCGAGCGGGCGCGATCGACTACGGCACTGCCGGCAACACGCGCAGCGTGACCGTGACGGCCGGCCAGACGGCGACGATGGACGTGAATTACACGGGTTCGATCTTCATTACGGTTGCCGAGGCGCGGGCGGCGGCGGTCGGGACGCGCGTGGCGGTGATCGCCGACGTGACGGTGCCTGCCGGCCGGTTCACGTCGACGAACGACACGCGCTCCGAGATCTGGGTGCAGGATGCGACCGGCGGACTCGCCGTGTTCTTCGTGCCAACGGCCGACTCGGCGCTCTATCGCGTCGGACAGCGGGTCGAGGTCGTCGGCGAGCGGAGCGCGTTCGTTGGCCAGGAGCAGATCGCCGGCAGCACCGCGACGCCGTTGGTGGTGCGCCAGCGCACGGGCGGGACGGTGCGAGCCGCGAAGACGATCACCGCCGCGGTGGCGAAGAGTCTTGCCGATGAAGGCCAGCTCGTGCGGGTGGCCGGGTTGAGAGTGCTCACGATCAGCGCGGCCGACACGTCGGGTGCATTCAACGTGATCGTTGCATCGGCGGCGAACGATACGCTCGTCATCCGGAATCACCGCGACAACACGGGACTCACGCCGGCGAGCTTCACCGTCGGGACGACCTACGATATCACCGGTGTGCTGACGCAGAACAACACGACTGTCCAAGTCAAGCCGCGGTTTCCCGCCGATGTGGTTGCGGCGACGGTGCCTGGTGTAGGGCCGAGGATTGTCATCAATGAACTGATGGCTAATCCGGATTCGTTGTTGGCGGACGTCAATGCGGAATACGTCGAGCTGTACAACTACGGCACCGCATCGATCGACCTCCAGAACTGGATCATCGCCGACAATTTCGGCGTCGATACGATCAAGACGTCACTGATCGTCCCCGCCGGGGGCTACGTGATCCTCGGAGCAAACGCCGACCCAGCACTCAATGGCGGAATCCAGGTGGACTTCGACTTCAAGACCGACATTGCGCTCTCGAACACGGCCGATCGATTCACGCTCAAGGATCCGGCGGGGGTGACGATCGACTCCGTTGGGTACGCGACGGGCGCGGCAGTCCCGGGCACGAGCCGAGGGGTGATCGATGCGAGCGCGGACAACTCCAACGTCAATGGGGCGAACTGGGTCGCGCAGTCTTCCGTGTACTTCCAGGCGAATCGCGGTACCCCACGTGCCCGGAACGACGGGTACGTCGCGCCGGCTGCCCTCTCCACCGGTTCGTTGCAGGGTGCTGTCTTCCTAGCGCCCCAGGAACAGTCGATGCCTCGAGCCACACGAACCGGGGCCACCGATCGATGAAGCCCGGCACTCACCTCACACGATCGATGTCCTCAATGATGTTCAAGCATCTCGCGCTCGCTACCTGCCTTGTGCTCGCTACGGGCTGTGACGACGAGCAGGCCCCTCCCTTCGAGGTCAACGGTGTCGGCGACGTCGCCGGCCAGCTCTTCTTCGACGCCGACAACAACGGACTGTTCACGCCACTCGGCGGCGACACCCTCCTGCGCAACGTCGAGGTGAAGCTGCTCGTCCGCAACGACACGACGACCATTGCCACAACCCGCACGACGGCGAACGGACAGTTCACCTTCGCCGACGTCGCACCGGGCACGCATCAGCTCGTCGTCGTCAAGGACGCCAGCACCGCCGCGCTCAGCTTCTGCAGCCTCCCGGCATCGACATCGGTTTACATCGGCGAGCAGACCTTTCTCCGCATTCCTGCCAAACGTGGCTGCGTGGTGCGGATCGCGGTCGCCAAGAACGTCGCGGCCAACCAGAGCACGACGATCGCCGGCATCGTCACCGCGGCACAGGGGACGTACCGCAACGACAACGTCTACATCCAGGATCCGACGGGCGGAATCCAGGTATTCGGCCTCCCCACCCTCGGTCTCCAGCTCGGCGACAGCATCGAGGTGACGGGCCAGCTCGGCACGTTCAACGGCGAGCTTCAGATCATCGCCCCGATTGTCGCGCCGAACATTGCGCGGGTTGCCGTACCGGCACCGACGGTTCGGACGGCGAAGCAGATCACGGATGCTGCCACCGCGACCGCCGCGAAGTCGGCGGATGTCGGCCGGTTGATCACCGTGCGCAAGACGACGATCGGCGCATTCACCGGCGACAACGCCCCGCTGACCGACGCGACGGGAGCGATTCAGCTCCGCACCGACGGCAACACGCGTCCCTTCATTCCCAAGACAACCTTCCAGGCAGGAAAGTGCTACGACATCACCGGATTGCTCGGATATTTCAACGGGACGCTTCAACTCAAGCCCCGCATGCTGACCGACATCGTGGAGGTCGCATGCACTCCGTGATCTCGTCACTGATGCAGTCGATCATCCGCCCGGTCGCCGTGCTTGCCGCCATCGGTGCGCTGGCGACGACGGCGCTTGCCCAGGGCACGACGACCACCGGCGCGATTCGCGGCCGGGTTGCCGACAGCGCCAGCGCGGCGCTCGGGACAGCGCAGGTCGTCGCGGTGAACGAGGAGACGGCCTTCAGCCGCAGCACCGTGTCCGACGATGATGGGACTTTCGTCATCCGCCTGCTGCCGCCCGGCTCATATCGGGTGTCGGCACGCCGGATCGGCTACCAGCCGCTCGAGCAGCGCGGCATTCGCGTCGTCGTCGGCTCCACGGCCGCGGCGAACTTCTCACTCCGCACGGCGTCCGCCGTCCTCGGGACGGTCGAGATCGTGGGCCAGGGCACGGGCATCGACGTCACCCAGGGTGGCATCAAGCAGACGGTCAGCGAGGAGCAGATTCGCAGCCTCCCGACGCTCGGCCGCGACTTCACCGACTTCATCAACCTGTCGGGACTGGTCTCGCCGCAGGAGGACATCACCACCGGCGGCCAGTTCTCGATCGCCGGCCAGCGTCCGTCGCAGACCAACGTCCAGATCGACGGCGTGGATGCGAACAACTCGTTCTTCGGCGAGAACCGCGGCGGAAGCCGTATTCCGTTCAACTTCTCGCTCGAATCGATCCGCGAGTTCCAGATCATTACGAATGGCTACGACGTCGAGTACGGGAACTACTCCGGCGGCGTCATCAACATCGTGACGAAGGGCGGCACCAATACTCACAAGGCGACCGTCTACGGCAACTTCCGCAACGCGGACCTCACGCGCAGCGACTTCGCCGGACGCCGTCCGAACAACTTCGAGGTGCAGCAGTATGCCGGGCTGGTCGAGGGTCCGATCGTCCGCGACAAGCTGTTCTACCTGCTGTCGCTCGACGGACAGCGCCGTCGCGAGCCCTTCCGGTCGGCGACACCCGCGCTCTACCGAGGCGATTCGACGGCGGCCGCGGCAAGTGATTCAGCCCCGATCCGCGCACGCGCACCCGGCCTTGGAGAAGCCGCTCGCGGCCTCGAGCGCTTCTACTCCATTCTCGGCAGCCAGTACGGGGTCGTCGAGCCCGAGAATCAGTACGGCGAGTTCAAGACGAGCAACGACGTCCTCACGCTGTTCGGGCGCCTCGACTGGAACGCCTCGGACAAGCATCGCATCTCGCTGCGCCACAACTACTCCGACCACGACAACCTCAACGAGTCCGGCACCTTCGCGGGCGGGATCTCGCGCGCCGAGGCCTTCCGGAACCGGACCAACTCCTTCGTTTCGGAGCTGACGAGCATCTTCCGGAGCAACGTGTTCAACGTGCTTCGCGTGCAGTTGTCCGACGAGCGCAGGCCGCGTGATGCGAACAGCAAGCTGCCGGAGCTTCGCGTCAACATCACCCCGAACGACATCGCGACGTACGGCGGATCATCGATCGCGTTCAACAACTACCTCGAGGAGCAGAAGCTCCAGGTCATCAACAACCTGACGGTCGACCTGGGGGATCACACCCTCAAGCTCGGAACGAACAACGTCTTTGCCGAGATCGAGAATCGCTTCTGGTTCAATGGCTCGGGGTTTTACACGTTCGCCAATCTCGATGCCCTCGAGCAGTTCCGTCCGATCAGCTACACCAGGTCGGTGCGCGCGGATGGCAGCGTGCCGCGAGCCGCATTCGGTGCACAGGAGTATTCGGTCTATGCGCAGGACGACTGGCAGGCGACACCGAAGCTCCTCGCCTCGATCGGACTCCGCTATGACGTGTCGCGCTACGGCGACCGCCCGGGTCGGGTGATCGATGTCGAGCGCGCGTTCGGGTTCGAGACCGGGACGGCACCGGTGGACAACAACAACGTCTCGCCCCGGTTGTCCTTTGCCTACGACGTCCGCGGCGACGCGAGCGAGGTCGTCCGCCTTGGCGGCGCACTGTTCTACGGTCGCGTTCCCTACGTGATGGGCGGCAACGTGGCGATCACCGATGTCCCGTTGCTCAACCTCGATTGCCGCGGCGCGGCCGGCGAACCCAACGCGCCGCCCTCACCGACCGATTACCGGGACCTGGCACGGTCGGGCGCGGACAATCCGTTCAACTGTGCGGGTGCGACCGGAGTCGGCGGTGTTCCGACGTACACGTTCTGGAACGACAACTTCGAGCTCCCCGAGACGTGGCGCGCGAACGTCGGCTACGAGCGCCTGTTCGGCGACGGATACCGCGTCACTGCAGACCTCCTCGTCTCGGCGTCCACCAAGCTCTATACGGTCCGCAACCTCAACCTCCGTCCCGCGCAGTTCCAGCTGGATACGGAGGGAAGTCGGGCGATCTTCGTTCCCGAGGGCGCGTTCGTGCCGTCGACCAACGCCACCGGCCCCGCGCGCCTCCGCAACACCGACTTCGGCGACCTGTTCGTCAACTACAACGATGGTCAGGCCCGCTCACAGGCGGCGACGATGACGGTCGATCGCCGGTTCCGTCAGGGGTCGCAGGTCAGCGCGTCGTACACATACACGCGCGCGTTCGACAACTCGTCATACTCCTGCTGCACCGCGTTCGAGGGATTCCAGAATCCGCGCGTCGGCGCCAACGGCCCGAACCTCATTGGCGGCGCAGGGGACACTGACGGTGCGTGGGGTCCGAGCGCATTCGTCCGCAATCACACGATCGTCGTGACCGGCATGGCGCGCCTGCCATGGGACGTGGACATCACGGGCATCTGGCGCACCCAGAGCGGAACGCCGTGGGGCCCGGAGGTGAACGGCGACATCAATGGCGATGGCATCCGGTTCAACGACCGTCCGTACATCTACGCCCCGGAAGACCTGCCGGTGTTCGTCGCCGCGAGCGTCACGGACCCCGTGCGGCGCGATTCCACCGTGGCGGCAACACGCGCAGCCTACGCGGGCATTCTCCAGGAGTTCGAATGCATCGGCGAGAACGTCGGCGGGATCCTGCCGCGCAACCCCTGCCGTCAGCCCTGGTTCAACCGCCTCGACCTGAGCGTGCGCAAGCAGGTGACGATGAACCGGCGCCGCGCCGCGGAGATCAGCGTCGATCTGTTCAACGTGCTCAACGGGTTGAGCAGCAAGTGGGGCCGCTACGAATCGATCACCACGGATCGGCGCAACCTGCTGACGCCGCAAGCCTACGACGCGGCGACGAACACGATCCAGTACACCGTGCCAACGACCTTTGGCGACCGTCGCGCCGTCGGCGCAAACCTGCTGCTCCAGTTCTCGGCGCAGCTCGGAGCGCGGCTGTTCTTCTAGGCGACGGCCCTACGGCAGGATCAGCGGAACGAAGTCGGGGCGATCGATGAACGGATTGCGGTTGCCCTGCGCGCGGAAGACGAGGTTGTTCCGCGCGCGCTCGAAAGAATCGGGCGCATCCGCCTGCGCCCACTTCACGAGGATTCCGCGTTCGACGTCGAAGTTCACCAGGGTAAACGACGGCGTCGGATCTGGCTGGTAGCGCGTATAGAAGTAGAGAATGGCGCGGGCGATGTCGCCCTTCTTCGAGGTCCGCGGCTCGAACACGAGCTGGCCGGACGTTCCAGTGCCTGAGTAGCCGAGGCGGCTCTGCTCGCTGGAACCGACAACCGCGGGGCTGATCCAGACGACATTCCCTTTTACCTCGCCGAACGGATAGTTCAGCCGCTGCCCGTTCGCGGCCGCATCGGAGCTGAACAGGATGTTGAGGTCGCTCATCGCGGGATCCTCGTTCGCGCCGCGGCTCTGCGGCCAGCTGTGCTCCGTGTTGAAGCTCGCGGTGGCGGCCGTCGCCCGGCTGTTCACCCCCGGCGCGGCACGGCCGACGTAGATGTCGATCACGACATCGTCGTTGTCGGGATCGTCCACGTTCGCGTAGAGGGAATCCCGCGCCGACGTGTAGCCGAGCACGCGCTGGTTGTCGATGACGTCGTTGAGCGCGGCGAGAAACGCGGCGCCAGTCTTTCCCTCGACGGTGGCATAGTAGCCCGCGGGCGCGCCGCTCTCGTCGATGATCGGCGCGGTGACGGTGCAGTTCCCGCCAATGCGCCAGCAGAGGTTGTACGGAGTGCCCGCGGCGGGCGCACTGATCACCGTCCGATAGGTGGCGGCCTGGACCACCGTGAACGTGATCTTCTCGCAGTTCGCCGCCGTGCTGGATGTCCGGCCTCCGCCGGAGAGGTCGACGTTCACGCCCGTCGCGCCGCAGATCCCGACCTCGACCGTTCCCGAACGTCCGGCCACGAATGCAAAGGTGTCGGCGGCGGCGGCGGCGACCGACCGGGTCGCCGTCCCCGCGACTGGAAGACCAAGATCAGGCTCGGTGGGCCCGCCGCGCGAGCCGCACGCGCTCGTTCCCAGTGAAAGGATGGTGGCGAGACCGAGGAGCCGGATCGATCGATGCGACATGCGACCGCGTGGACGGAGGTGGTGAAGGACGATCCCGAAATGTAGGTGTCCGCCGGATGGCGTGCAGCCCGCATCCCTCAGCAGTGCGTGCGCCCCCTCCTGCCATGCAGACGAACGAGGGCGCTACCGATCGCGCTTGAACTCCAGCGCTGGCATTCGCGTCGGGCCCGGGTAGGGGACGTTCTCCCCCTTGATCGCGCGCCAGAGCACCTGGTTGAAGAGATCTTCTTCAGCGATGTCCTCGAAGCGGAAGTCGAGCGTCGCCGACTCGCGAGCACCGCGCCCCGTTTCGGGATTGCGCTCGCTGAGCGACACGGACGGAGTGAGCAGCGCATACGGCCGCAGGTCCGGCTCCTTCGCCCAGATCTCCCGCAACGGCCGCCCGTAGTGGTCGAACTGCGACAGCGCGTCGAGCCCGAGAATCTCCTCGATCGTCGCGAGCACATCGGTGGTGTTGGCGAACCGGTGGATCACCCCGGGACGGTTGTACGGCGAGACGACGAGCATCGGCGTGCGGTGCGAATCCACGTGATCCGGCCCGTTCTGCGCATCGTCCTCGAGCACGAACACGACCGTGTTCCGCCAGAAGGGGCTGCGCGACAGGGCCTCGATCATCCGGCCGAGGGCGAGATCGTTGTCCGCCATGTAGGCACGAGGTGTCGGTGAACCGGCGCGAGCGCCCGCAGTGTGGTCGTTCGGCAGGCGCACGATCTGCAGCCGCGGCATCGCGCCGTGCTGCACGAATTCGCCGAGCTCGGCGATCCAGACATCGGCGCGCCGCTGATCGGGAATCGTGAGATCGTAGCCGGGAAAGTCGTGGTTCGTGTGCGCCGCGAGGAAGGGCTTCACGCCACGATAGCCCGCGGGCATTGGATCGTTCGGGTCCGACCCGGCGGGGATGACGAACTCTCCGTAATTCCGAAACGTCACCCCGGCGCGCTGCGCGAGGTCCCACAGGTAGCCGTTGTCCGGTTCGGCGGCATCATCATCCGGCACCTGCGACTTTCCCGGAGTGTTTCGATTCGTTCCTTCGTAGTCGTAGCTGCGTCCACGGCTGGAGTAGTTGGAGGGTACCGTCTTCTGCAGGTAATCCGTGGTGTACGCAGCCATCGACCAGTTGTGCCCATCCGGGCTCGCCTCGGCGTTCACGAAGAAACGGTCGAAGAGCCCGAAGCGATCGGCCAGCGCGTGGTGATTGGGCGATACCGGTCGCGGGAAGAAGACCAGCGACGTGTCGCCATCGCCTTCCGGCATGTCGCCGAAGACCTGGTCGTAGGTGCGGTTCTCCTTGATGATGTAGATGACATGCATGAACGGCGGATACGAGCGACGAGGATCCACAGTCGCGCTCCGTCCTCCGCCCCATCCGTTGGCGTTGGCCACTCGCGCCGTTAGCGGGCGCAGAGCGTTGCTGTCCGCGCCCGTGATCCCGGGGATCGTGGAGAGCGTGCCCGAGAGCTGCCCGAGCGTGTAGCTTCGCGGCTCGTTCGTCCTGCTGGTTGGGGCGCCGGGCTGCGGCAGGCGCGGATTCGGCCCCGTGCCGCGTCCCTTCGCGTTCGCGACGAGGAGTGTGTCGCCCGCGGCAATCACCGCCGCCGGGTACCACTGCACGGGAATACGTCCGATGAGAAGATCATCGCCGCGGGCACCGGGCACGTTCGACGTCGCAGGCGCGAGATCGAATACGGCGATGGCGTTGTTGTCTGCCTCCGCGACGAACAGCCGCGTGCCGTCTGCCGAGAGGGCGAGGGCGTTCGGCGTGCTTCCCTCGGCCGGACCCGCAGGGGGCGGGTCGAGGAGCTCGATGATTACGCGACGCTGGCGGGTGTCGATCACGGCGACGCGATCGGTGCTGCCGGACGCGGCGAAGAGGCGCGTCCCATCGCGGTTGAGCAGCAGTGCCGACGGGTGGCGACCGACCTTCATGCGCGCGGCCGCGACGAGCCCGCCGGTCGCGCCCGGGCGGAAGATGGAGACGGTCGAGCCACCCCACGCGGAGACATAGACCGTGCTGTCCGGTGCCACGACGACGCCGTACGGGTAGCGCTCGGTGGCGAAGCGCTGCACGACAGCTCCGGTCGTGAGGTCGACTACAGCCAGCGAGTCGGCGAGGTTTTCGGCGACGTAGAGGTGGCGGCCGTTGATGGACACCGCGATGCCGGCCGGGTATGACGTCCCGTTCGTGCGCGGCGCTTTCTTCGCAAGCACGAGGCTGTCGGTCAGCGTGGCGCGCCCGCTCGCCCATGCGTAGCGGTAGACGACATCCTGATTCCCGCCGGATGCGTAGAGCGTGCGCCCGTCCGGGCTGAACGCGAGGCCGAGGAATGCGGCCGGCTGCTCGAGCGTCTGTACGACCGTCCCGGTGCGACGTTCGATCACCTGCACGCCCTGCTCGCGCCACCCGTTGAGGAGGAGCACGGTGTGCGCCCCGTCCGGCGAGAGGATCATCGCGAGCGGCATCGAGCCGACATCGGTTGTCGTGCCAACCGGGTCGAGTCGGGCCCCGGTGGGAAGCCGCGCCGGCTGGTTCGCCTCTGTGGCAGCGCGCTCGGCGGCGGGAACGGTGCGGGGGCTCTCCGGCGTCGAAGACCTGCACGCAACGACGCCGAAAACGAGCAACAGTGCCGCGCTCCAGCCGTTGCGGCGGGGTGTCGCGGAGGCCAGTAATTCTCGTCCCACATCCCGCATGGTGCCGCCTCACGTTCAGAAGGGTCGGTTCGAATGTCGTTCGTGAATAGGAGCACGCCCGGGCCCAGGCGCCAGTGGCAGTGATCGACCTGTGACAGACCACCGATGCTCGCTCATCATCTTCGCCCGCGTCCCCGAAGTCGGCCGAGTGAAGACGCGCCTCGCCGCCGGAATTGGCGAGGCTGCCGCGCTCAGCGCGTACGTGTCATTGGCCAATCTCGTCATCGGTGCCGTACGACAGTCGGCGCGCTATTCGATCACCGTCGCCTACGCGCCTGAAAGCGGTGAACGTGCCATGCGTGAGTGGCTCGGGACGCGCGTGATGCTCGCGCCTCAAGTCGGCGAGGATCTTGGAGCACGAATGGCGACCGCGATCGACGACGCGCTCCGTGCGGGTGCGGAGCGCGTCGTCGTCATCGGCACCGACTGCCCTGACGTCTCGGCAACGGTGGTCGAGGGTGCCTTCGAGCGTCTTGCGACGGCCGATGTCGTTCTCGGACCGGCCAGCGATGGAGGTTACTACCTGGTCGGCATGTCACGACTTCACGCACCGCTGTTCGAGAACGTGCCCTGGAGCACGCCCGACACGCTACGCATCACGCGCGATCACGCACGGATGCTCGAGCTCTCGGTTGTCCTGTTGGACGAACGGCGCGACATTGATACGGCCGACGACTGGCGCGACTGGCTCGTGCGGAGCGGTCAGGCAGAGCCGCCGACTTCGTAATCCCGCAGCACCGGCGGAGGGCCTGGCTCCCTCAGCAGGCGAAGCGCGGCACGCATCACCGCGAGTTGACCGGCTTCATCGTTCGCCTCACCGAGCGGTGCGCCGAAGCGAAAGGGTACCGCCAGGGAGCGTGGTGGCCGGACACTCTCGGCGATGGACCTGACGAGCGCGATACAGACCGTCGTGATGCCGTGCTGCTCGAGGACTCCGGCGATCAGTCCCACGGACTGAGTGCAGAGCGGTCACACCGGAATCAGCAGTGCCGCATCCACCCCATCGTCGAGAAAGATCTTCGCGGCCCGGGGCGCGCTCTCTCGGACGAGCCGTCCGGGCGCGGGGATCGACCCATTGAAGCTCAGGTGCCGCGGCGCCGACGATCCGATCTCACCGCGCGCGACGAGCGTGCGTAACCGTTCTGTCGGAAGCGCGACATTCCGATCCGACTCCACGGGTTCCCGGTCGAATGCTGCGCTGGTCTGGCCTACGGAGAGCGCAGGCAGGTCTGCATCATCGGGGATAATGCGGAAGCTGTAGTCGCCGCCGCGAACGCGGGTGAAGGCCTCGTCGATTCCCGGTCGGTACAACCCGGCGGTGGTGACCAGGCCGACGCGTGCCTCGCCGAGCGACACCCGGAGCGGCGCCCATGTCAGCGGCTCGACACGACGCCACCGGTAGATCGCCATCTCGAGTCGGTGGCGCAACGACAGTTCCGAAAACTCAGCCACGATCGCCCCTGCGACTCGGTTCGCGACCCGCTACCTGGAGCGGGTCCGCGAGCGGCTGGTACTGTGCGGCGAGGCTGTGTGGCGAGGCACCCAACCGATACGCGAACATGAGGCGCCAGTTGCGCAGCATCCTCGTGAACGGACCATCGTGCTTCCAGCGGCGCGCTGACACCGGCAAGGACGAGCGCAGCACGCGGATGACCGTCACCGTGCGAAGCGCGTCCACCATCGCCACGTCTTCCATCAACGGGACATCGCGATATCCACCCGTCGCGTCGTAATCCGTGCGCGAGACGATCAGCCCCTGATCTCCGTACGGCAGGCCGAACAATCGCACACGCAGGTTTGTGCCCTGCTCGATCACTCGAAAACGCCAGCCGCTGGCATCTATTCGAAATCGAAACGCAAACGCACCCACGGCTCGTGAGGACACGAGAACCTCGAGCTCTCGCCGAGCGGGTTCGTGCAGGCGTACATCGGCATGGAGGAAGCACAGCATGGGGGCAGATGCCGCCCGCGCGCCGGCGGCGAGCTGCACACCACGCCCCCGACGCGACCGCACAACCCGGGCACCACGCCGCTCGGCGACCGTCACCGTCTCATCGCTGCTTCCGCCATCGACGACGATCACCTCGTGCGCG
>JANOCW010000385.1:0-5846 GCA_031412375.1 Gemmatimonadaceae bacterium | reverse complement strand
GCCGACGACTCGATGGAAGGGCGCGATGCACCATACGAGAGCAACGCGCGCGGGAATGCGTACATCGTCCGCGAGCTCATGCGCCTCGGGCTGAAGCCGGCCGGCGATCACGGGACCTTCCTGCAGCAGCTTCCCTACGTGCGCCGGTCGGTTTCGTCGGCGTCGATCCTGGCGGTCGATGGCGCGCCCCTCGTCATGGGTACCGAGTTCATCGTCACGTCTCGCGGAATGCCGAAGATCAACGGGGGCTTGCAGGCGATCTACGGGGGTGTCGCTGGCAACCCCGCATCGATGATCACGGCCGAGCAGGCAGCGAACAGGTTCGTCGTGCTCTCCGCGCCCGTTCCCATCGCGGAGGGTGCCGCGGGCGCGATCCCGGCCGGAGGAGGGCGCGGTGGCCGCGGCGGAGGAGCCGGTGCCATCGGGGTTCTTGCTCTTCGATTCGCCGGGGCCGCCGGGATCGCGACGGTCAGCGGCGATCTCCAGCCTTCGCCAGGCGCACAGGGTGGCGGCCGCGCCGGCGGGCCCGCGCCGATGCTCGCCAATCCACGCGCCGCGCGCGTCGCGCCCACTTTCCAGATCACGCCCGCGGGCGCGGAGCGGATGTTCGGCCGTCCCATGGAGATGCTCGTGCCCGGCGACACGGGAAAGCTCGTCAGCGCCACGATCCTGTACGACGATACGCCCCTTCCCGGCGGCGCCAACGTCGTCGCGATCATCCCGGGCAGCGATCCGACACTGCGCCGCGAGTATGTCGCGGTCGGTTCGCACAACGATCACGTCGGCATCGGCGGTTTTCCCACGCAGAACGGCCAGCGCGTCGGCCCCCCGGCGGAACACGATTCCCTCCGCGCCGCCGCGATGATGCGTCTCGGAATGCAGATCGCGGCGAACGACATTCGTGCGCTCACGCCCGAAGAGCTGGCGCGTGTTCAGGTGAACGTCGACAGCCTGCGCCGCATTCGTCCCGCCCGGCTCGATTCGATCCGCAACGGCGCCGATGACGATGGCTCCGGATCGATGGCGATGCTCGAGATCGCCGAGGCGATCATGCGTTCGCCGGCCAGGCCGAAGCGGTCGATACTTTTCGTGTGGCACACGGCGGAGGAAGACGGGCTTGTCGGCTCCAACTGGTTCACCGACAACTCGACGGTGCCGATCACGTCGATCGTCGCGCAGATCAACATGGACATGATCGGCCGCGGCCGCGCCGAGGATGTCATCGGCGGCAGCCCCGATTACCTCGGCATGCTCGGCGCGTCCCGTCTCTCGTCGGAGCTGGGCGTGCGCGTCGAGGAGGTGAACAAGCGGCAGGCGAAGCCGCTGGCCCTGGACGCGCGGTTCGATCGACCGGTGACGTGGCAAGGCTACAACAACATCTACGGCCGCAGCGATCACGCGAACTACGCGCGCTACAACATCCCGATCGCGTTCTTCTTCACCGGACTGCACGCGGACTATCACCAGGTGACGGACGAGCCGCAGTACCTCGACTACCCGCACTACGCACGCATCACGCAGTTCGTGCATGACCTCGCGGTGGATGTGGCGAACCAGGCCCGGCGGCCGGTGGTTGACAGGTCCGGCGCGCCGCCGAGCTGAACGTGTCGAAGCTGATTACTGATGGCTGACAGCTGACTGCTGATCGCCTCGCATTCCGCTCCCTTACCCTATGATGTGGTGGTTTCCTGTCGAGGGGAGGGAGCGGACGACGAAGCCGTCAGCCATCAGTCGTCAGCCGTCAGCCATCAGTGACCTCCCACCGCCGTGAACAGTGAGATTACCCCGCACCGTCGCCATCGTCCTCGACCCGGACTTCTCATCTCGCCTCGCGACGCTGGCCGCGCGCGCCGCCGTGTGGATCGTGGATTCGCCGGGAAATCGCCCGGCGATCGAGTCCCTCTGGACCGCGCGACGCACGCGCGGCGCCGAGTATGACGTCACCGTGTTCCGGACCATCCCGGGCCTGTCACCCGAGGAGCACGTGGATGGCGTCGTGCGATCCGTGGAGAAGCAGGCAGGTCCCGACGAGCGTGATGCAACCGTCCGCGCGATCGAGGTGTACGGAGGCGACATGACCGCTGCCATGCGCTCTGCCTTTCACGCCCGGGGGTTCACGACGCTCGAGCCGCTGGACGATGGCTTTCGCGCGCAGCGTGGAGGGACGCGTTGACCGCGCCGGGATCTCCTCGCCTGTCGATCGCCATGATCATCAGCAGCGTCATGATCATCCTTGGCGTCTTCGTCCTGACGCGGCTGCTCGTGCGCCCGGGTCAGCCGCTGACGGGGACGCCGCTCCTCGACATCGCGTTCGGGCTCTTCTTCATCGCACGGGGCGCCGTCCACTTCTGGACCGTGCGTCGCCGGTCGCGCGGGTGAGTGCGCACGCGGTCCGATGACCGACGCGTTCGCGGATCACTTCTCCGCCGTCGCCACGGGGTACGCGACCTATCGCCCCCGTTATCCGGACGCGCTGTTCGACTACCTCAGCTCGCTGGCAAACGCTCGGAACGTCGCGTGGGATTGCGCCGCCGGCAGCGGACAGGCGACGCTCGCGCTGACCGCACACTTCGGCCGGGTGATCGCCACCGATGCGAGCGAGGCGCAGATCGGCTCGGCGCCGGCGCATCCGCGCGTGGAATATCGTGTGGCCTCCGCCGAGTCCAGCGGACTTCTCGCGGGGTCGGTCGATCTCGTCACCGTCGCCCAGGCCGTGCACTGGTTCGACTTCGAGCGGTTCTATGCCGAGGTGCGGCGGGTGGCGGGGCCGCACGGGATCATCGCGGTCTGGTGCTATGGCATGAGCCGCACCGATCGGGCAGCGGTCGACGCCGTGCTCGATCGCTTCTACTCCGGCGTCGTTGGCCCGTACTGGCCGCCCGAGCGACGACTGATCGAGGAGGGATACCGGACGATCCCCTTCCCCTTCGCCGAAGTCATGCCGCCTGCGTTCGACATGCTTGCTGACTGGACCCTTCCGCAGATGCTCGGCTACCTCCGCACTTGGTCGGCAACGTGGCGCTATCAGGCCGTGCACGGGGCGGATCCGGTGGTTGCGCTGGAAAGCCAGCTCGCCCCCCTGTGGGGCGATCCCTGCGAGAGGCGCGCCGTCCGCTGGCCGCTCGCCGTGCGAGTGGGGCGGGTGGGCTAGGCCTTCCTGTAGTACTCGTCGAGGCACCAGGTCCCGAGCTCGGACACGATCCACTCGGTGAAGTAGTCCGGAGGCACGGTCGAACCCGGCCTCCTCGCAGCATACACCCTTGCTGACGCGCACACAATGAAATTGCAAACGGACGTTTCACAGCCGCTGGCCGCATCGTTGCAATTGAAACGCCGCCGAACCCTCGCGCGATTCCCGAATCATTCGTCCCCGAGCTGCGATGGAAGGCGGACCCTACGTCGGCCTGAAGACCGACGCGATCTACGACTGGAACTCCTTCCATGCCGAGTGCCAGCGGGCGTTTGGCTTTCCCGAGTTCTACGGTCGGAACATCGAGTCGTGGATCGAATGCATGTCGTCGCTTCGCAGCGATGACGGACTGGTGGCGATCCGGCTCCTGCCTGGCGAAATGCTCGAGCTGGAGATGACCGACATCGACGCGGTTCGGGAACGCGTGCCTGATCTCATCGAGACGCTCGCGATGTGCACTGCGGCGGTCAACCGGCGCTTCATTGAGAACGACGAGGCGCCGGCCATCGCGCTGATCTTCAGTTGACCGGGCCCTCCCCCAGGCGCCGCGCCGACGGCGGGTTCCTGTGCGATTGACGCTCCACAGGGTCTCGCCTCGCGCCCCTCTCGCGCTCAGCGACCGCGACGCGCGCATCGACGGGGCTCCGGAGCGCGAGTCGATCGAGGAAAAGATCGACAAGCAGGTCGAGCGCATCGCCGAGCTCCAGCGAATCCTGTACGCGGATGGGCGACAGGCACTGCTCATCGTCCTTCAGGGACGGGACGCATCGGGAAAGGATGGGACGATCCGGAAGGTGTTCACGGGAGTGAATCCGCAGGGCGTCGAGGTCACGAGCTTCAAGGTCCCTACCGAGCTCGACCTGCGCCACGACTTCCTCTGGCGCATCCACGAGCGTGTCCCGCGACGCGGCATCATCGGAATCTTCAATCGCTCGCACTACGAGGACGTCCTCATCACACGCGTGAACAAGATCATCACAAAGGCGGTGTGGGAGCGGCGCTATGGGGAGATCAACGACTTCGAGCGTATGCTCGCCGCGAGTGGCGTCGTCATTCTCAAGTTCTTCCTTCACATCTCGCGCGCCGAGCAGAAGGAGCGACTCGAGGAGCGGCTGGCGGATTCGGAAAAGAACTGGAAGTTCGGCGTGGGTGATCTCCACGTCCGCGCGCAGTGGAGCTCCTACACGTCGGCCTATCGCGATGCGCTGCGGCGGTGCAGCACCGCCTGGGCGCCCTGGTACGTCGTGCCCGCGGATGACAAGAAGGTTCGCACGCTGCTCATCGCCCGGACGATCGCCGACACGCTCGACGGGATGGGCCTCGAATGGCCAAAGGCCGAAGCGGGCGTGGCCGGGATGAAGATCGACTGACGACCGGGCGCGCAGGGTTCAGCGCGGGAACCCGTAGGCGAGGTCGTTGAGCACGGGCCAGCGCGGATAGGTCCCCAGGAATCGGAACTCCGCACTCACCCGCCTCGTCGCGGCCAGCGCGGCGGCGGCCTTCGGATCGCCCGCGGGGTGGTCGACTTCGACGAAGAACTGGTAGCGCCACGGCTCTCGCGTTGGACGGGAGGCGAAGTGGCCGATGTTGCAGCCTGCGTCGGCGAGTGGCTGAAGCGCTCCCACCAGTGCGCCCACTGCTGACGGAACCACGAAGAGGATCGCCGTGCGGGCCGGTGCCCCATCGTCGAGCGTTGCGGGCGTGCGGCCGACCGCCAGGAAGCGCATCTGGCAGTCGGACCTGTCCTCGAGATGCTCGAGCATCACCGACAGTCCGAAGCGCTCCGCAGCGCGGCGCGTGCCGGCCGCCGCGCGGCTCGGATCGCCGAGCTCACTGACCTCGCGCGCGGCGCCGGCGGTGTCCCAGCTCGGATGCCCGCTGATGTGCTTGTAGCGCGTGAGGAAGTGGGTGCACTGGCTCAGCATCACCTGTTGGCTCGCCAGCGTCCGCAGTCCCCGGATCGTCGCGCCCGGAAGACCGAGCAGGCACAGGTTCACGGGAATGATGACCTCCGAGACGATCGAAAGGCCGTCGTGCAGGCTGAGGAGGTCGTAGGCGATGTCGAGCCCCCCGACGAGCGTGCTCTCGATGGGGAGGAGGCCGTAGTCCACGCTTCCCGTCTCGGCCGCCGACATGACGTCCTCGAACGATGTCGAGGGCACCGGGTCCGCTTCCCCGCGCCAGAGCAGGTGGATGGCCTCTTCACCAAAGGCGCCCCGCTCTCCCTGAAAGGCGACTCGCACTCCGGTCGTCGTCTGCTCCAGGGATCCCTGTGGTTCCGGGGAGGGGCTGCCGTACTGTTTCGGTCTGGGCATGGATCCGGGAAGGAGTGCGGGTCGCGCGCGAGCTCGAGTACGATTGCAGCTTGGAGACGCATCATCGGGCGCCGGCGAAACGTCGACGCCGGGGGACGAGCAATTTCACCAGAGGCGGCGCCGTTGACCAGACTCGACCGCGGCCAGGAGCTACCGAGCGGCGTTCTACGTCATAGCGCGTATGCCGGACCAGGCCGAAGGACGCCAACTTGCCTTCTCGCAGTCCACACCTGGATGGGAGCTGACATGAGCGCGAACAGCGGCAGCTCGGCCGCCTGCTTTCACGGCGGGGCGTTCTTCGAGGCGATCGGTGAGCGGCTGGAAGACATCACCCGACGTCA
>JANOCW010000384.1:0-7299 GCA_031412375.1 Gemmatimonadaceae bacterium | reverse complement strand
CCGCGAACGCCTTCATTAGTGAGTCGGCCGCGACGCGAAGCCTCGACTCCGTGAGCGGCTCGCTGCCGAGGTCCTCGGAGAACACCCCGGACTCGTGCGGGATCGCGAGGTCGTCGAGAAACTGGACGAGCATCGTGGTCCGGTTGCGAAGGAGGTGTGCCGTCAGTGCATCCCACGCGATGCCCTTGTCGCCGATGTCGAGGCGGGAGCCTGCGTCCGCGAGCTGCATGTCGTCCCAGCGCGCGAGAACCTGAGGGCGGAACTTGCGCGCCTTGGCAATCTCGGCGCGGAGTCCGGCGCGGAGCATCTGATTCTCGGATTCCGACGCAAGCAGCGCCTCCATGCCCTGCCGGCGCTCATCGATCGTCATCGCCTTCCAGAGGCGCTTCGAGTTGGCCGAGGTCGGGTCGGCGGCAAGCTTGGCGAGCGCGGGACGAAGTGTGTCGGTCACAGGCGAGTCATGGTTGAAGTCCGATCCTCGGCCAAGCTACCGCGGTGGGCGAAGCGGCGGCAGTCGTCGCGACCAGTCCGGATCGGGATCCACGACTACATCCGTGCGAGAACTTCTCCCATCCGCACCTCGCGCCCCGCGGTCATCCCCGCCTGGAAGCGTGCCGTACGCTCGGACAGCAGCACGATCGTCGAGCCGAGGTGGAAGGCCATGAGCTCGGCGCCCTGCCGCATTGCGACCGGCGGATCGTAGCGGCGCGACTCCGCCGCGGCGCCACCCGGACGATTCGTCACCCACCCTTCGCTGCGGGCGCCGCTCCACGTCGCGTCGAAGGCGGCGGAGATCCGGCCGACATTGTACGCGCCGACCGCGACGACCACGATCCGCCCGATTGCGCTGTGCATCGCGCATACCAGTCGCTCGTTGCGGGGAAAGAGATTGTCGATATGCGTCACCGCTGGCTCGTTCACGGGGAGCAGCGCTCCCGGGAGGTGCCACGCTGCGTCGACGGCCCCCTCGACGGGCGCATGGATGCGGTGGTAGTGCCGCGGACTCAGGTAGATGGTGACGAAGCTGCCGTTCGCATACCGCTCGGCGTCGATCCCACCGAGGAGGTCGGCCGCGGCATATGACCGTCCCTTCGCCTGGATGAGGACACCGCGCGCGATCGCGCCGAGCTGGCCGAGCACGCCGTCGACGGGCGATGCGATCGTCGTCGCATCGTGCGGCCAGACGCGCGCGCCGGGACGGAGACGTCGCACGAACAGCTCGTTGAGCGACCGGTAGCTGTCGAGCGGCTGTTCGGCCTCGGAAATGTCGATTCCCAGTGCCCGCGCGACGCGACCAAGGATCACTGCACGGAGCATCCGGGGAATCCGTACATCGGCAACGTGGCCGAGCCCCCGGCTCAGCGCCGCCTGTGGCAGGCGTCCGAGCATGGCGAGCACGACTCTCCAACCGCGCGATGGCAGATCGGGAGATACGTCAGGAGTCATGGCGCGGGGAGGATTCCTGGAGCTCGCCGGGAAAGCGGCCATGCTCGAGGAAGTGAAAGGCGGAGTCTGCGACCTGCGACCCGTACATGATGAACGAATGAGAGTGACGAACGACGCGGAAGTCTCGCATGCCCGCGACCTGTGCGCGCTCGACGCTCACCTTGCCATCGCCGGGACCGGGGAAGATATACGACGACAGCGGCGTCAGGTTCCGGTCGCCCGTGATGACGCCGACGTCGAAGTCCACCGGACCGAGTCGGTTTGGCGTGCTGTCGTGGTGCGTCCCCAGCTCACCGGCCGCTGGCCCCAGCACGGAGTGATAGATCGGATTCCCCGCGAAGAAGTCCGCCAGCTCGCTGCCCTGGTTCGGCGGACTCAACATCACCACGCGTCCCAGCCGCCCGGGACGCGCACTGCGATCGGCGAGCATGGCGCGAACGACGATTCCGCCGAGCGAGTGCGTGATGAAGTGGATTCGCCCCTGTCCGCTGATCGCCCCGACGACGATCCGGAGTTGCTCCGCATGCTCGGCGATCGAGTGACGACGCGATCGATAGCCGTGGTTGATCACCGCATAGCCGCGCCGTCGCGCCTGCGCCGCGAGCCACGCCATCGAGAGCCAGGTGCGTCCGAGCCCGTGGAGGAAGACGATCGTGTCCGTATTCACCGTCTCCTCCTGCGGCAATGGATGTACCTCATCATTGATTTTCCTGCGAATCCCCGCAATTGTAAGGGAGTCGTGCGCACTCGCACTCTTCAGCTCGCAGGGAACCGACGGGGAATGACGGACCACGGACGCAGGCTTCGCCTCAAGGTAGGCGACGCGGACCTCGATGATATCGGGGAAGGGCGTGCGCGGATCAGCCGTCACTTCATGGATGCCCTCGACCTCGACGAGGGAGAGTTCCTCAGGATTCACGGCCCTCACCCCATTCTGGTCACCGTCCTCGCCT
Source organism: Gemmatimonadaceae bacterium (assembly GCA_031412375.1). Classification (GTDB taxonomy): domain Bacteria; phylum Gemmatimonadota; class Gemmatimonadetes; order Gemmatimonadales; family Gemmatimonadaceae; genus JANPKQ01. The sequence goes on along the minus strand of JANOCW010000384.1, from coordinate 4,900 downwards.
GCGCGCCGGAGGATGAGGGCCTCGACCTTCTCCGACTCGACGCCACCCAGCGAAGAAGGGCGGGCGTCCAGATCGGTGAGGTCGTCGAGGCGGAGCGCCACGAGATCCCCATGGCGAGGCTGGTCCGGCTGATGATCGTGGGCCACGCCGGGTCGTACCACCTGACGCCGGACGACCTGCGGCCGCACCTCGCGGCGCAGCCGATCATGCATGGTGACACCGTATCGATCGCGCCGAAACGAACCTCGTTCGACGCACAGGTGAGCATCCTCGGGCTCACCCTGGCCGAATTCAGCGGCAGCTCCACACAATGCGGCGCGCTGCTCGCGCGCGTGATGGAAACTGTGCCGTCGGGAGTGGTGCGCGTGCTGGATGCGACGGAGATCCAGCTCGAGAGGGGTGGCTCCGACGACGTCACGGAGCCGAGCGACGGCGCCTAGATCCCCTCGTCCGAATTACGTCGCGCCCCGATCGCCGACAGCGCGCGCGCACGGTGCTCGCGGCTCCTGATTGCCATCGCAGCGTCGATATAGACCGCTCGCGCCCGTCCCTCGATGCGATTCGCCCTCGCCGCGGCGATGAGGACTGACGAGCGGTCGCGGTTCGCGGAAAGTCGCGACGCGTGGGTAAGCGCATCCACCAACGCTGGCTGCGTGAGCCGCGGCCGGGTGACGAACAACCGCAGCAACGAGGCGCGCTCGGACATCGACGTCATCGAACCGATCGCGCGCAGCACGCTGGCCCGCGACGCTCCGACGGCGTGAGGATGCCGGCTGACCACGGCTCGGAGAACTTCGGCCCGCGCGCTCGCCGAGGGGATGTGCACCGCGGCTCGGCCAAGGGCGGCGACAATGGACGTGTCGAGCTGCGGCATGTCCGTGATCCCCGTGAGCACGGACACGCGCTCCGAAGTCGACCAGATCTGCTCTGTCGCCGCGATGACACCGAGCAGCATGGCGGTTTCCCCGCGAGGGCCACGGGCGGGGCGGTTCGGATCGATGAGCAACCGCGCCAGTGAGTCGGGCGACGGCGGCGGTTCCTGCGCCTCGACGACGACGCCCGTCGCCCGAACGGTCGGAGCCCCGACCGCGGCAGCGGAGGACGACCAACGCGCGTTCGCAAGGGTGAGTCCCCAGCTGCCACAGAGCGCGATGCCCACCGCGCCGGCGTAGGTGAGCAGGGGACTGGACGACTGATGCAGCGTCGGCATGGCTGGCTACCGACCTGCAAGCCGCTTCGCTTCGGCCCGACTCTTTTCCTCGATCCGCTCGTAGGCGGCGACGACCTTGCCGCGCTGCGAGTCCACGGGAACGATCTCCACGACGGCATCATCGCCCCGAATCACGAACACCTCGATCCCATCGCGGAAGCCGGTGTCCTCGGTGGCCTTCGGGTCCAGCGCGAGCTGGAAGCCTGTGGGAGTCTTGCTCACGGTAGCACGCACCATATTGCCGCTCCTCCTCGATGATCGTCGCGGAGCCGAACGCCCGGCCCCCCCCGCTCCCGCTCACCCTTGGACACCGCCAGCGCTCACATCGTCAGAACGGAGGGAACGGAGCCGAGGATTCAGTGTTCTGGTCAAACCCCAATATCACTTCGCTAATCCCCTGACCGGAGCGCGATCAATGGATTCACGCGGGTCGCCCGCTTCGTCGGGAGGTACGCCGCGGCGGCCCCGACGAGCGACAGCACGACCACCACGACGACGAAGGTCAACGGATCCGTTGCACTCACTTCATAAAGCAGGCTCTCCATGACACGGGACAGCGCCAGGGCCGCGGCTCCCCCGACCGCGATTCCGATCGCCAGCAGCAGCGCCGCCTCACGCACGACCATCCGTGTCACGTTCCCCACCTGCGCGCCGAGCGCCATGCGAATCCCGATCTCGCGAGTGCGCTGGGCGATGCTGTAGGAGAGGACGCCGTACAGCCCGATCGCAACGAGCAGCAGCGCCATTCCCGCAAAGCCGGCGAGGAGGAAGGTCGTGAAGCGCGGCCCGGCGAGTGACGCCGCCATCGCATCGTCCATCGTGGCGACGTTGGCGACGGCGATGTCGCGGTCGATCGCGCCCACGACCCGGCGAGCGCCGCTGATGATGCCGCGCGGATCACCGACGGTCCGCGCCACGATCTGCATCCCGGACCACGAATCCTGCGCGTAGGGCACGAAGACGAGCGGCCGCACCTCGTCCTCGGCTCCGAAGTAGCGGACGTCGTCCACCACGCCCACGACTTCGCGGAGAATCCGCTCGTCGCGCCATGATTGCACGCGCTTGCCGACCGGGTTCTCGCCGGGGAACATCTTCTCCGCGAAAGCGGTGTTGATGACCATCACCATCGTCGAAGCGGAGTCGTCGTGCGCGGCAATGTCGCGGCCGCGAAGTAGTGGCACCTTGAGCGTGGCGAAGTAGCCCGGACTCACGCTGTTCCACATTCCCTCGACCTCGGTTGACGCAGGAGGCTCGGCCCACCCTTCCGCGAGGAAGGCGCGACCGAGGTAGAATCCGCCTGCGCCGATCGGCAGGGCCGACGCGAGGCTCACGGTGTCCACCCCCGGCAGCGCCCCGATTCCCTCCGTTGCTCGGGCGAAGAAGGCACGGCGCGCCGCCGGCGTGTCGTACTTCGCCGGCAGGGAGATCGACATCGTCACGACCTGGCTCGTGTCGAAGCCCGGGTTCGTGCGCTGCAGCTTGATCAGGCTGTGGGTGAGCAGCCCCGCTCCCGTCAACAGCATCAGTGCGAGCGCGAGCTCGACGACGACCAGCGTGCCCCGTCCGCGTCGGCCGGCCTTGCCGCCCGTCGTCCGCTGCCCACCCTCACCCAGTGCCTGGCCCGGACGCACGCCGGATGCATGCAGGGCGGGAACGAGGCCGAACAATAGTGCGGACGCCACGGACAGCAGCAGCGCGAGTCCGAGCACGGGGAGGCTCACCGCGACCGCATCAATGCGCGGAACGTTCTCCGGCGCGGCGGCGACCAGTGCCGCAACGCCCCAGTAGGCGAGCAATACGCCAAGCGCGCCGCCCAGCAGCGCGAGGACGGCGCTTTCCGTGAGAATCTGCTGCACCAGCCGGGCTCTCGACGCCCCGAGCGCTGTACGCACGGCCAGCTCGCGGTACCGGGTTCCCGCTCTCGCGAGCATCAGGTTGGCAATGTTCACGCACCCGATGAGGAGCACGAGGGCGACGGCCCCGAGCAGGATCCAGAGCACGCGCGGGAGCGTGGTGCCGAGGAGCGATTCCGTCGCCGGAATGACCCTGAGGGAAACGCCGGCACGCAACTGTGGATGATCGCCTTCAATGCGGCGGGCGAGCGTGGACATCCGGGTCGTCGTCGACGCCAGCGTTTCCCCCGGGAGAAGGCGTGCCACCGCCTGGTGGACGAAGTTGTCGCGACGAAGGAGGACTGCCGAGTTGGGGTCGGAGATTCTCATCGGCGCCCAGACCTGGGTGGCCCGCGGCCACTCCGTGCCGCGAGGCAACACACCGACGATCGTGCGCGGAAATCCGTTCATCCGAACCTGCTTGCCGATCGCGCCACTGTCGGCGGCGAATCGCGAACGCCAGACCGCATCGCTGATGACCACCACGCGTTCGGCATCGACCGGGTTATCGGTTGGCTGCAGGACCCGGCCGAGCGCTGCCTGTACGCCAAGTGCCGCGAAAAAGTCGCCGCTGACCGCGGCGACGTCCACGCGGTCGGGATCGCCGTCGCTCGCGAGGTCCATCTCCACCTGCTGGAACACGGCAACGTGCTGGAAGAACTTCTGGTCGCGCCAATCGAGGAAGTCGGCGTACGCGATGCTCCAGTCATCGCCGGTCTTCAGGTTCACCGACCGCGGAACGACGAGTCGCTCCGCGTTGGGAAAGGGCAGCGGCCGGAGCAGCACGGCATCGACGATGCTGAAGATCGCGGTGGTTCCGCCGATCCCGAGCGCGAGCGTGACGATCGCAATTGCGGCGAATCCGCGCGCGCGAAGCAGCGTGCGGCCAGCGTAGCGGAGGTCCTGGAGCAGCGTGTCCATGGGGGCCAGTGCGAGGGACGGCGAGCGGGCAGACCTGCGGTCAAGGGAAGGAGCGTGCCCGCCGCTGCTCGGGGGCTAACATGTTCATGGGCCTGCCTTTGTGCGTCGAACGACTTCCGCGGGTCTGCCCGGAGTTGTCGCGCCGGCGGGCACCGGTGTTCGCTGGCGGACACTCTCGGATCGGCGACCGAGGGATTCTGTACGAGTCCCGAGCGCACGCGTAGCTTCTGGTCCACCCACGCCCTCCCCCGCTCCCTTCCTCTCGTGACTGAACGAATCCGCACCGTCATCGTCGACGATCACGCCGATATCGCCCGCCTGGTCGCGAACCGCATCGCGACGCTGATCCGCGAGCGGACCGCCTCGAACGAACGCGCCGTGCTCGGACTCGCGACCGGCTCGACGCCGATCGGCGTGTACCGCGAGCTGATCCGCATGCACCGCGAGGAAGGCTTGAGCTTCGCGAGCGTCGTGACCTTCAATCTCGACGAATACTTCCCGATGGCGCTCGACAGCATCCACTCGTACCACCGGTTCATGTGGGAGAACCTGTTCTCTCACATCGACGTCAACCCTGCGAACGTGCACATCCCGGGAGGCACGGCCGCGCCCGGGGCCGTCGATGAGGAATGCCGGCGCTACGAAGACCTCATTCGCCGAAACGGCGGGATCGACTTCCAGATCCTCGGCATCGGCAAGACGGGCCACATCGGATTCAACGAGCCCGGGTCCGGCGTCGAGAGCCGCACGCGACTCGTCCACCTCCACGCCGTGACCCGCCGCGACGCCGCCGCCGACTTCTTCGGCGAGGAGTTCGTGCCCCGCGAGGCGCTCACGATGGGAGTCGCCACGATCCTCGAGGCCCGCGAGATCGCCA
>JANOCW010000383.1:0-1982 GCA_031412375.1 Gemmatimonadaceae bacterium | reverse complement strand
CCCAGCGGTCGGGCAGTCCCTGGGTGGACGGGTGGCTCTTGTCGAGCACGCGGAACGTGCCCTTCCGAACGTTGGGATTGTTCGGATGGCCATTGAACCAGGCGCCGGCGAGCCTGCCGTACCACGGCCAGTCGTACTCGGTGTCCGTGGCGGAATGAATTCCCACGTATCCGCCGCCAGCCTGGATGTAGCGCTCGAAATCGTCCTGCTGTGCGGCGTTCAGTACGTCGCCGGTCGTGTTCAGGAAGACGACTGCGCGGTATCGCGCGAGGTTCTTCGACGTGAACGCGTCGGCGTTTTCAGTCGTGTCGACGGAGAACCCATTCTCCTGTCCGAGCTTCCGGATGGCGGCGCGCCCGACTCCGATGGAGCTGTGGCGGTATCCGGCCGTCCTGGAGAAGACGAGAACGCGGGACTCCTGGTTGCGCGCGGCGACCGGAATCCAGGTCGAAGCGATCAGGAGCGCGAGCAGGAGCGCGAGGGGGACGAGTCGTTGCATGGCGGTACAGGCGATGGGTGACGACCAGCGCACGGCGGCACACCAATCTGCACCGCCCCCGCCGCAGTGGACAGAGGAGTCTGTCGAAGTGTTACCGATGTCCGTAGACTGTGCTGCTACCGATGAACCGAGACCATCCCGCCACGCGGTCCTCACGCGAGCCGTCCTCGGTCATGCGGCACTCAGTTGCGGATCACTGTATGAAGATTTCAGCGTGGGCTCACTTCCTTGGAATCGCGACCGCATCCGCGGGCGTCGTTCTGTGCACGCTCCTGCCGTTCCTGCCGGGGCCATTCGACCCACTCGCGCTCCCGCTGTCCATGATGGCTCGCGTCGCCGGATTCATTGGCCTCCTGTTCGCGCCCATCGGCGCTCTCTGGATGGCCTCCAGCTACTCGCGCGCGCTCGCTGGCAAGCAGCACGCGTGGGGAGTCGCGGCGCTCATCGTCTCGTCACTCGTGTGGGCCGGCGTGTCACTCGCCGCGTTTGCGCTGGGCAGTCTGTCGCTCGCGCTGGTCTGCCTCGCCTTGGGCGTCTACATGATCGTCAGGATCACGCCGCGGCTCACAGCCTTGAAGACGCCACCCACTCCCACACCGGCGCGCGCGCTGTACTTACTCGTCGTGCCCATCGCCGTGTTCCTGGTTCAGCAAGCGCTCCTCGAACCGGCCGTCGTGTTCAGCAGAAACCACGCGATTCGCAACAGCGCCCAGCTGATCGCCGACATCGAGCAGTATCGCACCACCCGCGGGCAATATCCGCCGTCGTTGCTGTCGGTGCACAAGGACTATTCCCCCGGCATCATCGGCATCGAGAAGTTCCATTACGAGCCGAGTGGCGATGCCTACAACCTGCTCTTCGAGCAGCCGGTGTCGCCACTGGGTACGCAGGAGTTCGTGGTTTACAACCCGCGCGACAAGCAGACTGCGACGAGCCACGCGCTGGATCTGCTCCAGTACACGCCCGAACGACTGGAACTAGCGCGCGGCTACTATGCCGTGCACGACGTGCCGCACACGCACTGGAAATACTTCTGGTTCGACTGAGGTTGCGTGGGGCGAGCAAGTGAGCGAGACATATGTCGAGTTCAGGTAGTCCGTATTGAACCGTCCGCCTGCAGGAGGTTCACCGATGCTCCGATTCCTCGTTTGGGCAGGCAGCATCGGCGCTGCGTTCGCGTGCGCCGCGCCACCCCCGGCCTTCACTGACGCGCACGCGGCGGCGATCCGGGATAGCGCCACCGTGTTTCTCGCCGAGTTTCGTCGCTTGTCGACGGCGGCGCAGTGGGATTCCGTGGGGGCGTTGTACTCGGATCGGGCGGACTTCCGTTTCCTCGAGAGCGGCGAGCTACGGTACGCCTCCGCCGCCGCGGTTCGCGAAGCGCTGCATCAAGTGCCTGCCGGCCAGCGAATCGAGACGGCGTATGAGGACGTCCTCATCCAGCCCGTCGCACCGGGGCTCGCGGTCATCTCCGCGCGGTTCA
>JANOCW010000382.1:0-1555 GCA_031412375.1 Gemmatimonadaceae bacterium | reverse complement strand
CGGATGAGGGCTACTGTTTCGTCGGGCCAGGGCGCGTAGCCAACCAGGTCGCCGAGATGGTGGATCGCATCGATCCCCGGCCGTCGCGCAATGTCGGCGAGCACGGCCTCGAGCGCCGGGAGGTTGGCATGCACATCCGAGAACAACGCATAGCGCATCAGCGCACCCCGTCGCGTTGTTTCCTCGCGCACAGCAGGCGCATGACGGTCGCCGAGGCCGGACACGCCGTCGTGAACTCCTCCGACGCCCGCAGTGCCGAGGGCACCTCCGCGCGGGAGATCGGCGCGAAGCCAAACGTCGGGAAGTAGCGGTCCGCCGTGGTGGTAAGCAGGTGAATCGACTTCAGGCCACGCGCATTCGCCTGCGCGATCATCCGCTCGACGAGAGTGCGTCCCAGCCCACGACTCCGCCAGTGCGGTGCGACCGCCACGGATCGCAACAGCGCATGTCCCTCATGGATCTCGAGGCCGGCGACTCCGACGATCGCACCCGCGTCCTCGGCGACGACGAAGGTCGCCAGTGCATCCCGCACGCCGACGAGCGGAAGGTCATTCGCGCCGAGCAGCGCCTCGATGCCGGCGAGGTCGGAGTCGGCGGCCGAGCGAACCAGAGGCCGACCGCCGGTCGAATCAGCATTCGACCTCGCAGCGTCCGTTGTCTCCCGGGTGTGCGTCACGCGCAGCACCCCGGCGCGCAGCACGCCGCCGCCGACGCTGCAACCGCGAACGGCGTCCCGCCCACTCGTGGCTTCGTGGCGCGAACGAACCCGCTCATGAACTTGCCGTCGATCTCGCGCCCGAGGGACTTGGCGTCCAGCCCAGTGTGCGCGAGCAGCGACACCGCGTCGTCCATGCTGTAGACGCGAGTCGGCTCGATCGACGGGTTCTCGAAGCCGACGCTGCGAAGCAGCTCGAGGAATTCCTCTTCTCCCAGCGCGCCGGCGACGCATCCCATCCACAGCTCCATGCTCCGGCGCACGACCTCGGGGACTTCGCCGCGAACGACAACGTCAGACACCGCGAAGCGACCGCCGGGCTTGAGCACGCGGTACGCCTCGCGCAGCACCTGACGCTTGTCGCCAGACAGATTGATGACGCAATTCGAGATGATCACATCCACCGATGCGTCGGGCAGCGGGATGTGCTCGATCTCCCCCCTGAGGAACTCCACGTTCTCCGCGCCGGCGGTCGCGCGGTTGGCGTTGGCGAGCGCGAGCATCTCGTCGGTCATGTCGAGGCCGTACGCCTTCCCGGTCGGCCCGACGCGTCGCGCGGAGAGCAGGACATCGATCCCCCCTCCCGAGCCGAGATCGAGGACCGTTTCCCCCTCGCGCAGCTCGGCGAGCGCGGTCGGGTTGCCACACCCGAGCGACGCGAGGAGTGCCTTGGCCGGCACCCTGGCTGCCTGGCCTTCATCGTATAGGTCGGCGGTGATCGGGTCCCATGCGTCGGTCGTCGCGCCGCAGCATCCGCTCGATCCGCAGCAGGCGGCCTGCGTGCCATCGTCGGCGACGCGCTGCGCCGCCGCGCCATATCGCGCCTTCACCGAATCCCTC
>JANOCW010000381.1:0-26425 GCA_031412375.1 Gemmatimonadaceae bacterium | reverse complement strand
CACGGCGGTGCGAACCGCCTCGGGCACTGATTTCAGGTCACGGAGCAGCTCGTCGAGCGGTTTGTCCTTGAACTCCGGCGCCTTGTCGAGGGCGGCGTTGAGGTTGGTGACATACGCCTGATGGTGCTTGCCGTGGTGGATCTGCATGGTCTGCGCGTCGATGTGCGGTTCGAGCGCGTCGGGTGCGTAAGCAAGGGGCGGAAGCGTGTGGGCCATGTTGGTTCTCCGGGAGGTTCGATTCTGACGACAATCGCAATGCATGCCGCGAGGATAGTGCCACGCCGTGATCTGCGTCGCACTTCATGTCACGGCGATCGAATTGCGAGCCGTCGAGAGGGGGGCAGGTTGCGCCGTCGCGGGCTGCGCGTACGGTTGATGCATTGAGGAATGCGGTGCGCCGCCGAAGCCTCATTAATTCTCGCTCGTCTCGGAGCCTGCAATGCCGGATGCATGACCCCGTGAACGCCGCGATGCGGATCGCGATCGTGGACGGACGCAGGTCGCGGTGAGCGTCCGGCGCCGGTCGGGTACCGGCTTGCGCGGCGTCGAGGACGTCGTCACGCGCACATCGGGGGCGGTCGCGCATGGCCTCGACGCGGTATTGCGCATGCCGCAGCCTCCGTCCAGCCGATGGCACCGGGGTGGGGTCTCGGCGCGCGGTGAACGCATCTTCAACGTCGTGGCGAACCTGCTGCTCCTGGCGTTCGCGGCGGCTTGCGCATGGTCGCTGTTCGATGCGCGCTCCGGCGCGCCAACCGATGCTATCGCCACCCCGGTCGCCACGACCCTGACAACGGCGCTGACATCGCTCACGAATCCCGCGACACCCTTCCTCACCGATGCCGCGCTCCGCGCATTCACCCCCCTGCGCGGGCGCAGTGGACGGCTCCGGGCGGCGATCCAGCCCGAAGGTCAGCCACTTGGCACCGACAACCTCCCGACAGGCACTCACCTCGAGTTTGCCCCCGGGGACGTCGGTGACTCGCTGGCCCGCGTGCCGGCCCCCCGAGGCGCCGGGGTGTGGAAGATGGCGATCAAGGTCGGGAGCGTGATTCGGCCCGTGACTGATTTCAGCGTGATCACCCTTCGCCCGTTCAGCGACAAGCGTCGCGGAAAGATCGGTCGCTACCTGCTCGGCAACTGGCCGACCGAGGGTGGCCGGGTGCGGGCCCAGGGGTACGCCACGCCCAGCGGATTCATCGAGGTGACGAGGGAAAATCAGGACACGCACGTGTCGGATCACTTCCGCCTCCGCGATTTCCTCACGAAGGGGCAGGGTGAGGTATGGCCCAAGTATCTCGTGCTCGACACAAAGCTGATCGACAAGCTCGAGCTCGTGCTTGCCGAGCTCGAGGCAATGGGACACTCGACGACCGGAGTCGTCGTCATGAGTGGGTTCCGCGCTCCCAGCTACAATGAGGCCGGCGGCAATCCGGCGGGCCGTGCCGCACTCAGCCGGCACATGTACGGCGACGCCGCGGATATTTTCCTCGACAACGATGCAAGCGGTGGCATGGACGACCTCGATGGCGACCGGCGCATCACGACGCGTGACGCTGCAGTGATCGAGGAAGCAGTGAACAGAGTCGAGCGTGCGCACCCCGTGCTCATCGGGGGAACGGGCATTTACAAGGCCACATCGGCGCATGGGCCTTTCATCCACATCGACACGCGCGGGTTCCGCGCACGCTGGGTCGAATAAGGAGATCAACCGATGACCGGAATGAGCGAGTCCAGGGCCGTAGCCGCCGCGGCGGCCGGCCAGTGTCCGAGCTGCGCGGCGGCGCGGCCAGACCTTTCGACGCCATGCCCCTCGTGCGGGGCGGCTGCACTCGGGCCGGCGGACCCGGCGCGCGCGGCGACCGGCACGACCCGCCCGCCGAGCATCACCGATGCGCTCATGCAGGTGCGGCTCACGGACATCGAGCCATACATCGGGCTGCGCTATCTTTCGAAACTGTTCCGCGTGATCGCGATCATCGTACTGCTCGCCATGGTGCTCGAGATCGGGCTCGGTTTCGCCGAGCAGGGAAGCGCGGCGATCCCGACGCTGATTCGCGTCACGATGACGCTCCTCGCGATTGCCGGCCTCTTCTGGGGAGCGGGTGACCTCGCGATCCTCATGATCGACATCGGGCACGACGTGCGTGCCGCGCGGATCCTGATCGGGCGGCAGGCGGCCCACCATCTCTCGCAGCATCACGGCGACCCACACCAGCGGGCCGGTGAGCGCGAACCGCGCCCGTGACGGACAGGATCTATTCTCACTCGTCTGCGCCGGACTGAACGGTACGACTGTTGCCCTGACTCCGGCACGTACCACCACCCTAACACGAGGTCGGCCCCATGCTGTGGACTATCGCGGTCATTCTGTTCATCCTCTGGCTCCTTGGCGGCTTCGTGCTGAACATCGGCGGGGGATTGATTCACATCCTCGTCGTGCTCGCGATCATCGTTGTGCTCTACCGCGTCATCACGGGACGCAAGCCGGTCTGAACGAACGGCAGGCGAGCGGACGCTGATCGCCCGTCGATACTCGTTCGCTGACTAAAGCGTGCACGGGGCGACCGTATGGTCGCCCCGTGCGTGCATCCGCTCTTGCCGGCGACCCGACGCGCCGGAATACTTCGACATGCGCGCGCCCACCTCTCATCCCGTGTCGTGACCGTCCCGCGACCAGCGACCGCACCGCTCGTGGCGCACCTCGTCACGCACACCCACTGGGATCGCGAGTGGTATCTCCCCGCGGCCCGGTTCCGGCAGCGACTCGTCGCCCTGATCGATGAGCTGCTCGCCGACCCCGCCGACGCTGTCGATGCGCGCACGTTTCTCCTCGATGGGCAGTGCATCGTGCTCGAGGACTACCTCCGTATTCGCCCCGAGCGGCGCGCGGAGCTCGCCGCCCGCCTCCGCAGCGGCCGTCTCGAGGCCGGTCCGTGGTACGTGCTCGCCGATGAGCTCATCCCGGGTGGGGAAGCACTCGTCCGCAACCTCCTCGCGGGGCGTCGAGTGCTCAGGGCGATGCGCGCGGAATCGCCCCCAGTGCTCTATTCTCCCGATGCCTTCGGGCATCCGGCGGCACTGCCGACGCTCGCGGCGGGATTCGGTTTCGCGCTGATCATCGTCTGGCGGGGGTACGGAAGCTCCCGGTGGCCCGCCGGGGACGTGGCGCGGTGGCGCGCACCGGACGGGTCGGCAGCGCTGCTCTATCACCTGCCGCGGGATGGCTACGGATTCGCCGCGTTGCTGCCCTCCGACGCCGCGTCGGCCGCCGAGCGATGGCGCCAGATGCGCTCGGAGCTTGCGCCGCGGTCCGTCGTCGGCGTCGTGCTGCTTCCGAACGGGGCGGACCACCACGCGCGCCAGGACTCGTTGCCCGAGGCGACGGCCGAGTTGCGCGCCGCGGCGCTCCCCGACGAAATCGTCACGAGCTCACTCACGGAATTCGCAACTTCCCTCCGTCGCGCCGCCGCCGAACTGCCGCTGCCACGCATCGACGGCGAGCTGCGCGATTCGTATGGCTACACGTGGACGTTGCAGGGCACCTTCGCCACGCGTGCATACCAGAAACGGGCGAATGCGCATGCCGAGCGGTTGCTGCTGCGGGACGTCGAGCCGTGGTCCGCGATCGCATGGGCGCGCGGTGCCTTCAGCCGCCGACAGCTGGTCGAGGCGGCGTGGTCGGACCTGCTCGCATGCCATCCGCACGACACGCTCTGTGGCTGCTCGGTCGATGCTGTCGCGCGCGCGATGGACGTTCGTCTCGACGACGTCATGGTACAGGGCCGTGGAATACGCGACGACGCACTCCGCGATCTCGCAGGGCATGATAGCGTGCGGGCACGCACGCGACGTCCGGACTGGCGCGAGATCGTACTCGTCCGCAATCGCGTACCACGGCCGCGTGGGGGCGTCGCCGAGCTCGAGGTCCGGCGCTACCTGAGCAATGTTCCCGTGGGCCCGGGCTCCGCACACGCAGCGCCACCGCCAAGGATGCGGCTCCCGCCACCGGAGCTCGACGGCGGCAGGATCCCCGTTCAGGTCCTCGACCGGACCATCGCGCACGATCGTGTCGAGTCGCCCCGTCATTACCCGGACAACGCTCTCGTCGAAGTGAGCCGTGTGCTTGCCTGGATAGCGCCCGTCGCGGGATACGGAACTGCGGCCTTCGCGCTGGACGCACCGCCAGTCTCATCCGCGACACCACCAGTCACCGTCCACGCGACCGCGAGTGCCATCGACAACGGCGAGCTGACAGTCGCGATCGACGACGCGGGCAACGTCGGCGTCGCCTCGGCGCGGCACGGAGCCCGCACCGGAGCGGCACTCCGATTCGAGGACATCCCGGATGTCGGAGACCTGTACACGCACGCGCCGGGAGCCAGGGGCGGCACGCACGCCAGCTTCCTCGGAGCGCACGTGGTACAGCGCGGCCCGCTACGCGCCGCGATCGAGGGCCGGTGGCGGCTGCGCATCCCTCCGAGCTCGCAGGTCGAGCACGATCGCACGGCCCTCATCGGCTACGATACGCCGGCAGCCGCCGTCCCCGCCATCGGCCACGGGCCGCTCGCGGCACTCGAGGTCGTCGTCAGGCTGTCACTCGATGCCGGAGCGGAGTCGGTCGCCGTGCACATCGCCGGGGAGAACGTCGCCCGCGACCACAGGCTTCGCGTCGTCTTCGCGCTCGGGACACCTGGCGCGGTCGTTTGGGCGGACGCCGCGTTCGGACCGGTACGTCGCGATCCGCTCGACGTCTCCGCGCAGGAGCGCGCGATCGAGATGCCCCCGACGACGGCGCCGCTCCACCGGTACGTCTCCCTGTTCACCGAGTCTCGCGGCGCAACACTGTTTTCCGATGGACTCGCGGAATACGAACCCCTTGCTGACGGCGCCGTGGCGGTAACGCTCGTTCGCGCGGTGGGCGAGCTGTCCCGTAACAACCTTCCCGAACGCCCGGGCCATGCAGGCTGGCCGGAACCGACGCCGCTCGCGCAGTGCCTGGGCCCATTCGCCGCGGCCTTCGCACTCATGCTGCACGGCCCGCGGACGGCCGCGACGATTCATGCAGTCGACGTTGCCGCCGAGGACGTGCTGCTTCCACTCGTCGGCTCGACGATTCGCTCGGCGCTCGCGGTGCCGTCGCCCACTGACGGCATCGAGCTGCTCGGCGATGGTCTGGCGTTCAGTACGCTGAAGGAGAGCGAGGATGGAACGTCGCTCGTCCTGCGCTGCGTGAACCTCACCGACGAATCGGTCGAGGGACGGTGGCGCCTCGGCGTGCCGGTGCACGATGCGCGCATCGCCCGGCTCGACGAAACCCCGATAGCTCCGCTGATCGTCGACGGGGGCCTGCTTTCGTTCACCGCCGGCCCCCGCGCCGTGGTCACGATTCTCGTTCGCTGACGCTATCCACGCTCCCCGAGCGCACGACCCGTCGCAAGCTGCTCACCTGCAAGGCGGTCGCGCGCCGCATCGCCGAGCAGCGTGCAGGCCACCACGGTCGCGATGAGCGCGAGCCCGGGAGCAATGGCGACCCATGGAGCGATCACGATGACGTCCCGGCCTCCGGCGATCATGTTGCCCCAGCTCGGCTGGGGTGGCTGCACGCCGAGGCCAAGGAAGGAGAGGCCGCTCTCGAGCAGGATTGCGTTCCCGACGCCGAGCGTGAGGGCGACGATCGCCGGTCCCATCGCATTCGGCATGACGTGCCGAAGCAGCACACGCATCGACGGCGCACCGAGCGCGTGCGCAGCCTCCACGAATTGTCGTTGCTTCACGCCGAGCACGTCCCCGCGCACCAGCCGGGCGACGCTCATCCAGCCGGTCCCGACGAGGACCATCACGACCATCGTCCCGCCCGGGCGCCACAGCGCAGCGCAGACCAGCAACAGCACGAGCCGCGGCACCGAAAGCATCGCGTCCGTGACGGCCATCATGACGACGTCCACCGCACCGCCACGCCACGCCGCAACCGCTCCGACGACGCTTCCGAGCAGCACGGCGAGCACGGCACCCGCCATCCCGATCGCGAGCGAGAGTCGCCCGGCGAGCATCATTCGCGTGAAGAGATCACGCCCGAATCCATCGGTGCCGAGCAGGTGGAGGTTCCCCTGGATGTCGCGCGTCAACGGCGGGAGCAGCCGAGTGGCGACGACATCACCGATGCCGAGCGGGTCCGTATGCGAGGCCATCGGTACGAAGATCGTTGCGAGTACCGCGACGCCGAGCACGACCGCGGCGCCGCTCTCGACGCGACTCACGCCGGCCTCCGGCGCGGATCGAGCAGCGGAAGAATGAGGTCGGCCGCGAGGTTCGCTCCGATCACGAGCGCAGCGTACAGCAGCGTCGTCCCGAGGATCACGGGGTAGTCGCGCGCCGCGATGGCCGACAGCATCGCGCGGCCCATGCCGGGAAGCGCGAAGACGCTCTCCACGAACACCGAGCCCGCGATGAGGCCGGGCAGCGAGAGCGCGACGAGCACGACGAGCGGCGGCAGCGCGTTCACGAGGACGTGGCGACCATACACCGTTCGGGTTCGTGCTCCCTTCGCGCGTGCGGTGCGCACGTGGTCGGCGCCGAGGACATCCGCGACCGCGGACCGCGCATATCGCGCGATCCCTGCGGCGCCGATCGCGGTGAGCACCGTGACCGGCAGCACGAGATGTCGCACCATGTCGAGCCCGGCCTGCCACCCCGTGTACTGCCCCGCCGGATCCCGCAATCCGAAGGCGGGCAATCGCAGCGCAGCGGGGAACCCGATCCGCGAAGCGCCGTACGTGAACAGCGCGACGAGGGAGAGCGCGAGCCAGAAACTCGGCGCGGCGTACACGCTGGTCGTCACCAGGGTCAGCACCGTGTCGACCCGGGACCCCCGGCGTGCCGCCTGCAGCGTGCCCATTGCAATCCCGATCGCGAACGTGAGCAGCAATGACAGGAGCCCCAGCCCGATCGACAGCGGCATTGCATCCGCGAGCACGGAGGAGACAGGCCGGCTGAGGGCCATGCTCTCGCCCAGGTCGCCGCTCACCACCCCGCCGATCCACCGTGCATATTGGACAGCGACCGGCTCGTCGAGGCCAAGACGAGCGCGCGTGCGCGCAATGTCGGCCGCCGACCCGGAAGCGGGGACGAGGAGCTCCGCAGGATCGCCCGGCGCGGCGCGGACGAGCACGAACGTGAGGGTGATGACCAGCCAGAGCAGGATGACAGCGCCCGCGAGTCGACCGACGAGAATCCGCACGGCATGATGATGCGACTCGATCGCCTGCCGTCAACGGGCATCCGCCGCCTTGTGCGCGGTATCTGCTGCGCACTGTCCCTGGCGGCGGCAGTGGGCTGCGCTGGGCCGCCACGGCCGATGGACACCGTGGTGTACGCCTCCGGCGCGGATCTCGAGTCCGGCAACCCGCTCGTGACGACGCATCCCCTCGCGCGCCAGGTCCAGCGGTACGCACTGTTCGTCACGCTCGTGCGGTTCGACAGTACGCTCGCCGCCACGCCGTATTTCGCACGCTCGTGGGTGTGGGACGATGACCGCCGTCGGCTCACAATGCTGCTGTTCGCCGGCCTGCAGTGGCATGACGGGGCCCCGACGAGCGCGCGCGACGCCGCCTTCACGTTGAACGCCGCACGCGATCCGGCCACCGGGTTCCCCCGGGCCGCTGCGCTCGTCGCACTGGTCGGCGCCGAGGCACCGGATGACACGACCCTCGTGATCACGTTCGCGGCACCGCAGCCGGACCTGCCTCCCATCCTCAGTGAGCTGCCGCTCGCGCCCGCGCATCTTCTTGCTGACGTCCCACACGCGGAGCTGAGACGGCATGCCTTCGGCCGTTCTCCGACCGGCAATGGGCCGTTTCGTTTCATTGCGCGCAGTGCGGGCCAGCGCTGGGTGTTCGAGCGCAATGAAGACTTCCCCGCCGCCCTCGGCGGGCCACCGTTCCTCCGACGCCTCGTCGTTGCCGTGGTCGATGAAGCGACGATCAAGTTTGCCGGCCTCGTGAGCGGTGAGCTCGACGTCGCAGGCATCGCTCCATCGATGGCGTCGCTCGTCGCGCGCGATGACGCTCTGCGCGTCGTGACCTATCCTCTGCTCCTGACGACGGGACTGATCTTCAACACGACGAGAGCTCCTTTCGACGATGTGCGGGTGCGTCGTGCCATCGATTTGTCACTGCAGCGCGAACGGACGGTTCGGGTGGCGCTCGCGGGCTTTGCTGTTCCGGCAGCAAGCGCTGTCCCCGGTGACAATCCGCTTGCCCTGCCTGCGCTCGCCGTCTTCGACTCCGTCCGTGCCGACTCGCTGCTCGACGCAGCGGGTTGGCGACGAGGCACCGACGGCTGGAGATCTCGCGCGTCGAAGCGGTTCATCGTCGAGCTGCTCACGGTCGGTGCTGGCGACAACGCGCTGGAGCAGCTCATCCAGGCCGATCTCGGCGCGCGTGGGATTCGCCTCGAGATCCGCCAACTCGAAATGGCGACCTTTCTCTCCCGCGCTCGCGAGACGCCGAAGCGGTACGACGTGCTGGTGACGGG
This sequence comes from Gemmatimonadaceae bacterium, assembly GCA_031412375.1. Classification (GTDB taxonomy): domain Bacteria; phylum Gemmatimonadota; class Gemmatimonadetes; order Gemmatimonadales; family Gemmatimonadaceae; genus JANPKQ01. The sequence goes on along the minus strand of JANOCW010000381.1, from coordinate 17,890 downwards.
CATCCCCGGCGATCTGATGCTTGCGCACCTCGCCAACATGTACGAGTCGCGGTTCGCCGGCGGTGCGCTCGACTATGGTGGATTTCACACGGCGCGCCTCGACTCATTGTTCAGCCGCACGCGCAGCGCACCGGATGCGGGAGCGGTCCGCGATGCATGGCGCATCGTTCAGCGGGAGCTGGGCGCATCCGTCCCCGCAGCATGGATCTATCATTCCCGGGGCGTGCAGGGGATCTCGGCCCGCCTGCGCGGTGTCACGATGGACCTGCGCGGCGAGATGGTGACCGTCGCCCGCTGGAGCGTCGCCGGGGACCTCGCCCGACCATGACCCTGCTGCTCGATCCGGTGCGCATTCGCGAGCGGCGCGCAGCTGCCCGCGGTCCCCTCGTCGGGCTTGCCGACTCGCTCGCTGCCGATCTCGGACCCCTGCTCACGGACGGTTTTTTCATTCCGCCGGAGAAGGCCCGGCTCACCCGTGCAGGCGGCCGCTGTCCGGATGATGCGACGCTGCTCGAATTTGACCCGTTCGATCCACGCCACCACCGGTGTCCCCGCTGCGGGCGCGTGTACGACGACGAGGCGCACTATCGGTGGTGGATCATGAACTATCAGCTGTGGCTGGCGGAGCGTGCCGTCCACGGTGCCGTACTCCAGGTCGTGCGCGGCGACGTTGCAGCGGGCAAGCTCGCCGAATCGATCCTCGACGCCTACGCGGACGCCTATTCCACCTATCCCAACCGGGACAATGTCCTCGGACCGACGCGCCTTTTCTTCTCCACCTATCTGGAGTCCATCTGGCTCCTGCAGATCTGCGTCGCGATCGACCTTCTGGAGAGCGTCGGCGACCAGGCGACGAGAGGTTCGCGAATCCGCGAGCGGATCATCGAGCCGTCGTCCGCGTTGATCCGGTCGTACGACGAGGGCGCATCCAACCGGCAGGTGTGGAACAACGCCGCGCTCCTCGCCAGCGCTGCACTGCTCGGCGCCTTCGGTGACACGGAAAGCCTGGTGTGGGGACGGTCAGGCGTCGTCTCACACCTCGCCCATGGCCTGCTGAGCGACGGGACCTGGTACGAGGGCGAAAACTACCACCTCTTCGCCCACCGCGGTCTCTGGTACGGAGTGCAGATGGCCGAGCGTCTCGATCTCGGGCTCGCCGAGCCCTTCGTCGCGCCATTCGTCGCTCGCTTCGAGGCCGGCTTCGCCGCCTCGTTCATCTCGGCCCTCCCCGATCTCACACTGCCCTCCCGCCGCGACTCGCAATACGCGATCTCGCTTCGCCAGTGGCGCTTCGCGGAGCTGTGCGAGCTCGGGCTCGCGCGCACCGACGACCCCCGCGTAGGCGCCATGCTCGCCCGTCTCTACGCGCCCGATATCCCGCGCGCGCAGGTCGGGCGCGCACAGTCCACGGCGGAAGTCGAGAGAAACCTTCCGCCGAGCGCGCTTACCCGCGCGGATCTCGGTTGGCGATCCTTGCTGCTCGCACCCGCGGGACCTCCCGCTGCGCGGCGGGAGCCACCGGGTTCAGTGCTGCTCGACGGGCAGGGGCTCGCCATCCTTCGCCGCGGCGGCGAGGTCTATGTCGCGCTCGACTACGGGCACTCCGGTGGCGGTCACGGCCATCCCGATCGCCTGAACGTCCAGCTCGCACATGGCGCGGTGCGCTGGCTCGACGACATGGGCACGGGGTCGTACGTGGATCCGACGCTCCACTGGTACCGCAGCACGCTCGCGCACAATGCGCCGCTCGTCGACGGACGGTCGCAGGCGCGCGTGCACGGCAGCTTGCTCGCGTTCGCCGACGACGGCGAGTTCGGCTGGGTGGACGCACAGGCCGACGGCATCGCGCCCGGCACGTCAGCGCGACGGACGCTCGTGGCCACTCCGACGTACCTCGTCGACGTGCTCGAGTGGACGACAGCCTCGACTGCCATGGTGGATCTCCCAATGCATCTCGATGCCGACAGCGTTGGAGATCTCGGGTGGACATCCACTCCGCTCACGGGGGGCGACGGGATCGAGGATGGATTCCAGTTCGTCACCAGCTCGGCGAGATCTGCCAAGTCCGGAACGAACATCCTGCACCTGCGTGGAGAACGGCAGGGGCGATCGATCCGCAGTTGGACGTCCGCAGCGGATGATCCCGAATGGTGGTGCGGGTCGGCGCCGGGTGCGCCGGGTCATCCACCGGCGCGCTTCTACATCGCGCGCTGTCGCGGCTCGCACGGGATCGTGCGCAGCCTCCTTGATTGGTCCGAGTCTGTTCGTGCTGTTCGCTTCGGTGGGGACGAGATTGTCGTCGAGCGCAGCGACGGCGGCACCGATGTCCACCGTCGGCGTGGCGACGGGTGGCGCGTCGAGGTCGCGTCGCCAGGACGAACCCGCACCATCGACCTCGGCGGCGGTCGCGCGCGAGCGGTCGCGATCCCCGCGCCGGCGCAATCGGTGAGCGCGCGCCGTGACACGCCCGAGCCCCTCGTTGTTCCCGCCTTCCGATCGGGCGCACCGGTCACCGATCAGCGCGCGCTCACCATCGCCCTCGGCGAAAGCCACTACCGACGCTCCGAGCTCGCGTGGCGGGACGCTGGGCAGCCCGAGGCGGCGATATCGCTCGTCGCGGTGGACACGGTCCTTCAGGTGACCATCGAGGTCCGGAAGACAACACCGGTTAACTTCGCTACCGGCCGAGCGGTCAATGAGCTGGACAACGAGGACCCGGACATCAACAGCGACGGCGTCCAGATCCACTTTGCGGAGATTGATGCTGGCTCTCCTGTGCGCACCTGGCTCCTCGTTCCCGTTCTTGGGAGTGCTGCGGTGCGCACCCGACATTCTCCGGAGGGGCCACGGCTCGATGCTACCTGGGCGCCCACCCGCCGCGGGTACGTCATCCGCTGTGCGCTGCCGCTGAGCCCAGCCGTCGCGCGTGATGGCTTTGCCCTCGACATCGTCGTGAACGAGATGTCTCCCGACCGCGAACGGCGTCGCGGCCAGCTCGTTCTCGGTGGCGGCCCGGGCGAATGGGTGTACCTCCGCGGCGATCGCCAGCCGCGTGGGGCGCTTCGTCATTTCGCGCTCGAGGCGGTCAGGCCAACGTCCCGGTCTTCCGGTGACCGCTGATTCCTCGCGGCGCGAGGGCGCCGATGTCGCCGGGTCCGAGCGTCTCGCGGCAGCCGGCGCTGACCCCGACAGCTCCCCTGCGTCCGTCCTCGACGGCGTTCACATCGTGCTCCATGAGCCGCTCGATCCGGTGAACATCGCCGGCGTCGTGCGCGCAATGAAGAACATGGGCCTGCGCTCCCTCCGCCTCGTTCGCCCGGTGGAATACGAGGCGGAGCGCATTGAGGGCGTCGCCCACGATACTCGCGACATCGTCGCTGCGATCCGTCATTTCGATGATCTCGGCACGGCCCTCGCTGACTGCGTGCGAGTCGCCGGCTTCAGCGCCAGGCGTCGCGCAGCGAAGCGACAGCGCATCGCGCCCCGCGAGGCCGCCGCCGACCTCCTCGGCCATGCGTCCGAGGGGCCGGTGGCCCTCCTCTTCGGGCGTGAGGATCGGGGTCTCGACAACGAGGCCCTCGACCGCGCTCACGTCATCGTCACGATCCCGACGACCGCGCATGCCTCGCTCAACCTCGCGCAGGCGGTGCTCGTCGCCGCCTATGAGCTCCACGTCGCGGCGGTTGATGCGACGCGCGTCCTCGCGCCGCCTCGCAAGGACGCCCCCCCGGCAACCTCCTTCCAGTTCGAGCGCCTCTTCATGGAGGCCGACCAGGCCCTCGAGCAGATGGCGTTCTACAAGACCCGGTATCCCGAGTACATCCTTCGCACCATGCGCTCGCTGACCTACCGTGCTGCACCGGATGCCCGCGAGATCGAGTTGCTGCGTGCCATGGCCTTCGAGGCGATGCGCTCGATCGATCGGGCGCGTCGGGAGGGTGCAAGTGAGGCACCGCCGCCTTCTGGCGATGCGTGAGCTTGCGTGCGGCTCCCGAGCTATCAACCGCTGCACCTTGACGCTCGTGCAGCCGCACGATTCCTTCGCGTGATGCCGGTGCGCGCACGCGACGGGGTAGGGCAGGGCAAGGCGATGCACGACCGCGCCGCGGCGAGCATCGTGGGAGGGGCGTCGACGGGCAGCAAGCGCGTCGAGGCGCTGTACGGAGGCGCTGCGCCCTCCGGCCCGACTCACTACCGGGAAGCGCACGGATGCACGGTCGTCGCCGCGGATGGCGTGAGTTACATCGACTGCACCATGGCGCTCGGATCCGTGGCCCTCGGCTACGCTGATGCGGGTGTGACGCGGCGCGTGGTCGATGCGGTGCGGTCGGGCAATGTGGCGGCATGGTCGCCAGTCCTCGAGATGGAAGTGGCCGAACGGCTGTGCGCGGTCATTCCGTGCGGCGAACGCGTGCGCTTTCTCAAGACGGGCGCCGAAGCCGTCGCCGCCGCGGTGCGCATCGCGCGGACGGCGACGGGACGATCGCACGTCGTTGGGTGCGGCTACTTCGGATGGCTCGACTGGTCCAGCGACGCGCGTGGAGTTCCCGACGCCGTTCGCGGGGATTACCAGCGAGTGGCGTTCGATGACATTTCCGCGCTCGACGCCGCGGTCGCCGGCTCCGACGACGACCTGGCGGCGATCATCATCGAGCCCGTCGTCGAACGCCTTCCCAGCGATGCATGGGTACAGCGGGCACGGGACCTCTGTGACCGCGCGGGAGCAGTGCTGATCTTCGACGAAGTGAAGACCGCCTTCCGCTTGCGCACGGGCGGCTATCAGAGCCTCACCGGCATCCTCCCCGACATCTGTGCAGTTGGCAAGGCACTCGCGAATGGCTTCCCGCTCTCTGCCGTTGTCGGGCGCGACGCCATCATGGACGCCGCTCGCGCCACCTGGATCTCATCAACGCTCGCCAGTGAGACGTCGGCGCTCGCGGCCGCCGCCGCCGTTCTCGAGCGTCACGAGCAGGGTGACGTCTGCGCTGTGCTTGCCCGGACGGGCAGCGCGATGCGCGGCGTGGTTCAGGCCGCGCTCGAAGCCAGTGGCTGCTCCGGCGCTGCGCTCGAGGGGATCGATCCGATGTGGATGATACGGTTCTCCGATGAGGCTGACCAGGCGCACTTCACGACGGCCGCGCTTCGCGAGCAGGTGATCTTCAAGCGCGGTGCGTACAACTTCGCGGCACTCGCCCATGACGACCGGGCCATTGCGCGCATTGGCGAGGCAGCGCACGCCGGCTTCGCCGCCCTCCCTCGCCACATCGCATGACGGAGCTGGCGGCGCTCCCGCTTGCGGGTCACGGCCCGTTGATCGATGTGCATGCGCATTTCATGCACGCCGGCTGCGGACGCGCCCACTGGCGCGAGGTCAACGACGCTCGCCTCGCTGCTGGAGTGCGTATCGGAATCACCGTGCACATCGCGTCCGTGCTCGGGTCGTGGGGGCACACGTCGCCGATCTATTTCCCATCGCCTGACGACGTGACCGCCGGCAACGATGCCATGCTGACGCTCCAGCACGGCGAGGGCGGACTCGTGCGTGCCTACGTGACCGTCAATCCGAACGATGGCCCGCACGCGGCGCACGAAATCGACCGGTGCGCTCGCGCAGGGGCCGTCGGCGTCAAGCTTGCCGCAAGCCGGCGCGCGGACGACCCGCTGGTCGATGACATCGCCGCGCTCGCGGAACATCATGGCTTTCCCATCCTGCACCACATCTGGCAGCATCGCCGCCACGACTGGCCGGGCCAGGAAGCCTCCGACGGCGTCGAGCTCGGACGGCTGGCCGCCCGCCACCCAGGAGTTGCGTTCATCCTCGCGCACATCGGCGGGGGCGGCGATTACGCGCACACGTTTCCCGCGATCCGCGACCTGCCCAACGTCTACCTCGATCTTTCAGGAAGCGGAATCGATCGCGGCATGCTCGATGACGCGCTCGTTGCCGTCGGGCCAGCGCGGCTGCTGTGGGGCTGCGACCTCACGATGGAAACCGGACTGGCGAAGCTCCGCGCGCTGTCCGTGATCGGACTCCCGGCCGAAGAGCTCGAGGCCATCCGGTGGCGAAACGCCGTGCGGATCTTTCCGGCCGGCACGCTCCTCCCGGCATCGGATGCGCCGCGCGGCCGCGCTATCACGAGCGGAGCGCGCGCATGACGCCGCTCGACGTCAACACGTTCATCGGCAGTTATCCATTCCGCCACGTTCCCCATCCCGACCCCGCGGTGCTCGTGCGGGTGCTTGATCGCGAGGACGTCTCCGGCGCATGGACCGGGCACCTGCCTACGGCGTGGTACCGCGACCCGGCGCACGGCAACGAGACGCTCTTCGAGGCCCTCGCGCCCTTCCGCGACCGCCTGAGCCCCGTCCCTGCCATTCGTCCCGATTGGCCGGATTGGGAGAGGTCGCTCCGCGATGTCGTGGACCACGGGGTCCCGGCTGTCCGCGCCTACCCGTCGCAATGGCGCCTCGGTCCCGAAGATCCGGGGATGCTGCGGCTGGCATCCGCGTGCGGCGCGGCGCGCGTCACGCTCGTGCTCACCACTCGCTTCGAGGACCTGCGCCAGCGCCACTGGATGGACTCGGCCCCCGATCTCGCTGGCCCGACCGTTCGCGCGCTCGCCCGCGTGAAGGATTCGGGACGCATCCTCGTGACGGCGGCGGGACGTGCGCTCATCGAGGAAGTGCATTGGGGACTCACACCCCCGGAGCGCGAACGCGTGTCGTGGGACATCTCGTGGATCTGGGGCCCACCGGAGAACGACCTCGCTCACTTGTTCCGGACGATCGGACCCGCGCGCTTCGCCTACGGAACGCAGTGGCCGCTCCGGCTCGTGCAGGGTCCCCGCGCCAATCTCGACCTGCTCCCCGACGATGTTCGCATGCGGGCGTTCGCCTCATCGACGTTCACATGAGTGCATGTCGACTCGGTGCGAGTCTTGCGCGGCGCAACGCAGCCGGTCATTTTTCCGGCCGCGAGACTTGTGAAAATGTTCACAAGCTCAGCACGAGTTCCATCCCCCCTTGTACCAGGTCGCTGAGGTCACGTTGAGGAGGAACTGGGGTTCTCTCTCCGGGCTCGTCGCGGTCGCCGCTGCCGCCATCACACTCTCGGCGTACAGCGGCGCTTCCTCCCCGGAAGGCCGTCAGCCACAGCAGCCGATCAACTTCCCCCACCCCATGCACGTAAAGACGCTCGGCATGAACTGTCTTTACTGCCACTCGGCGGCCAACAAGAGCCCCGACCCCGGACTCCCGGCCGTCGGTACCTGCGTCGGGTGTCACCAGGTCATCGCGCGCAACAAGCCCGAGATCGCGAAGCTCCTCAAGTTCGCCGCCGACACCCAGCCGATTCCGTGGGAGCGCATCCACAAGCTGCCCGAGTACGTGCGCTTTCCGCACGTGCGCCACGTGAACGCCGGCGTCACCTGCCAGAGCTGCCACGGACAAGTTCAGGACATGGCGCAGGTCTACCAGCAGAACAGTCTCAACATGGGCTGGTGCATTAGCTGTCACATCGAGCAGAAGGCGCGCTACGACTGTGCCGTTTGCCACTACTGAGCGCATGCCCACCGCCTTGCCCGCCGATCGTCGCCGCCCCCATCGCCGAAAGGATCTGACCGCATGAGCAAGGCCCCGAGCGCCACGGGCGTCAAACGACGGGATTTCCTGAAGATCGTCGGCACCACCACCGCTGTCGCCGGCTGCAACATGGACGAGCCGGGCAAGCTGATCCCCTATCTGGTCTCACCCGACAACACTGTGCCGGGTGTCTCGACGTACTACGCGACGACCTGTCGCGAGTGCTCCGCTGCCTGCGGATTGATCGCGGAAACGCGCGACGGGCGCGTGACGAAGCTGGAGGGGAACCCGCAGCATCCGGTCAACCGCGGCGCCCTCTGCGCGAAGGGCCAGGCCTCGCTGCAAGGGCTGTACAATCCCGATCGCGTCCGGTCGCCAATGATTCGGCGCACCGGGACCCAGTTCGAACGGATCACGTGGCAGGAGGCAACGGCGACGCTGCAGGCACGACTCGCCGCTGCACGAACGGATGGCAGCGCCGCCCGGGCCGTGTTCATCAATCAGCACGAGAGCGGGAGCTTCCCCGCATTTCTCGACGAATGGCTGTCGGCGTATGGAATCCCGGCGCACGTTCCCTACGAGGCCGAGGCCGATACGGGCGCCGGCATTGCCCACGCGGAAGCCTATGGGGTCGCGTGGCCGCGCTTCAATTTCTCGGCTGCTCGACTCATCGTCTCCTTTGGGGCCGATTTCCTCGACGGATGGGGCGCTTCGGTTCCGCAGCAGCTCGACTTCGCCGACGCACGCGCGAAGCTGGACCAGGCACCGCGTTTCATTTACGTCGGCCCTCGGCGCTCGCTCACCGGGCTCAACGCGGACGAGTGGATCGACTGCAAGCCTGGCAGCGAGCTCGCGATTGCGCGCGCCGTGCTCGGCGGTGGTGCCGTCGACGCCGCGGCGACTGCGAGTGGTGTGGATGCCGCCCGGCTCACGCGGCTCGCCCAGGAGATCGCGTCCGCCCGACCGAGCCTCGTCCTCGCGAGCGCAACGACCGGTTCCGGGAGCGAGCTCGCAACGGCGGTTGCCGCCTTCAACCGTGGCGCCGGCAATGTCGGAACGACGATCCTGTCGGCCGAGCCCAACACCGCCATGGCCGGCGCGGCGACGTACGCCGAGATGACGGATCTCGTAGCGCGCATGAACAACGCGCAGGTTCCGCTGCTGTTCGTCCGCGGCGTCAACCCCGTGTATTCGATGCCGAAGGCCGCGGCGTTCGGTGAGGCCATGGCAAAGGTGCCGTTCAAGGTCAGCTTCTCGAGCTATCTGGACGAGACGACCGAGCGGTGCGACCTGATCCTTCCCGATCATCACGGGCTCGAACAGTGGGGAGATGCCGAGCCGGTGCCCGGAGTCCTCGGGCTGCAGCAGCCGGTGATGGATCCCGTGTTCGACACTCGCGCCACATCGGATACGCTCCTGACGATTGCACGGACGGACAGCACGATCGCCAGCCGCTTCCCGCAGGCGAGCTACCGCGACTGGATGATCTCGCGTTTTCCGGGCGGGCCCTCCGCCTTCGCGCAGGCGCTCACGACCGGACTCGCCAGCGGTGCGCCCCTGCGCACCACCGGCGCGCGTCGTCCCGTGCCGCCGGGCGCCCCGGCAACTGCGATCGAGCAGACTCAGGGCGACTTCTACTTTGTGGCCTATCCGTCACCGACGCTGGGCCACGGACGCGGCGCGAACAAGCCGTGGCTGCAGGAGCTTCCGGACCCGGTCTCGAAGATCTGTTGGCAGTCATGGGTCGAGATTCATCCCCTGACCGCGCAGCGCCTGAACATCGGGTCGGGGGATCACGTCACGATCGAGACGGCCGTTGGCCGCGTTACTGCCCCGGCGTATCTGTATCTGGGCATTCGGCCGGATACCGTCGCGATGCCGATGGGCCAGGGACACACCGCGTACGGCCGCTACGCGAAGGACCTCGGCGTCAACGTCCTCGACGCAGCTCCCTCGGTCGTCGATCCGCGGACGGGGGGCTTTCTTCCGATCGCGACGAAAGCGCGTGTGTCGCGTGCCGGCCCAACATCGCGCCTTGTGACGACCGAAGGCTCGGCCCGACAGCAGGGCCGCGGCATCGCCCGCGCGATGCTGGCCAGCCAGCTCAGCCCGACGGCTCCCGCCGAGGAACACGGTGGGCACGAGTTCATGGGCGATGCGTCGCATGCGTTCCTTCCCGGACTGCGAGCTCCCGTCGCCGACGATGCGCAGGGTGAGCTCGGGAACGACCGGTCCACCTCGAAGGGCATGTACGATCCGAATCACTGGAGTGGCATGGCGAAGCGGCGGTGGGCCATGACGATCGATCTCGCACGCTGCACCGGCTGCTCCGCCTGCATGACGGCGTGTTACGCCGAGAACAACATTCCGACGGTCGGCGCACCGCACCAGGGCCCACAGGTCTTCCCCGACCGGACCGGGGCCGGCGCGAACATCACGCGCAGCCGCGAGATGACCTGGATCCGCATCGAGCGCTACTTCGAGGGTGGTGAACACGGGGAGAGCGACTTCGAAACCCGATTCATCCCGATGCTGTGCCAGCATTGCGGCAACGCGCCGTGCGAGCCGGTGTGCCCTGTCTACGCGACCTACCATGCGCCGGACGGGCTGAACGTGCAGGTGTACAATCGCTGCGTCGGCACGCGCTACTGCTCGAACAACTGCCCGTACAAGGTTCGCTACTTCAATTGGTTCGGCTACGGTGAACCCAACCGGGTGCAGTACGCGTTCCCGGAGCCCCTGAACTGGCAGCTCAATCCGGATGTCACAGTCCGCTCGAAGGGCGTGATGGAGAAGAGCACGTTCTGCGTCCAGCGGATCCGCGAAGCCGAGAATCGAGCGACATCCGAAGATCGCGTGCTGCAACCTGACGAATTCACGGTGGCGTGTGCGCAGGCCTGCCCATCGCGCGCGATCACCTTCGGCGACGCAGCCGAAGCGGGTTGGGCGGTGACGGAGCTGATCGAGGATCGGCGCGCGTACCACGTGTTCGAGGAGCTGAACACCTTCACGGCGGTGGTCTACTTGCAGAAGGTCAATCACCCGGGCCCCGGCGCGGGCGCGCCGGCCGCGGCCGCGCCGGGAGCACCCCATGGCCAGTAGCGCGAAGCCGCTCGGTAGCCCCGGGCGCGAGCCCGTGCCGCCCGTCCATCGCCCCAACATCGCCACAGCGTCTGTCCAGCTCCCGGCGGTTCGCGATTACGAACAGGTCGATCGCGAGATCATCGGCACGCTCCACCCGACGGTTGCGTGGTTCATCGGCCTCGGCACCGCGATCTTCTTCCTCGCCCTCGGCATAGCGGCCTGGATCTATCAGATCTACGCCGGTCTCGGTGTCGCCGGATACAATCCCCCCGTCATGTGGGGGGTGTACATCATCACCTTCGTTTTCTGGGTCGGCATCGGGCACGCCGGGACGCTGATCTCCGCGATTCTCTACCTGTTCCGCGCCGGATTCCGTACGACGATCTATCGCTGCGCGGAAGCCATGACCGTGTTCGCGGTCATGACGGCGGGGCTCTTCCCGATCCTGCATCTCGGGCGTCCGTGGAAGTTCTTCTGGCTGATCCCGTATCCGAACTGGCGGTACATCTGGCCGAACTTCAAGAGCCCGCTGGTCTGGGATGTGTTCGCGATCCTCACTTACCTGACGGTCTCCAGCACCTTCCTCTACGTCGGCCTCATCCCTGACATCGCCGTGCTGCGTGACCGGGAGACCAATCCTGTCCGCAAGCGGATCTTCGCCGTGCTGTCGATGGGGTGGCGCAACTCGGACCGTGAGTGGCGCCACTTCGCGCGCATGTATCTCTTCCTCGCCGCGTTCTCGACGCCGCTCGTGCTGTCGGTGCACTCGGTCGTGTCGTTCGACTTCGCGATGTCGCTCGTGCCAGGCTGGCACGCGACGATCTTTCCGCCCTATTTCGTCGCAGGCGCCATCTTCTCGGGCATCGGGATGGTGTTCACGATCATCATCCCCCTCCGAAAGTGGTTCGGGCTGAAGCACTACGTCACCTTGAACCACCTCGACGCCGCGGCCAAGCTCTGCCTCTTCACCTCCCTGGTCGTCGGGCTCGCGTACATGAGCGAGTTCTTCGTCGCGTGGTTCAGTGGCAACAAGGTCGAGCAGGAGTATTTCTGGAACCGCGTTTTCGGCCAGTGGTGGTGGGCCGCGTGGATCATGCTGATCTGCAACATGGTGCTTCCGCTCAGCCTCTTCTCGCAGGCGCTCCGGCGGAACACTACCTGGCTGTTCATCCTCTCGATCTTCATCAACATCGGGATGTGGTTCGAGCGGTTCGTCATCGTCGTTCCTTCGCTGTCGCATGAGTACGAGCCATGGCAGTGGACGACCTACGCACCGACGTGGGTCGATTATGCGATTCTCGCGGGCAGCTTCGGCTGGTTCTCGATGTGGTTCCTGCTGTTCATCAAGCAGCTGCCAGTCGTCGCGATCGCCGAGGTGAAGGAGATCATCCCGCCAAAGATGCGGCACGCGCACGGGCACCATCACCCCGCGGTCGAGCAGGGCCGGCCCCACACGGCCGGAGGAACGCACTGATGCGCGGCGTCCTCGGCGCATTTCGCGAGCTCGACGCTGCCGTGCTTGCGATTCAGGATCTCAAGCGGAAGAAGGTGGGCGAGGTGACGGTCTACACTCCGACCCCCCGCCACGAGCTCGACGAGGCCATCGCCGCGGGTCCGAGTCCGGTTCGCCGCTTCACTCTGATCGGTGGCCTCCTCGGCGTGACGTTCGGCTACTGGATCGCGATCTGGGCGTCGGATTATTGGCCACTGGTCGTCGGCGGCAAGCCCGTAGCCTCGTGGGTGCCGTACACGATCTTCGGCTTCGAGGTGATGGTGCTCGTGGGTGCGCTCTCGACGGTGATCGGGATGTTCGTCAGCGCACGCATTCCGAAGCTCACGATGACCGTCGGATACGATCCGCGGTTCAGCCATGGTGACTATGGAGTCTGGGTCGAGTGCCCTCCGGAGAAGTGTGCCGGTGTCGAGGCCATGCTCCGCCAGCACGGGGCGGTGGAGGTGCGCGGTGAGCGCTGACCGCATCCGTGCGCGAACCGTCGCGCTGCTCTGCGTGCCTGTCGTCTTTGGCGGCTGCGAGTGGTTCACCAACTTCACCCGGCAGCCCAAGATCGACCCGTGGGAAGTCGCGACCATGGACTCGGCACGCCTCGCGAAAACGCCGCCGCGCGGCAACCCGCAGGGATCGATGCCCATGTTCGGTGGCAGCATTCCCGAGTTTGTCGTGTCCTATCGGGCGCTGCCGCTCACCGTGGACTCGATGTCGGCGATGCCCAACCCGACCGCAATCTCGGCTGGGTCGATCGCCAACGGTCACAAGTACTACGCCATCAACTGCGCCGTCTGCCACGGCGATGCGGGCGACGGAAATGGCCCGGCGACGAACTTCCAGTTCCCGAAGATCTCGCTGCTCACCGAGTCTGCACTGAACCGGACGGACGGATACCTCTACGGAATGATCCGCAACGGGCGCGGCCTGATGCCGACGTACAATCGCATCGAGCACATGGACCGCTGGGATGTGGTGAACTACGTCCGCGGCCTGCAGGGTCGCACGGGCCAGGCTGTCGCCAAGGGGCCGGTCGGGACGCCGGGGGAAACGGGCGACAAAGTCCCCGGCCCAACGCTCACCGCGCCGACGCGCCCCGTGCCGCACTGGCGCGAGACGCCCACCGATGGCGCTGCGCGTGACACGACGACATCAGGCGCGGGTGTGACGGCGCCGCCGCCGGGGGCACAGCGATGAGTCTCCACGAAGCTCGGGTTCCGACGCGCGAGGAGGTGCTGGCCGCCACATCGCGGCCGATTCCGCGGTCGGTCGTCATGGCGTCGGCGGTTCTCGCAGTCGTCGGAACGCTCGTCTTCCTGATCGGCGCGTTCACCGGACAGGACCGCGTCTGGCACGCCCTGCTGTCGAACTGGCTCTACTTCACCACGGTCTCTTCGGCTGGCGTCGTGTTCGTCGCCGCGCAGCGCATCACGACCGCGCGGTGGTCACGTCCGATCATTCGCTTCCTCGAAGGATACGTGGCGTTCCTGCCGGTGGCGCTGCTGCTCCTCATCGTCATTCTGCTTCCGGGGCAGCACCACATCTTCCCGTGGACCCACGAGGTCCCTCCCTACGCGGAGAAGCGCACGTGGCTGGATCCGACGTTCTTCGTCGTCCGGAACCTTGCCGCCTTCGGGATCATCACGGCGCTCAGCGTGTGGTTCATCTACACCAGCGTCCGGCTCGATGTCGGTGCGACGACCGAGGCCGCGGGGACGGCGCGGCGCGGTCGCGGCCTGCGCGACCGGATGCGCCGGCACTTCCGCGAGGAGCGACGGGAAATCCATTCCACCCACTCCCTGCAGGGAAAGATCGCGGTCTGGCTCGCCCTGGCGTTCGGCTTCGGCTGGTCCGTCCTCGCCTACGACCTCTCGATGGCGCTCGACCTCCACTTCCAGAGCACACTCTACGGCTGGTGGGTGTTCATGGGCGGTTGGGTCGTCTCGCTGATGAGCTTCACGCTGCTGGTGATGTGGTGGCGCCGCTATCTCGATGCCTACGACCTGATCACCGAGAACCACTTCCACGACCTCGGGAAGCTCTGCTTCGCCTTCACGGCGTTCTGGGGATACCTCACCTTCGGCCAGTACCTCATCATCTGGTACGGCAACCTCGGTGAGGAAACGCACTGGATGCACCACCGCCTCACTGCGCCGTGGCGGTCGCTCAGCCTCGCCGTCGTTTTCCTGATGTTCGTGCTGCCCTTCTTTGGCCTGCTCTCACGCGCTGCGAAGGTGTACCTGCCCACAATGGCGCTGTTCGCGGTGTGCAGCATCGTGGGGCTGTGGCTGCACCGGTATCTCGAGGTGTTTCCGTCGCTGCACCCCGAGGCGACGTCTGCCCCGCTCGGGCTCTGGGAGCTCGGCGTGACGCTCGGCTACTTCGGGATCTGGGGGCTCTGTTACACGACGTTCATGGACGCGGTGCCGCGCATGCGCGTGACGCTCATGACGTCGCCCTTCCGCGACGAAGTGCAAGTCCCGGTAGACGCGGAGACGATGCTGCCGCTGCCCGCGCACGAGTAGCGCCACCGATCCGGGCGCGCCTGCAGCGCCCCGGATCGGTCTTGCTTCCCCCCCCGCCTCGCGTCAGGCCTGGGGCTGCGCGGGCCTGGGGGCATGGGGCGTCATCGCGAGTTGTTCGAGCGCGGCGAGGGGAAGCACCCCCGACTGGCGTGCGACGACGAGTCCGTGATCGAAGACGATGACCGTCGGGATCCCTTGCACCTGGTGTGACTTTGCGGTGATCGGCGCCTTGTCCGTGTTGAGCTTGGCGACCAGCAGCGTTCCCTGGAGCTTTGCGGCAAGCTGGTCCACGGCAGGAGCCATCTGCTTACACGGCCCGCACCAGTCGGCGAAAAAATCTACCAGCACGGGCACCTCGGCCTCGGCGACCGTGCGTGCGAACGACTCGTCCGTGAGCATATACGGCCGGTCGAGCAGCATTGGCCGGGAGCATTTCCCGCACATGGGTCGGTCGGCCGCACGCGCCGCGTCGACCCGGTTCCACGTCGCGCAGAACTGGCAGCGCAGAGTCAGCTTTCGGGCGTCGTTGCTTGGAGGAACGGGCGGCACGGTTCACCTCGTAGGGCCGAGCGACTATATTTTTGGATCGCGAATGCAGGAAGCATGCAGGGTTCGGGCACTTCGCGATACTCCGGGGCGTTAGCTCAGCTGGGAGAGCACCGCCTTTGCAAGGCGGGGGTCGGGGGTTCGAGCCCCCCACGCTCCATCTCGCCCCGTCATCCACCAGGATGACGGGGCGTCGCATTCCACCTCTGGCCAAGAGCCGCCAAAATGAAGACGACTTCCGCGAAACGACCGCCGATCGCCGGGGAGAGGGCGCCGGACTTCACGCTGCCCTCGACGTCGGGCGAAGACGTGAGCCTCCGGGACTTCCGCGGCGAGCGCGCGGTCCTGCTCGCCTTCTTCCCGCTCGCCTTCACGAGCACGTGCACCGAGGAGCTGTGCGACTTGAGTGAGGGATTCGATCAGTTCGAGGGGAGCGGAGTCGCCATCCTTCCGATCAGCGTCGATTCGACTCCGACGCTCAAGGAGTACAAGTCGAAGTACGGGATGCACGCCGAGATGCTCAGCGACTTCAAGCGGGAGGTCTCGCGGCTTTACAGCGTCCTCATCGAGGATCGCTTCTTCTCCACGCGCGCGTACTTCCTGATCGACCGTGAAGGCGTCGTTCGCTGGGCCCACGTCGAGGACAACCCGTCGCATCGCCGCGAAAACAGCGAGATCCTCGCCCACATCGCCGAGCTCTCGGCCGCGGCGGGCACCCGCTGAGCTGAAGGGCGCCCCCTTGCGAGGGCGCCGGATTTGTTGCTGACCGCGTGAACCGGGGCCGTGCCGGTGGCAATGCACCCGTCACCGGCCACGGTCGGCTCGCTCGCGTCCTAGCGGGAGCCCGCCCCCGCCAGCTCACCGCGCTGGTTCTGCGATTTCGCCGCTGGGGTCTCCTTCGCTACCGACCGATCCTTCTCGCTGCCGGTGCTCCCCCGAATTGCGCCCTGGCCCTCCGGCCGCCCCTGGCTCGCGCCCTGGATGTCGATCCGCCGCGGCTGCGGGATCTCCGCTTTGGGCACCCGCACGCGCAGCAGGCCATTGTCGAACTCGGCCTCGATCGCGTCGTCGTTGACACCCTGCGGCAACTGGAACGAGCGCGTGAACTCGCCGTACCGGCGCTCGACGAGGTGATATCGGGCGTCGTCGCCCTCCTTCCGTTCCTCGTGCCGCTCCCCGCGGAGGGTCAGGACGGCGTTATCACACGTCAGCTCGACATCCTCCGGCTTGAATCCGGCGAGCTCGACGTCGAAGTGAAATCCGTCGGGGGTCTCACGAATGTTGACTGCGGGTGACCAGCCGGTGCCGTTGCTTCCCTGGGAGAATGTGTCCTCGAACAGCCGGTCGATCTCACGGCGGAGGCCGAAGACGGGGGCGGTCAGCATGGTGCGATACATGGCGTCGTCTCCTGTGTTTGAGTTTGAGGTTTGGTAGGCGGGCCGAAGTCTGGGCAACCCCCATACCTGCCATAGTTTGCCAGATCGACCGAATCCGCCTGTCAGGCCGACGCAATGTCGGTCAACCGAGCAGAGCGTGACGCGGGGGCCCTCTCGGTCATCTTGTCCGGGGCGAGCGTGGCCCCTTACTCTTCCGATGCTCCTTCCTTTCCCGCGGCCAGGACGCAGTGGCTCGTACCACCAGCTTCACCCCGACGGCGGGCAGCACGCCCGCACTCACGTCGCTTACCGCGCTCTCGGATGTCGCCGCCCGACTCGCCTCGGCCGCGCCTCTGGAAGACGTCATCGCATCGATTCTCGACACCATTCGACGCGTGCTCGACGCGCGCGAGTGCGTCGTGTGGCTTCACTCTCCGCGGGGGCTCAATCGCGCGTGGGCGAGCGGGGGGGAGGAGACCCGCGGAGACGAGGCGCTGGCGGCGCTGGGCAGCACTGCCCGAACGGCCATCGACGATCTGCATGTCCTTCCGCTCGAAACCGGCGCACGACGCATCGGCGCCCTCTCCGCCCGGCGAACGAAGCTGCTGTCTGCCGAGGAGCGCGTGCTCTTCGGAATCCTCGCCAACCTGCTGGCTCCCTTTCTCTCGCATTCCGAGCATTCGCGACAGCTCGCGGTCGAGGTCGAGGTCCGGACGCGCCAGATTGATGAACAGCGCCGCTTCACGGAGCGGATCATCGACTCGCTGCCCATCGGGCTGCACGTCATCGATCGTGATTACCGCATCCAGGCGTGGAACCGCAAGCGCGAGACGGGAATGCAGGGCGTATCGCGGGAAGAAGCGATCGGCCGGACGATCTTCGAGATCCTCCACCGCCAGCCCGAGGAGCTCCTCCGCAGCGAATTCGATGACGTCTTCCTGACTGGGGCAATCCAGCAGTTCCAGATGGAGTCGAGCGCGACCGGCGACCTTCGCACCTATCGCATCTCGAAGATCCCGATGCGCCTCGACAATGCATCAGTCACTCACGTCATCACCATCGGCGAGGACATCACGGACTGGCGCGAGGCCATGGACCGCTTCTCCCAGGCGGAGAAGCTGGCCGCCATTGGTCAGCTCGCCGCCGGCGTGATGCACGAGATCAACAACCCGCTCGCCACCATCGCCGCGTGCGCCGAGAGCCTCACCTTCCGCGTGGATGACATGCGCAAGCTGGGCTACCACGTCACGCCTGAGTTCACCGAATACCTCAAG
>JANOCW010000380.1:0-18843 GCA_031412375.1 Gemmatimonadaceae bacterium | reverse complement strand
AACCAGAACGTCTCGACTCGCGAGCGTCGCGTCCAGGGCCTGTCGGACAGCGAAAGCTTCGGTTTCGGGATCCGTGTCCTCGTCGACGGCGCATGGGGTTTTGCGGCGAGCCATGACCTCACCACGCTCGAGATTGAGCGCGTCGCTCGACAGGCTGTCGCGCAGGCGCAGGCGAATCGCTCCGCGCTCGTGCGCCCCGTCACACTCGCGCCAGCGGCCCCGACACCGAACGGCGTGTGGCGCAGCCCGATCGAGGTGGACCCGTTCTCCATCGCGATCGAGGACAAGGTGGCGCTGCTCCTCTCCGCGAATCAGGCCGCGATGGGCGTCACCGGTGCACGCTTCGTCAGCTCCTCCATGTCGTTTTACCGGAGCGAGAAGACGTACGCGAATACCGATGGAACGTTCACGGTGCAGAGCTACTACCGAACGCTGCCGTCAATGTCCGTCACGGCGGTGTCCTCGGACTCCTCCGATTTCCAGTCGCGCAATTCCACGGACATTCAGCCGATGGCCCGCGGGTACGAACACGTCACCGCCTCCCGACTCGTCGAGAACGCTCCGCGATGGGCTGAAGAGGCGGTGCGGAAGCTCTCGGCGAAGGCTGTCGACGTCGGGCGGTACGACCTGATTCTCGACCCGACACACCTGTGGCTCACCATCCACGAATCGATCGCGCACCCGACGGAGCTCGATCGCGCCATGGGATACGAGGCCAACTACGCGGGAACGAGCTTCGTCGCACCGCCGGAGTCGGTCCTCGGCAAGCTGCGCTACGGGCCGGAGTTCATGAACATCCGCGGTGACCGGTCGGAGATCGGCGGCCTCGCGACGACGGGCTGGGATGATGATGGGGTAGCCCCCGAGGATTTTCTCATCGTCCGGAATGGCGTGTTCAGCGACTACCAGACGACCCGCGAGCAGGCGCCGTGGCTCGATTGGTGGTACAGGCAGCAGGGCCGCGAAACGCGCTCGCATGGGTGCTCCTATGCCCAGTCCTTTTCCGACGTCCAGTTTCAGCGCATGCCGAACGTGTCGCTGCGCCCCGGCGAGCAGGACCTCATGTGGGACGATCTCATCGCCGCCACCGACCGCGGAATCGCGATCGTCGGCGACGGCTCGTTCTCGATCGACCAGCAACGCTACAACGCGCAGTTCGGCGGCCAGCTCTACTACGAAGTGCGTGGCGGGAAGATCGTCGGCATGCTCAAGGATGTCGCGTACCAGATTCGGACCCCGGAATTCTGGAACTCGCTCGACATGATCGGCGGTCCGCGCAGCTACATCCTCTGCGGCGCCTACGGTGACGCGAAAGGCCAGCCAACCCAGTCGAATGCCGTGAGCCACGGCTGCGTGCCGAGTCGTTTCCGACAGGTCAGCGTCATCAACACGGGACGCACCGGATGAGTGCACTCCGCTCGCTGCGCCTCGCCGCGCGCCACCTGTCGCGCAGTGAATGCGAGGACATCGCGCGCCGCGCGCTCGGCTTCGCCACGGCAGGGGAGACCCGTGTCACCATCGCCAGCGGCCAGCAGGGGAATACGCGATTCGCCGTCAACCAGATCTCGACGGCCGGCGACAGCTACAACGCGACGGTCACCGTGCAGAGCAGCTACGGAACACGCACCGGCGGTGCCAGCACGAATCGTCTTGCGGATGAATCGCTGCGGGACGCCGTGCAGATGGCCGAACGACTTGCACGTCTGTCTCCCGAGGACCCTGAAGCCCTTCCACTGCTCGGGCAACAACAGTACGCGGACGCGCCAGGCTGGAGCGAGGCGACCGCGTCCCTCGAGCCGACGGAGCGCGCGAACGCGGTTCGGCTCATCGCGACACCGGCGCGCGCCGCCAATCTGACCTCGACGGGCTACCTGGAGGCGAACGCCGGCGCGTTCGCGGTGGCGAACTCGCGTGGGCTGTTCGCGTATCACCGGTCGACGTCGTGCGCCCTCACGACGACCGTCCGCACGCCCGACGGCACGGGGTCCGGCTGGGCCGGAGGCGCACACCATGATTGGGCGCGCCTCGACCCCGCTGCCTTCGGTGCACGCGCCATCGAGAAAGCAAAACTCTCGCGGAGTCCCGTGGCCATCGAGCCCGGACGCTACACGGTCATCCTCGAGCCGACCGCCGTTGGCAACCTCGTGCAGCTCATCGCGGGCCCCCTCAGCGCGCGATCTGCAGATGAAGGTCGGTCCTTCTTCTCACGCCCCGGTGGCGGCAACAAGGTTGGGCTCAAGGTCGTCGACGAGCGCGTGAGTCTCCTCAGCGACCCGCTCGATCCGGAGGCGCCCGCGGTGCCGTTCACCGCCGACGGCCTCCCGCTCGCACGGACCGTGTGGATCGAGAATGGTGTGGTCCGGAATCTCGCCTACGACCGGTACTGGGCAGGGCGCCAGTCTCGCACACCGTCGGCTGTCGCCGGAACGCTCCGGATGTCCGGTGGCTCCACCACCATGGATGAGATGATCGCTTCCACTCGCCGTGGCCTTCTCATCACCCGCTTCTGGTACATCCGCGGCGTCGATGCGCGGACGATCCTCTATACCGGTCTCACGCGCGACGGCACCTTCCTGGTGGAGAACGGGAAGATCACGAGAGCCGTCAAGAACCTGCGGTTCAACGAGTCGCCAATTTTCATGCTCAACAACATCGAAGCGATGGGTACCCCTGTGCGCGTAAGCGCGAGCGAGGCAGGTGGTCCCGGAACGGCGATCGTTGTTCCGCCACTGAAGGTCCGTGACTTCACCTTCACGAGCCTGAGCGACGCCATTTGACAGAACTCACGCGAGCTTCTGTTACGCAAAGCCATACACTGCCGTCAACTGCAACGAGCGGCATTGCTCATTGCAGTGCGAGCTTCACGTGCCTCTCGGAGGCCGTGTAGGGCGACCGCGTCACGACGAGCGAGCGCCATGCTCACCGATCCACCGGGGGATCGGTCGAGTGTTCCACACCAGTACTGGAGACCACACATGGCTACCAAGAAAAAGGGCGGCAGGAAGTCTGCGGGCAAGAAGAGCAGCTCGCGCAAGGGTGCACGCAAGGGCGCCGCGAAGAAGGGCGGCCGCAAGTCCGCACGGAAGGGCGCATCGAAGAAGAGCGGCCGGAAGTCGTCGCGGAAGAAGTCCTCGCGATAAAGGTCGGTCGTCGCAAACAAGAAAGCCGGCACAGTGCCGGCTTTTTTGTTGTCCGTCAGTGCCGTCGAGGGAACCCGAGGATTCGCCACCTCCCACGGGCACGTCAACGACTCGTCGAGCACTGGGTTGAAAGCTGACGACTGACCACTGACGACTGACGACTCCGCTTCTCCTCCCAGCCCCTCAGCGTGAGTATCGCCCGATCGCAAGCTCGAGGATGCGTTCGATGAGCACCGTGTGGTCGAGTCCTGATTTCTCCGCCGCCATCGAGAACTCCGCCGATCGCTCGAGATAGCAGTTCGGGTTGACCTCGATGATGTACACATCCCCCCCCGGCGTGACGCGCAGGTCTATGCGCGCGTAGTCCCGAAGTCGCAGCGCATGGAAGGCCTCCACGGCGACCGTCTGCATCTTGGCCGTCAGCTCTTCGGAAACATCCGTCGGGAACACCGATTTCGTGCCCGCGAACTCGGCGCCCTTCTCATCGCCCTCGTCGCCCCACTTCGCCTCCCAGCTCGCGATCTTTGGTCGATCGGCAGGGAATCCCGAAAAATCCATCTCGATCACCGGCAGCGCCTTCACGTTCACGTTTCCCAATACGCCGACGTAGAACTCCCGACCATCGATGAACTCCTCGACGAGCGCCGGCTGCTGAAACTCCGTTTGCATCTCGGCAATCTTTCCGAGTAGCTCCTGGACATTCCGAACCACCGACTTGCCTGTGATGCCGAGCGATGCGTCCTCCTGCGGCGGCTTCACGATGAGCGGAAAGGAAATGTCGCCGGCCCAATCGACCGCGCCCCGGAAGACTGTCGCGAACTTCGCAGTCAGGAGGCCGTGAAACGTGAGGACTTTCTTCGTGAGCGTCTTGTCGCCGGCCACAATGAGGCCCGCGGGACTCGATCCGGTGTAGCGCAGGTGCAGGAGGTTCATGAGCGCCGCGACATTCGATTCGAGGGCGCTCTTCCCCGCGAACGCCTCCGCCATGTTGAACACGAGATCGGGGCGGTCCTGCTGGAGCGATGACACGAGCGGCTCCACGTCCGTGTCCACCATCAGCCGTCGGCTCGTGTGTCCGAGCGCCGCGAAGGCCGCCTCGATCTGGGCGAGCACGGGATCCTCGGGCGGCTCCGATGCGTCGCGAGTATGCAGCAGCACGATCTTCACGACCTGACCTCGTTGCCGATTGGAGACGAAGCGTCCCGTCGAGCGACGCTCACGGGGGAGCGCCCTGGGGGGCTCCCGGGATCGCCGGCGGCGCTTCGTTCGGCGCCGTCACATCCAGCGTGTTGGTGTACCGGTAATTCATCATGACGGCCGTTCCGAACGCAGTCAGCTCGATTAGTGTCGCTGCCTCGAGCCCGCGCACCCGGAGCTCGAGCGCATCCGCCCGCGCGGCGAGAAAGTCGATGAACCCGCGCACCGACGGCGCGCTCTCTCCCGTCCAGTAGGCGATGCGCCCGACGATCTCACGCCGATGCCTTCTCATGAACGTGCCGGCACCCTCGCCCGTGGGAGCATCAGCGTTGTCCGCGAAGACGTTTCGTAAGTCGCCGTCGAAATGCCGTTCATCGTCGATCGGCATCTGCTCCTGGGCGTCGCGATAATGCTCCCCGACGGTGTAATGCATCGCTTCCACCGGCAGGTCATCATCCGTCAGACTCGGGGCGTCTGGCGTGGTCGCCCCCACTTCGCGCATCACGGAGTCCATGTACTCCAGTTTCGTGAGCGCGGGCCACCCGGCGTACTGGGTTCGCCAGTCGAGATCCGGCGTCAGCCACACCGCGAACGTTTCCGCGAAGTCCTCGTCGGGATGCTTCTGCGCATACCATCCCAGGATGTGCCGGACGAACGCCCTCGAGAACGGATCCGCGCGGTATCGCTCGCGATACGGGCGAGAGTACGGACCAAACGTCTTTCGCCAGTCGGCACGGTCGTAGAGCCGGTAGGCGTAATTGAAAGCGTGGCCGGCCTCGTGGCGAAGGTAGCGCATGACGTCCCGCTCACCCTCCACCTCGACCGCGTTCTCCTCCTCGAGCCGGGCGAGCCGCGGATCGGCGAGGTAGAAGGGAACCCCGATCAACGGGGTGTCGTCGGGGCAGCCCCACTGATCACTCAGGTACACAGGGGGGCGGAAGGCGAGGCCCCTGGCGCCGAGCTCTTCATATAGTTGCGTCACAAGCCGCTCCACCAGCGACCCGCGCATCGACAGGCCGAGCGACGAGATCCGCTGGCCCAGTAGTACCTGTCGGTCGTTCTCCCACTCCTCGAAGGTCGCTCGCACGGCCGCGCGGAGCGCAAGCGCCATACCGTCCGATGCGACAATGCCCCGTGCGAATGGCGCACGGGGCATTGTCAACGTGCTGGCGCTGACGAAGTTAGGCGGCCTTGGACGCCTCTTCGCTGACGGTCTCTGGAGCAGGCCCCCACACGTAGGCGGAGAACTTCGGAGCCGCCTCTCGGCGTGAACCACGCGAAATCACGATGCCGACCGGCTCGCTGTCGGCTGTATCGGGACGTTCGTCTGCCATTGTCATTACCTCCGTGGGACGTACCGCGGTGCAACTCACCAACCTGCGCGCAGCCGCGGACCCCTCCCTATAGCACTCCCGGTGCCATCCGGTCCGTACTGTCTAACTCGTTCCCAGTCAACGTTTTATGACAAAACAGCCGACGTTTGCAAGCGTCGGCTGTAGCATAGTGACACACACGGATGACACCCCGGCGTTTCGATTCGTTACGCCACCGCCTTCCGGGCGAGAAAAGCCTCCGACGAGGGCGCATCCTGACGCACCGAAATCTCCCAGCCTCGGTATCGGGACCGAAGATCGGCGACGGTCATTTCGGCGTCACGTCCGGCGATCGAGGCAACGAGGTGGACGCCCCCCCGGCATGTGGCGTCCTGGAGCGTGTCGATCACGCGCCATCGGTCGGACATCGACAGATGGGTGAACGCGCTGGAGGAGCAGACGACAGCACTCAACGGAACGTCCGGTGACCAGTGGCCGATGTCGGCCGCATACCCCCGAACGCGCCCCATCAGTCCCGCCGCCTGCGCGGCCGCGATGACGCGCTCGACGGCACCTGGTTGTTGATCGAGCGCCGTCACATCCGACCCGTGGGCCGCGAGGTAGAGCGCTGTTCCCTCGCCAGTGTCGCCCGCGAGGAGGACGTGCCCTTCGGCGGCAGGCTGAACATCGCGGACCAGCGCGCCGTCCGCCGGCAGTCCCCAATGCTCCGGGGTCCGATAGCGCTCGAGCAGCTTCACGCGTCGCGTGCGCCAGGTTCGGTATGTCGGGAGCCGCAGGCGGGCCCGAATGAGTCGATCGACTTCCTCGCACAGCAGGAGCTCGGTGAGAGCGAGCTGCATCTGGCCGCCGAGGGATGCGACGGCTTCATCTCCGATCTTCAGGAGCGCCGAACGCGGGATGGAATCCTTGTAGTTCTCGATCTCCTCTTCCACGAACAGCTCGTACTCGTGCTTGAGCGAGCGTGGTGCGCGGTGGGTCATGCAGGGGAGGGGAAAAGGATGCGCGTAACCTACCGGTTCCCTCGACTCGCGCAAGTGGGAGCCATTAGGGCGGCTCCACGTGCACCGTGACATCCGACACGCCCAGCTGCTCGGTGATTCGCGATTCCACTTCATCGGCCAGCTGATGAGCCTGGGCAACGGTGCTCTCGCCATCGACAACGATCGTAAGCTCGGCGAACAGCAACCCGGAGGCGGCGGATCGCGAGCGAACCTTTCGCACAGCGCCAATTCGTGAAATTCCGTTGACGACCCTCCGGATCTCGTTGGCGTCCACCGCACGTTCGTCGACGAGGATCGGAATGGTACCCTTGAGAATGCGGTATCCGCTGAATGCGATGATGATCGCCACGAGAATCGCGAGTGCCGCGTCGAATCGCCCCAGCCCCACGAGCGACAGGAGCATCGATCCCACCGCCAGCAACGTGACATAGGTATCGCTGCTCGTGTGGGCTGCGTCGGCGAGCAGGAACCCGCTTCGGAGCTCTCGACCACGCCGGCGCTCGTAGACGACGACGAAAATGTTCACCAGCACGGTGGCGGCGAGCAGCGCGATCTCGATCGGCTCCGGCGGTCTGGGCTCCTCGTGCCTCCGGAATTTCTGGATCCCCTCACGCAGGAGTTCGAAGCACGAGATGGAGAGGAACCCGACAATGGCCAAGGCGCCCATCGTCTCGAACTTGTCGTGACCATAGGGGTGGTCGTCGTCCGGGGCGCGTGCCGCGAGGGTCACGAGTACCATCCCGATGACGTTGTTCAGCGTATCCAGCGCCGACTCGAGCGCCGCACCGAGCACGGCGAGCGTCCCGGTTCGCCAGCCCACGGCTACCTTGATAGCGACGACGATCAGGTTCAGAACGAGAATGATGCCGAGCGTTCGCCGGACGGCGGCGGCATGCGTGGGCCCGGTTGGCGCGATGGGCGAACGGAATACCGCATCTGTCGGCACGCAGGCATCTTGTCCCCGCGGGCGTCCACCTGTCAATCGCAATCGGGACTTCTCTCGTGCCAGAGCTGCCGGAAGTCGAACGTGCCGCACGAATTCTGCGAAAGGCCGCAGTCGGCCATGTCGTGCATCGGGTCTCGCTGTTACACCCCGCGCTCCGCCGGCGCGTGTCGCCCCATGGGCTCCGGACGTTGCGCGGGGCACGAATCACCGCCGTCATCCGCCGTGGAAAGCACCAGCTCCTCGAATTCGAGGATCACCGCGTCCTCCACATCCATTTTCGCATGGCCGGCGACTGGGAGATCGGACGCAGCGATGATCCACTCCCGAAATTTGCCCGGGGCACCATCGACCTCGATGACGGCACTCGCATCTCGCTCGTCGATCCCCGCGCCCTCTCGACGGTGGAGCTGCACGCTGCCGATGCCCCACCCGTTCTCGACCTGGGCGTCGAGCCCTCGGATCCGGCGCTGACCCCGTCGACGTTGTTGGCGGCGCTCGTGCGACGGCGGGGACCGATCAAGCCCGTGCTTCTGGATCAGCGCATCATCGCCGGCATTGGGAACATCTACGCATCCGAAGCACTGTGGCGAGCGAGGATCAGTCCCACGGCCGTCGCTGCGGAGATGAGTCACGATCGGATCAGGCAGCTCATCCAGGCGATCCGCCAGGTTCTCGGACCGGCCGGCCGCCTCCCCGGGCGCTACAAGGATGCCCGCGAGTCTCGCCGCATTGCCGTGTACGGACGCCACGGAAAGGCCTGCCGTCGCTGCGGAGAGACGATCGGGCGAATCGTGCAGGCAGGGCGTTCGACATTCTTCTGTCCCGAGTGCCAGCCGGAATGACGCGACGGCGCTAGTCGAGCGCTTCGAGCAGGGCGCCCTTGATGTACCCGGTTTCCGGAATGGTCAGCACTTCCGGATGATCGAGCGGCTGGCCCCTGATCGTGCGCAATGCGATGCGGCGCCCACTGTCTGCAGCCGCCGACTGCAGCATTTCGAGGAACAGCGGCTTCGTGATGTGAAAGCTGCAGCTCGCGGTGTACAGGAGTCCTCCGGGGGCGAGCAGCTTCATCGCTCGAAGATTGACCTCCTTGTAGCCACGGATCGCCGCCGGAATCGCCCCCCGGTTCTTCGCAAACGCGGGCGGATCGAGAACGATCGTGTCGAATCGGTCACCCGCCCGGTCGCGATCCCGGAGATAGTCGAAGGCATTCGCCTCGACAAACTCGATGTGCGCGTAGCCGTTGCGTGCCGCGTTCTCCCCCGCCCGCGCGAGGGCGGGACCCGAGCTGTCGAGCGCCACAACGTGGTCGGCCTGCCTCGCCAGGTGCAGGGCAAATGACCCGTGGTAACTGAAGCAGTCGAGCGCCCGGCCGCGGGCGAGATCTCCAATGAACACGCGGTTCTCGCGCTGATCGAGAAACGCCCCTGTTTTCTGTCCGGTCCACGGATCTGCCAGATATCGAACGCCGTGCTCCAACACCTCGATCTCGCGCGGCACGTCGCCGTGGAGGAGCACCGTCTCCCGCGTCAATCCCTCGCGCGTTCGCACCGCCGCGTCATTCCGCGCGAGGATGCCCTCGACACCCGTGACATCGACGAGTGCCTCGACAATCTCGCGGCGTGACTGCTCGAGTCCTGCGCTCATCAACTGCACCACCAGCCATCGGTCGTAGCGGTCGCAGGTCAGCGAGGGCAGTCCATCCGCCTCGCCGTGTATGACGCGATAGGCGCTCGTTTGTCCGACGAGCTGTTGGCGTCGGAGAGCGGACGCCGCGATCCGCTTTCGCCACCAGGCGCCGTCGATTCGCTCCCGCGCATCGCGCTCGATGAGCCGAAGCGAGATCTCCGACGCCGGGCTCCAGAGCGCCCAGCCGAGCGGACGCCCCGCGGCATCCGCAACCGGCACGATCCCGGGGCCGACGGCGGGACGAACCGTGACATCGCTGCGAAAGATCCACGGATGCCCCTCCTCCCAGCGACGCGCGCCACGCGCCTCCACGACGGCGACATCTCCGTGAGTCCGCGCCTGACCGGGTTGTTCGGCTCGGGGAGGTCGAGGTCGCGGCATGGCTGAAGGTAGGGGCGAGCACCGGTGGCTGACAGGACGCAGCCGCCGCTGGCTGCCCCGTACGCTTCTTGCGCTTGCCCTCGACATGCCTCGTCAACTCGCGCTCGGCGTAGGAGCGCTCACCGTCGGTGTTCTCGCCGGAACACATCTGCGGCGCGAGCGAATCGCCCGTCGCGCAGCCGAGCGTTTCACGGCCGCCGCCCTCGAAACGCTCCTCAACGCCATCGATGCAAACGATCACGAGACGGGCGCGCATGTTCGCCGGGTCGCGCGATACGCCCTCACCCTCGCGGATGCCGCTGGCCTCGACGCCAGGACGCGCCTGACGATCGAGCGTGTCGCACTCTTCCATGACATCGGGAAGATTCACGAGGCGCTCTTCGACATTATCCACGACGAGTCGACCCTGTCACCCGAAGAGTGGAACGCCATCGCGACCCACCCTCGTCGCGGCGCGCAGGTCCTGACGCCATTGTCGTCGTTCTATCCCGACCTCGAGGAGGGAGTCCTCGCGCATCACGAACGGTGGGATGGCACCGGCTACCCGCGGAAGCTTCGCGGCCGCCGGATACCGATCGCCGCGAGAGTGGTTGCGATCGCGGACTCGTTCGATGCGATCACACATCGGCGGCGATACCGTGATGGGCGAACGAACGCCCAGGCAGCGGAAATGATTGCGGCCGGGCGGGGCACGCAATTCGACCCCGAGCTCACCGACCTCTTCCTCCTTCCCCCGGTGTTCCGGATGATCGAGCGTGAGATGCGGGCAAGCACGACGCCACGGGTACGGAAGGGACGGCGGAGGGGCAAGGAGCTCCATGCACCCGATGTCGCCTTCCGATGGCGCGGTGGTTCGCAAGCGCGCCGTGGTCAGGACGCGCCCCGCCTGAAAGCGCGCTGAGTGCCGTGAGCCACCGCCCAGGTCCTACGGCGCCTTGCGTGCCGGCCGAGCCTGCTGCGCGCGTCGGACCTTGTTTCGCGCGGCCTTGTGCTCCTTGAAGGTGACCCGAAACTCGTGGTGGCCATCCGGATGCGCGACGAAGTACCGATACGGGACATCTGCTGGGAACAGCGAGGCTTCGATGCTTGCCCGTCCCGGCGAAGCGATCGGTCCCGGGGGGAGACCTGTGCGCTGGTAGGTATTGTACGGCGACCTGATCTCGAGATCGCGATAGAGCACGCGCGATGTATGGACGCCGCGCGCATACTGCACCGTCGGATCAGCCTGCAGCGGCATGTTGACCCGCAGGCGATTGTGGTAAACGGCGGAGATGATGGGTCGCTCCTCCGCTAGCCGTGCCTCCTTCTCGACGATCGACGCCAGCGTCACCACCGCATGCCGCGACATGAGCATCCTCTCGAGCTGCACGTCCCACGCGGGATCCCACTTGTCCTCGAACTGCCGCACCATCTCCGCCACTACGTCCCGCGCCGTCGCCCCGTCGGGAAACTGATAGGTGTCGGGGAACAGATACCCTTCGAGCGTGGGGGTCGGGATGTCCAGGCGTCGCAGGATCGCCGTGTCGCGGACAGCCGCAGCCACGGAGTCCTCTGGCACGCCGAGCGTGCGGGCGATGAGGGGCTCGATCGTGGCGAGCGCGTAGCCTTCGGGGACGGTCAGGGTGTGCACGAGCCCCGTGCCCGCGTTCAACGAATGGAGGACCGCGGACCAGGGTGTGCCGGGTCGCAGCAGATAGGTCCCCGGCTTCACGCCACGATCTTCCCGCCGCACCGTTGCATATATCCTGAACAATCGCGGCCATGAGACGACCCCCGCACTGACCAGGGAGTCCGTCGTCGCCCGAAAGCTCGCTCCCGGCGGAATGACCACGCGTGTCGGCGGCATGTCCGAGTTGCTGCCACCGCAGGCCAGTGCAAGGGCGAAACCCGTGACCGCCGCTGCGCGAAGGTCAGCCCGGAAGCTGAAGCGCATGTTGGAGCAGGATTGTGGCTGCCAGCGCGTCGACGTCGCCCCGTCGTCCGCGTGTCGTTCCATTCATGTCACGAATGGCTCGCTGTGCGGCTGCCGTCGTGAATCGCTCATCGACGAAGCGCACGGGAAGCCCCGTCCGCTTCGCGATCTCATCGCCGACAATCCGTACTTCGCGTGCCCGGGGCGTATCCTCGCCCTGCTCATCGAGCGGCAGGCCCATCACATATCCGCGGGCTTCGAGCTCTGCCGCGCGGGCGATGATCTTCGCAATCGGCGGGCGCTTTCCGGGGCGACGCAGGAGGAAGCCGGCCGGCGAGGCGATCGTCCCGCTCGGATCGCTCACCGCGAAGCCAATTCGCTTCTCGCCATAGTCCACCGCCAGCTGGCGCCCCCGTGTGTCGGACACGGGAGGAATATAGCCGGTGGGAGCCCCGCTCCGCCGGAAGCTACCCCTCCGCCATCGAAACGAAAAACTCCTTGTTATTCCTCGTCCTCTGCATACGCTGCAGCAGGAACTCGATCGCCTCGGCGGGTGGCATGTCGGCCAGGAAATTCCTGAGGAGATAGACCCGGTTCATCTCGACGGGGTCGAAGAGCAGTTCCTCTTTCCGGGTCCCCGACTTCTGGATGTCGATCGCCGGGAACACCCTTCGGTCGGCGATCTTGCGATCGAGCACGAGCTCCATGTTGCCGGTGCCCTTGAATTCCTCGAAGATGACCTCATCCATGCGCGAGCCCGTGTCGACGAGCGCGGTCGCCACGATGGTGAGCGAGCCACCTTCGTCGATGTTCCGCGCTGAGCCAAAAAAGCGTTTTGGCTTGTGCAGCGCATTGGCGTCGACGCCGCCCGACAGGATCTTTCCCGAATGCGGCATGACGACGTTGTGCGCGCGCGCCAGGCGCGTGATCGAGTCCAGAAGGATGACGACGTCCTTGCCATGCTCGACCAGTCGCTTGGCCTTCTCGATCACCATGTCGGCAACCTGAACGTGACGGTCTGCCGGCTCGTCGAACGTGGAACTGATGACCTCGGCCCCCGGCACGTTGGCCTGCATGTCCGTGACTTCCTCGGGCCGCTCATCGATCAGTAGCACGATCAGCGTCGCCTCCGGATGGTTCTCCGAGATCGCGTTGGCCATCTTCTGGAGAAGAATGGTCTTGCCCGCGCGCGGCGGAGACACGATCAGGCCTCGCTGGCCCTTGCCGATCGGCGCGATGAGGTCGACGACCCGCATGCTGAGGTCGCCGCTGCGGGTCTCGAGTCGAAGTCGACCGTCCGGATACCGGGGCCGCAGGTTGTCGAAGGCGACACGGACCTTCGCCGTGTCAGGATCGTCGCCGTTGATGGACTCCACCTTGAGTAATGCGAGATACCGCTCCCACTCCTTCGGGGGGCGGACCTGGCCGAGCACCGTATCACCCGTGCGCAGGCCGAAGCGCTTGATCTGCGAGGGTGAGACATAAATATCGTCCGGGCCGTACAGGTAATTCCAATCCTGGCTGCGAAGAAACCCGTAGCCTTCGGCGAGGATCTCGAGCACGCCTTCCCCTCGCAGCACGATGTCCGAATCGAGCAGGTTCTGCTCGATTCGAAAGATCAGGTCCTGCTTCCGGAGCCCCGAAAAATTGCTGATGTTGAGGTCATCAGCCATCGCATGCAGCTCGGCGACCGATTTCCGCTTGAGTTCAGCGATGTCCACGAGCAGGATGCTCCGCGAAGGACGCCATGGCGCGGGACGGGCTGAGGCGCACTCAATGGCGAAGCGCCGTGCGATGCGTCGGCGCATCAACAACGACGGACGGCTGGGCTGGAGGGAAACGGTGGTGCGCGACGCCAGAGCGTCGGGGAGGGCAGTCGAAGTTAGCAGGGCCGGAAAACCGGGTCAAGGCAATCCGTGCCGCCCCGCGTGGCGCACCCTTGGGCGGCGCCTCCCCTCAGAAGCCGAAGAAGCGGAGAGGATCGCGCATGATGTCGCGTTTCAGCGTTCCGAACTCTCGCTCCAGCATTCCGAGCTGACGCACGATGGCGCTGTCTGCCATCACCCGGCCGGCAGTGCCTTCTGGCTTCGCGAGCAGGGAGCGCACGATCGAGACTTCGTTTCGCACGCTCGCGATCTCGGTGATCAGCGTGCTGTCGCGACGCAGGCGGCCGTACGTCGTCGCGGAGGAGGCGAGCAGCGTCCTGATCGAGTCCGCGCGCGCCATGGCGCTGCGCGCCCGAACCATGTGGTCGTTGCGCCGAAGGATCATTCCGATGGTGCCCTGTCCCCCCATCGCCCGCCCGCTCAGATCGGCGGCACGCTCACCAACGCGCCCGAGCCGCTGCACACCCTCCTCGGCGCCGAACGCACCGAGCGTACCCCGTGCGCTCTCGAGCTGGGCGCCAAGCAGCTTGACATTGTTGATGATTGCCGGAAACTGCTGAGACGCGCCGGCGAGCTGCGACGCGACCGACTCCGCGTCGCCCTGTGGCTCCGCGCGCAGCGTATCGCCCGCTTCGACGGCGGGTGAGGCGCCGGTGCCGGGCGTCAGGTAGACGACCTGCGCGCCGATGAGGCTCCCGCCGGTCCGTATCTGCGCGTAGGAGTCACGGCGGAGCTGCGGCAGATTCTCCTCGAGAAGCTCGAGCTCGAGCAGCAGCCGCTGGGCGACAGGGGTGGTGACCGGCTGGAATCGGATGTCGGCGACGACACCCACCTTCTGGCCGGCGAGCCAGACGTCGGAGCCCTTGAGCAGCCCGCGCGCCTGATCGGTTGCGGCGAAGACCTTGACGGTGTCCCCGTGCAGCGCGCCAACCTGAGCGAAGACGAGCAACGCGATCGTGCTGAGCACGATCACGGCGACGGCGATCAGGCCCGGAATCAGCGACTTCCAGCTCGTCTTCTCGGGACCCATTAGGCTGTGTGGCTCAGGATGCTCGTTCGCTCCGGGCGATCCAACTCATGCGCGCGGCGGGATTCGAACCCACGACCTTCGGCTCCGGAGGCCGACGCTCTATCCAGCTGAGCTACGCGCGCTTCTACAGCGATCGACGGACAAGACAATTCCCGGGACACACCCAACCTAACACGTTCATTCCTCGTTTCGACATCCCGGGATGACGAAGCCCCCCGCGTCAGCAGCATGCATACGCAGAGGGCTTCCGACAGTCGGGGCGACTGGATTTGAACCAGCGACCTCCTGCTCCCGAAGCAGGCGCGCTACCGGGCTACGCTACGCCCCGTCGAGACGAGCTGGGGGGCAACGCATGCGCCCGGAGAGACTCGAACTCCCAACCTTCTGATCCGTAGTCAGATGCTCTATCCAATTGAGCTACGGGCGCTTAGACAAGTTCGCCAGCTTGCCGAGGCCAGCTGGCGACCGCCGAGCGCGTACGCAGTTGCGTTTGCCCACAGCGCGATGATACTACCCCGCCCGCGGATGCCCGTCAAGTCCGCTACGCCGCGGCGACACCGGCACTGCCGCGTGCTCATCACTGTCGCCATCTGACTCCACAACGGGCGCGTCCGCTTCGCGCTGACCGATCGCGCTTCGAACGCCGAGCTCGGCAACGGCTCGCTTCGCAAGCGACGATGGCTCCGCGGGTCCTTCGATTGCCGTGTCCCCGCCAACCGGTCGGGACGTCACCGGCAGCCGTAGCGTGAACCGCGATCCGATCCCCTCCTGGCTCACGACCTCGATGTCGCCTCCGAGGAGACGCGCGAGCTTTCGCGCTATCGCCAGGCCGAGCCCTGTCCCCCTCTGCAGCGAATCTCCCCGCCCGCTCGGACGCACCTGTTCGAATTCGTCGAAGATCCGGCCGACATCATGGGGCGAGATGCCGAGGCCGGTGTCTTCCACCGTGATGCGCACCGTGTCCGGCTGCGACGACTCGGCAAGGCGCGCAACGAGCGTGACCGATCCTCGTTCCGTGAACTTGATGGCGTTCGATGCGAGGTTGAGCAAAATCTGGCGAACGTGCCGATGATCGGTCGTAAGGCGGGGAAGGTCGCGACCGAGGATGACATCGATTCGAAGTCCCTTCGCCGCGGCGATCGGATCAACGACCGTGACGACGCTGTCGAGCAGGGCACCGATGTCGGCCGTCTCGAGATCGACCTGCATGCGCCCGACCTCGATCTTCGAGAGGTCCAGCACGTCATCGACGAGCGCGAGAAGGTGCTCCGCGGCGGCCTTCACCCGAACGTGGGCGCCATGGAGTGGTGCCGGCAGTTCGCCGTAGATGCCGTCGATCGCGAGAGCATTGTACCCGACGATGGCATTGAGCGGCGTCCGCAACTCGTGTGAGACATTCGCCAGGAAGCGACTCTTGGCGCGGTTCGCCTCCGCAATCTGTTGTGCGCGCTCTTCGAGGCGCACGTTCGCATCGAGCAGATCTCGAGACAGGATCTCGAGGTCGAACGAGTGCGCGGCGAACCGGCGGGCGCGGGCCTCTTCGCGAAGCACGAGGAAGATGACAAGGAGCAGGAGGAGCACTCCGACCGTCAGCGTGACGAGCCTCGAGATGACGGGCTGGAATCGGGGTACGGCGACGTCGAGCGTCCAGCCTGCGCTTCCCGGGAATGACACCGGACGCGTCACGAGAAGGGCGGCTCGGCGCGGGAATGCCTGCGAGATCGCGATGACTTCGCCCGAGGTGTCGGAAATCCGGTACGCGAAGCGTCCTTGCAGCTGCCCGGCGAGCGCGTCGTTGAACAGCGCCTGGTATGCGAATGCACCGCCAATGAACCCGACGACCCGGTCGCGGCGCACCACGGGCGTGTACACCAGCATCCCATGCGCGCCGTTGAGGAGCGTCAGTGACGACGTGACGGCAACGCGACGCTCGCGTCGTGCGCGGCGGAGCGCCTCGGCACGGTCGGGACGCAGCAGGTGGTTTCCACCCGCCGCAGGAAGCTGCTCTGCCAACCGTCGGAACGACTCGGTGACCGTGCCGGTCGAATCGAGGAGGTAGAGCGAGAACATGTCCGGGGCATCGGCCATGATCTGGTCCGCGAGTGTAGCGAATCGATCCCTGCTCTCGCGGGGTGTTCGCGCCGTCGCGATCAGCGCCCGCTCGCTGTGGATCAGCGAGAACCGGTGCCGGAGGAAGCTCTCGAGCAGGGCGTCCGTCTGGACGGCCTGGGTGTTTGCCTCATTTGCGTGCTCGCGAACGAGCAGCTCGTCCAGATATCGCAGCGCGAGCAGCCCCACGAGAACGACCGCGACGAGCGGCAGCCGCCAAATGAGCGACCGCACCCGCAGCTCGGCGTAGTCGCTAGCGGGGGAGGAGTTCGCCATTCGACGCCCGATCGCGATGCGCCGGGATCGAGTGGATCGCGGTGGACGGGAGATGCACGGGTGCGGTCACTGTCATGTGAGGGCGAGTGGGCAAATGGCGCGCCCAATCACCACGCTCGCGCCGCAGGAACGCGCTGGTCCGCCGACGAACGCGTCGGAGCACGTGGGCGCACGGAAACGACGATGGCCTCACGGGATCCGTGAGGCCATGGGCGGTACAAGACTCGAACTTGTGACCTCCACGATGTCAACGTGGCGCTCTAACCAACTGAGCTAACCGCCCGTCCGGAACCCGGAACATCCGACGTGCCTCGGATCTTGTTCTGATGGCACCCGAGTGGATGATGCGCTTCCCGATGAGCCGCGCAGAGCGGGAAACGGGACTCGAACCCGCGACCCCAACCTTGGCAAGGTTGTGCTCTACCAACTGAGCTATTCCCGCAGCCGACGCCTCGCACTCCGCCTGCACCACTACTCCGGCGCCTC
This sequence comes from Gemmatimonadaceae bacterium, assembly GCA_031412375.1. Classification (GTDB taxonomy): domain Bacteria; phylum Gemmatimonadota; class Gemmatimonadetes; order Gemmatimonadales; family Gemmatimonadaceae; genus JANPKQ01. Next base: position 1,456 of record JANOCW010000380.1, on the reverse strand, counting down.
CTACCCTCCGGCCTCCGCCCCTCGGAACGGAGAGGAGAAAAGCCATGGAGGTGAGGGGAATCGAACCCCTGACCTCTTGAATGCCATTCAAGCGCTCTCCCAACTGAGCTACACCCCCGGACGGCGGGCAGGATAGCCGCCAGGAACCGCAAAGTCTAGGACGGGGTATGTCCCATGTCAAGAAATTGCCCCTAGCGCAACACGCGCGGGCCGGTATTTTGCAGCGCTTCGCGGCCGGGGCCTGTCCAACCCGCCGCGAAGCCCATTTCAGGCAATCGGCTGGCGACGGATACGCGGCGCCTTTCAGATAAACAGCGACACCACCATTACGCGAACGTTCGAGGCATAGCCCGATGACCGAAGTTAAGCGCCGCCGCCGCCGTGCGGCACCGGCCGGAATTGCTCCAAGTGAGCCCGAGCGGGACATTCTCGACCAGTACCTCTATGAGGTGAGCACCTATCCACTCCTCAAGGGGACCGAAGAGATCGAGATCGCGCGGAAGATCCGGGCGGGCGATCAGGATGCCCTCCAGGAACTGGTTCGGCGGAACCTGCGATTCGTCATCTCGGTGGCGAAGAAGTACCAGAACCGGGGTCTGCCACTCATCGATCTGATCGGCGAGGGCAACGTCGGCCTCCTCACCGCGGCCCGGAAGTTCGATCCGGACCAGGGTGTGAAATTCATCTCCTACGCTGTGTGGTGGATTCGTCAGGCCATCCTGTCCTCGCTGGCCCGCCAGGGCCGGACGGTCCGGGTGCCCTTGAACCGTACGGCCGATCTTTCGCGGATCATCAAGGCGTCGGAGATCCTCCGGCAGAAGCTCCGTCGTGAGCCGAACCCGGAAGAGCTGTCGCAGCTCACAGGCCTGTCGGTTGATGTCGTGCAGTCGCTCGCCGCCTTGAACACGGGCGACGTCCGCCTCGATGCCCCGATGGATCCCGAGGGCGATCGCTCGCTCATCGAGCGATTCGTCGCCGACGAGATGCCGGACCCGGAGGAGGAGGCGATGAACCGCTTCCTCAACGATGAGATTGAGCAGGCGCTGGGCACGCTGCCGCCACGCGACGCCAAGGTCCTTCGCCTGTACTTCGGTTTGGAAGGTGGGCGAGAGCACACCCTCGAGGAGATCGGCTCGATGCTCGGCGTTACGCGCGAGCGTGTCCGCCAGCTCCGCGATCGCGCGCTCAAGCGCCTTCGCGAAGGCGATGTGGGACGCGCCCTGGGTAGCTTCGCGGCCTGACCGACAGATCTGGTGAATGAAGAACGGCGGAGCGTGATGCTCCGCCGTTCGTCGTTTGCGGCCGCGCCTTGATGTCGGATGAACCGGCGCCCATTTTTCCCTCCCGCGCCGATCTGTCGATCGACCGGCGCTCCCGGGCCGCAAAAGGCCGGCGCGCTGACCGCCGCCCCTGTCCCTACCCGCATGATCAGGCTGATCGACGTACACAAGGACTT